>NZ_CATKPV010000062.1:0-515970 GCF_949768135.1 Bacillus sp. IT-79MI2 | reverse complement strand
ATATTTTTTGTAATTTTCAAAAAACTCAACTCCTTTTTTAGAATAATTTTGTTGCATCAGCTAAATTACTTGTTTATGTTTCAGCGAAGGAAATAAACGAATAATTAATAGTACATAAACCAACTAATAAACATACTAGTAATTTTATTCCTTCAACATGGTTTAGAACTTTTAAAATACTCACCTCCTTTTTTTAAAAATTATATCATGTAATCTCAATTTTTGTATATTGATAAAATTTTTCCCCTTACTCAAACTAGATAGTTTTTCAGCGGCTTTTCACATGTCCAACATCGTCGCAAGGTCTTTATATCGTGTCGAAGCACCGGTATTTCAAAAATAACACCGATATATCGGGAGCAACGATTGATATATTTGCATCCAATTAAAAAAGCGCCCTGTAAACAGGGCGCTTCTACTTTTAAATTAACCGATACTACCTTCCATCTCAAACTTGATTAGACGGTTCATTTCAACTGCGTATTCCATTGGAAGTTCGCGAGTGAATGGCTCAATGAAGCCCATTACGATCATTTCTGTAGCTTCTTGCTCAGAGATACCGCGGCTCATTAGGTAGAATAATTGTTCTTCTGATACTTTTGATACTTTCGCTTCGTGCTCAAGTGAAACGTGATCGTTTTTGATCTCGTTGTAAGGAATTGTATCAGATGTAGATTGGTTATCCATGATTAACGTATCACATTCGATGTTAGAGCGAGAGTTTGTCGCTTTTGGTCCGAATTGTACGATACCACGGTACGTTACTTTACCACCATGTTTCGCAATCGATTTAGAAACGATTGTTGAAGATGTGTTTGGTGCTAAGTGAATCATTTTCGCACCAGCATCTTGGTGTTGGCCTTTACCAGCAATCGCGATAGATAATGTTAAACCACGAGCGCCTTCGCCTTTTAAGATAACTGCTGGGTATTTCATCGTTAATTTAGATCCGATGTTACCGTCAATCCATTCCATCGTTGCGTTCGCTTCACAAACAGCACGTTTTGTAACTAGGTTGTATACGTTGTTCGCCCAGTTTTGGATTGTTGTATAACGGCAATATGCATCTTTCTTAATGATGATTTCTACTACTGCACTATGCAGTGAGTTTGTTGTGTAAACAGGAGCTGTACAACCTTCTACGTAGTGTACGTGTGCGCCTTCGTCTACAATAATAAGCGTACGCTCGAATTGTCCCATATTCTCAGAGTTAATACGGAAATACGCTTGAAGTGGTGTATCAACTTTGATACCTTTTGGAACGTAGATGAATGATCCACCAGACCAAACTGCAGAGTTTAATGCTGCGAATTTGTTGTCAGTTGGTGGGATTACTTTTCCGAAATGCTCACGGAAAATATCTTCGTTCTCTTTTAATGCGCTATCTGTATCTTTGAAGACGATTCCTAGATCTTCTAGGTCCTCTTTCATGTTGTGGTATACAACTTCAGATTCGTACTGTGCAGATACACCAGCTAAATATTTTTGCTCAGCTTCTGGAATACCTAATTTATCAAATGTCGCTTTAATTTCGTCAGGTACTTCATCCCAAGACTTCTCAGATTTCTCAGATGGTTTTACGTAGTACGTAATTTCATCGAAATCTAGGTCATTTAAATCGCCGCCCCATTGTGGCATTGGCATTTCATAGAACTTATCCAGTGATTTTAAACGGAAGTCTAACATCCACTGTGGTTCTTCTTTCATACGTGAAATCTCTTCAACGATTTCTTTTGTTAAACCGCGTCCAGCACGGAAAATCGAAACATCTTTATCCTTGAAACCATATTTATAATCGCCGATATCTGGCAGTTTCTTCGCCATGTTGGTATGTCCCTCCTTAGATAACCTCGTGTTTAGGAACCTGTAACATTACTTATCTTCGTTTAAGCCTTTTTCTAACGCTTTCCAAGCTAATGTTGCACATTTAATACGTGCTGGAAACTTGCATACGCCTTGTAATGCTTCAATATCTCCTAAATCTACGCTGTCATCATACTCTTTTCCTAGCATCATGTCAGAGAAAATTTTAGAAAGCTTAATTGCCTCTTCAATTTTCTTTCCTTTTACTGCTTGCGTCATCATCGAAGCTGAAGACATGGAGATGGAACAACCTTCTCCTTCAAACTTCGCCTCTTTCACAATTCCCTCTTCTACTTTCATCGTAAGTTGAATACGATCGCCGCAAGTTGGATTGTTTAAGTTAACTGTAACACTATCTTCTAACACGCCATGGTTACGAGGATTCTTATAATGATCCATAATAACTTGACGATATAACGTATCTAAATTATTAAAAGACATTTGTGAAATACTCCTTTGTTTTCGTTAGCGCTTCAACAAATGTATCAATTTCTTCTTTTGTATTATATAAATAGAAGCTTGCACGTGCTGTAGAAGAAGCTTTTAACCACTTCATAAGCGGCTGTGCACAGTGGTGTCCTGCGCGAACCGCAATGCCTTCTACATCTAATACTGTTGCCACATCATGCGGATGTACTTCATCAATATTAAATGTAACAAGACCAGCACGATGCTTTGGTCCATAAATTGTAACGCCATCTACTTCTGATAGTCTTTCTAAAGCGTACTGCGCTAATTCATGTTCATGCTTTTCAATATTATCAAGACCGATTTCTTCTAGGAAATCAATTGCCGCTCCAAGTCCAATCGCATTACCGATAATCGGTGTACCTGCTTCAAACTTCCACGGAAGCTCTTTCCACGTAGAATCTTGTAAGTCTACGAAATCAATCATTTCGCCGCCAAATTCAATTGGCTCCATATTGTCTAGCAATTCTTTCTTACCATATAATACGCCGACACCTGTAGGCCCGCACATTTTATGAGCGGATAATGCGTAGAAATCACAGTTTAAATTTTGTACATCCACTTTCATATGAGGTGTACTTTGTGCACCGTCAACGACCATGATTGCACCATTTTGATGAGCGATTTCTGCAATCTCTTTTACAGGATTAATCGTTCCAAGTACGTTAGACACATACATAATAGAAACGATTTTTGTATTCGGTGTAATTGTTTGACGAGCATCCTCTAATGAGATTGTTCCGTCTTGCTGAAGCGGAAGGTATTTTAAAGTTGCGCCCGTTTTCTTCGCAACTTGTTGCCACGGAATAATATTACTATGATGCTCCATGTATGAGATGACGATTTCATCGCCTTCTTTTACATTTTCCAGGCCATAGCTTGCAGCTACTGTATTTAATGCAGTTGTTGTTCCGCGCGTGAAAATAATTTCTTCCATTGATTTCGCGTTAATAAACTTGCGAACCTTCTCACGTGCACCTTCATACGCATCGGTAGCTTTCGTACCGAGCGTATGAACACCGCGATGCACGTTAGAATTGTATTCTTTATAGTAACGTTCTAACGTTTCAATGACTTGAATTGGTTTTTGAGAAGTTGCTGCACTATCGAAATATACAAGTTGTTTGCCGTTCACCTTTTGATCAAGAATTGGAAACTGTTTGCGTATTTCATGAATATTCATTAGCGAACTTTCCTTTCAATTACCTCAACAAGCTGCGCTTTTACTCCTTCAATTGGAAGCTCATTTACTACAGGTGCTAAGAATCCATGGATGACTAAACGTTCTGCTTCTTGCTTCGGAATACCACGGCTCATTAAGTAGTATAGTTGCAGTGGATCTACGCGGCCTACAGAAGCTGCGTGCCCTGCCATTACATCGTCTTCGTCAATTAAAAGAATTGGGTTTGCATCACCGCGTGCTTTTTCATTTAACATAAGAACGCGAGAAGATTGTTGTGCATTTGATTTAGATGCACCGTGTTCAATCTTACCAATTCCGTTAAAGATAGATGTTGCGCTATCTTTTTGTACACCGTGTTTTAAAATGAATCCTTCAGAGTGTTTACCGAAGTGAACAACTTTTGTTGTAAAGTTTTGTGTTTGGTTACCACGGCCAATTGTTACTGTTTTTGTATCAGCAAATGATCCGTCTCCCATTAAGTTCGTTACGTTCTCTGAAATTGTATTTCCGTCATTCATAAGGCCTAATGCCCACTCAAGACGTCCATCCCGTCCTACAACGCCGCGGCGGTTCACGTAAGATGTTACATCTTTTGCTAATAGATCAACCGCACCAAATTTCACTTGTGCACCTTGTTCTACGATTACTTCTGCCACGATGTTTGCAATACCTGTAACAGTTTCGTTTGCTACGTAATTTTCTACGTATGTTGCAGAACTGTTGGCATCAGCTACGAATAATACGTGGTTATATACGTTTGCTTCTTCGCCGTCTACCAAGAATACAGCTTGAAGTGGTGTTTCAAGAACAACGTTTTTCGGAACATATACAAATGCACCGCCGTTGATTAATGCAGCATGAAGTGCTGTTAAGCGATGCTCATTTACTTTCACGCCATCTTTCATTAAATACTTTTGTAAGAGTTCAGCATGCTCAGTTGCAGCTGTAACGATATCTGTGAAAATAACGCCTTTCTCTTTTGCTTCGTCTGCTAAAGAAACGAATGCTGTTGTACCACTTCGTCCTACAAGTACGCTATTATTTGTATCAATTAACTTTTGCACTGCTTCTGGAAGTTCCTCTAAAGAACTTACAGGCTCTTGCTTAGCAGTGTGGCCTTTTCCGATAAAGTCCCATTTATCGATTTTTGTTTTATCAGGCGTTGGCATTGAAAGTTCAGTTGCTTGTGCAAGAGCTTGTAAGCGGAACTCAGTCAACCAAGCAGCTTCGTTTACTTCGCTTGCGCGCTGACGGATTGTTTCTTGATCGAAAGGTAATGTACCGATTGTCATATTTATGCTCCTCTCTTACGCTTCTTGCTCTGCTGTTTCGTCTTCAATACCTAATTCTTTTTTGATCCAGTCGTAACCTTCAGCTTCTAGACGTTGTGCAAGCTCAGGGCCACCAGATTTAACGATGCGACCGTTCATCATAACGTGAACGAAGTCTGGAGTAATGTAGTTTAATAAACGTTGGTAATGCGTAATCATTAGGCAACCGAACTCTTCGCCACGCATTTGGTTAATACCTTTAGATACAACTTTTAATGCATCGATATCAAGACCAGAGTCGATTTCATCTAAGATTGCAATTTTTGGCTCAATCATCATTAATTGAAGAATTTCGTTACGTTTTTTCTCACCGCCAGAGAAACCTTCGTTTAAGTAACGTTGTGCCATTTCTGGATCCATTTCTAGGAATTCCATGTTTTTATCTAATGTACGGATAAATTTCATAAGAGAAATTTCTTCGCCTTCCTCACGACGTGCATTAATTGCAGAACGTAAGAAGTCAGCGTTTGTTACTCCGCTAATTTCACTTGGATATTGCATTGCTAGGAATAGACCTGCTTGTGCGCGCTCATCTACTTCCATTTCTAATACATCTTCACCGTCGATGATGATGCTACCTTCTGTTACTTCATATTTTGGGTGACCCATAATTGCAGAAGATAAAGTTGATTTACCTGTTCCGTTAGGTCCCATAATTGCGTGGATTTCTCCACCTTTTACTTCAAGGTTTACACCTTTTAAGATTTCTTTACCATCGATTGATACATGTAAGTCTTTAACCGTTAATGTAGAACCAGCCATCTCAATACCTCCATTAATCCTCTATATACATTTTAAAAATTCCTAAAACATTCACATTCTCATTTTATTCTCATTCTCATTTTATATCAAATAAAATGTTATCGCAAACACTGAGAAAATGTAACAATTTTTTCACAAATGTATATAAGTACTTCCCTCACATCCTATTATGATACACTTTTCTTCTTATATATATAAAGAAAAAAGGGCTAGAAATTCCCTAGCCCTTTCCTACGCCTATTCACTTACTGGAAGTACAGCGCCCTTATATTCTTTCTTAATAAAATCTTGAATTTCTTTTGAATGTAATACTTCTACAAGCTCTTTAATTTCTTTTCTATTTTCGTCACCTTTGCGAATCGCAATAATATTTGTGTACGGAGAATCTGATCCTTCAATTGCAATTGCATCTTTTGTTGGGTTTAATTTTGCATCAATTGCATAGTTTGAGTTAATGAATAATGCGGCACATTCGAGCACCAACAACAAGCGTATTTTTATCTTTTCCGCCGCAACCAGCTAATGCAAATACAAAGACTTCTATAAAAATTGATAGTGTGATTTTCTTCATATGATGACGCCTTTTTTGTAATTTCTAGAACTTTTTGCATACAGATTCTTCATTCATAGTTATTCTTACCCCAGTAAAAAATAAGAGCTGGCAAACGTCAGCTCTTATTTTTTTCAAATTATTCTTTAATAGGAATAACCGCACCTTTATATTCCTTATTAATAAAGTCTTCAATTTCTTTCGAATGTAACACTTCTACAAGTGCTGTAATTTCTTTTTTATCTTTATCACCTTTACGAACAACAACTACGTTTGCATATGGAGAATCATTGCCTTCAATCGCAATCGCATCTTTTTCCGGATTTAATTTTGCATCAATTGCATAGTTTGAATTGATTAAAACTGCATCGCCTTCTTTATTGTTATACACTTGTGGTAATAAACCAGGCTCAATATCTGTTTTGAACTTCAAGTTTTTCGGATTTTCCACAATATCTTTTACAGTTGCTTTTACAGGTTCTATACCATCTTTAATTTTCAAAATACCTTCTTTTTGTAAAATTGCCAAACCACGTCCATGGTCAGTAATAGAGTTACTCATAATAATTGTTGCTCCATCTGGAAGGTCTTTTAAATTTTTATACTTTTGAGAATACACACCGATTGGTTCTAGATGTATTTTTCCTGCTATTTCAAATTTATATCCTTTGTCTTTAATCTCTTTTTCTAAGTACGGAATATGTTGGAAGTAGTTTGCATCTAACTCTTTATCCGCTAATGATTTATTTGGCAGTACGTAATCTTGGAATGGTTTAATTTCTAATTTTATACCTTTTTTCTCAAGTAACGGTTTTGCCTTCTCTAAAATTTCAGCGTGCGGTACGTTAGAAGCACCAACAACAAGCTTATCTTCACTTTTCCCGCCACAAGCAGCTAACCCAAAAATTGAAGTTGTAATAAGTGCTGAAAGTAATAATTTTTTCATGCTGTAAACACCCTTCCTTTTTATATCTATCGTTTATCAATTCGAGTTGTAACAAAATCACCAATCCATTGAAGTAAGAAAACAACTAATAGTACACAAATTGTTGCAACGATCGTCACATCGTTATTTCCGCGCTGAAATCCTTCTAAATAAGCAAGGGTACCAAGACCACCAGCTCCGACAATACCAGCCATTGCTGTGTAACCAACAAGCGCAATTGTTGTTACTGTAATGCCAGAAACAAGTGCTGGCAGTGATTCTGGTATTAATACCTTCCAAATAATCGTGCTCGTTTTTGCCCCCATTGCTTTTGAAGCTTCAATTACTCCTTTATCAATCTCACGAAGTGCAATTTCAACCATCCTTGCATAAAATGGTGCTGCTCCAATAATTAAAGCTGGTAGTGCTGCGCTTGCCCCAAGAATTGTTCCAAGAAGAATCTTCGTAAATGGAATTAATAAAATAATTAAAATGATAAATGGAATGGAACGAAAGATATTTACAAATGCTCCAATCACTGTGTGGATCGCTTTGTTTTCCCACAAATTATCCTTTGCCGTCATAAAAAGTAATAATCCTAAAATGAGACCTAGAGCAAATGTCACAAGTGCTGCGATTGCCGTCATATATAATGTTTCACCTGTTGCTTCTAGCATTTGATTCCAATCAACGTTTGCGAGTAACTTATCCATGTGCAATCACCTCCAGCTCTACTTGCTCTTGATTGATTCCTTCTATCGCTTGCTGGATTGCTACTTCCTCACCATTTAGGTGAACCACTAAGCTTCCATACGATCCATTGTTTGTTTGAGCAATATTCCCTTGCAGTACACTTACTTCTATATCATCCCGCCGCATTAATCTCTGGAGTACTGGACGCTCTACGGAATCACCAATAAACTGCAAACGAATCACTTTTCCATCTGGATATTTTTCTAATAAGCTCTCAATTGTTTCATTTGTATCTTCAGAATCTGTTATCTGTTGTACAAATCGCTTTGTAATCTCTTGCTGTGGATTACGGAATACATCTAGTACAGGACCACTTTCTACAATTTTTCCTTTTTCCATTACCGCAACGCGATTACAAATTTTACGAATCACATGCATTTCATGTGTAATCAATACAATTGTTAAGCCAAGGCGCTTATTAATATCTAATAGTAAATCTAAAATTTGATCTGTCGTTTCCGGATCAAGTGCCGATGTTGCTTCGTCACACAAGAGTACTTTCGGATTATTCGCTAATGCTCTTGCAATCCCAACGCGCTGCTTTTGTCCTCCGCTTAATTGAGATGGATATGCATCGCCCCTTCCTTCTAATCCAACAAGGCGAATTAACTCATCCACGCGCTTTCTTCGCTGCACTTTATCCACCCCTGCAATCTCAAGTGGAAAAGCGATATTTTCACGTACAGTTCGTGACCAAAGTAAGTTAAAATGCTGAAAAATCATCCCAATTTCTTGTCTTGCCTTGCGCAGTTCATTTCCAGTAATTGCTGAAATAACACGATTAGCTATCGTAATCTGTCCGGAAGTTGGTTTCTCTAATTGATTAAACAATCGAATTAAAGAACTTTTTCCAGCACCACTATATCCGATAACACCAAATATCTCACCTTTCTCTATTTTTAAATTGGCGTTATCCACAGCAGTGACATCACCGCTTTTTGACTTATATATCTTCTTTACATTCTCTAATAGAATCATGGTGTATCACCCCTTTTTGATTTAAAAAGCGCAAGCGGCTTGCTCACTTAAAATTTTGTTATTCGAACGTCCTCCTCATTCAAACAACAAAAAAACCTTTCTGCCTCTAGAATGAGCAGAAAGGTTTATATGCGTATATCAACATTATCCCTTCCTCTCATCTCTCAAAGCATTTGCTTTGCAGGAATTGGCACCATTTCAACATAAAAGTTGACGGTTGCCGGGTTTCATAGGGCTCAGTCCCTCCACCTCTCTTGATAAGAGAAATCAGATTCAATTTTCGTCTGATTTGAAATTTATGAAATTGTCTATATTTTATGAATTGAATTTTATCAATATACACCCACTATGTCAACAGAAATTTTCACAAAAAACGAAACTTCAGAATATTAAGCACCTACTGGCATTGGTTTACATATATGAAACACTGATTCAAATAATAGCATCGTGCGATACGTTCCAGAATAGTGTACACGCCCATTATTAATTAAAGTTTGTAACCTAATATTCCCAGTAACTAATCGCTGTAGGTCTTCCTCCCCAAAACAAACAATTTGTTCTGTTCCCTTGGTTCCTTTCAAAATTTGTATATACTCTCTTGAGATTTGAAGTGAATAACACTCAGCTCCCAAACGGATATTAATTATTTTTTCTCCTTGCCGTAGAAGTGGCTCTAAATGATATTGGCTATTGGCATACGTTACAAATGATTGAAGCAACGAATATAATCCCACTCTAATCACATCCTTCATATCACTTTCTACTAATACCATTCCATCTTCTTAAAGAGCAATCCTGTTACTTTCTCTCGACAAATAACGTATCACTTCTATCTTTCAGACATATTTCCCAAGAAATATGTCGAGGCGGCAAAAACATTGCCGCCTACTGTAATTCTGTATATAAATATTCAACTGAATGAAATGCATATATTTTCTTCATAAGTGTTCCCCGCTCAAATACGAGTAAACAAGGTACACTTTCTACCTCATATTCTCGCGCTAAATGCGGAGCGTAATTTAAATCTAGCATTCCTATTTCCAAATCAGATATAGTAGCTTCTACAACTGTTAACATCTTCTTTGCTAATTGGCATGTTCCACACATCGGTGTATATACATATAACACTGTTTTTTCTTGGTCTGCTATTAAAGCTGTAGCTTCAGCACCTGTCCAGTCAATCACTTCTATCATTCCTTACCGTAAATATTCTGTATAAACGTCAATGTCAGCTCCCCATAATACGTTCGCTAAATGATTAGAAGGAGCAGTTGCCACTTCACGATACGAACGATCAATGTAAATATGCTCAGCTTGCGGAAATTCTTTACGAAATTGTTTTCTGAGCTTTTCACCTGCAGCATCAGCATCCACTAGCACATATACTTCTTTATCAAAAAACTGATCAATGAGTTCATCCATTTTCGACAAACCAATTGTACCATTTGTACAAACAATTTCCACTGGTTCGCGAATAATAGATTCAATCTTTCTTCTATCTGATTTTCCTTCGACAATAATGACTTTCTCTACATAGACCATATGTCATCACCCGATCACCATATACTATAAAACAACCTTACTTTAGTATATAGTATATTCGTTCTTTTCATGTTGTTTCCTGTTTATTTTTGCAAAGAAAAGCGGAGTCGACTGTTTAGCCCCGTTGGCTAAGGTTCTTTCGCACAGAAGACGCTTTTTGTCTTCTTGTGCGGAAGGTTCTTAGACATGAGGGGCTAGGAGGCGGAGCTAGACAAAGAAAAGCGCAGGCGGCTCGTTCACACAATGCAAAATAAAAAGGACAGCACATAGGCTGTCCTTTTTATCTCGACTAAAATTAGTCTTGGTTTGTCATTTCTGCGTATTGTTCTGCAGATAATAACTTCTCTACTTCACTTGCATCAGAAAGTTCAATCTTAACCATCCATGCACCTTCGTACGGAGATTCGTTAACAAGTTCTGGTTGGTCGCTTAATTCTTCGTTTACTGCCACAACTTTACCACTTACAGGTGCGTATAATTCAGAAACTGTTTTAACAGATTCTACGCTTCCGAATGGCTCGTCAGCTTCAATTGTTGCACCTACTTCAGGAAGTTCAACGAATACGATATCGCCTAACTCACTTTGTGCAAAATGAGTTATACCGATAACAACTTCGTTGCCTTCAGTTTTTACCCATTCGTGTTCTTCAGAGTAACGTAAATGATTTGGAATGCTCATGACTGTACCTCCAGTGAATGTATTAATTATGTAAAAATACCTTATTGGTACTTTTTCCACACACTTTCAAACTGCTCTTCGTTAAAACCAAGTGTTACATTCGTGCCATCTGTTACGATTGGACGTTTAATCAACATGCCATCAGATGCTAATAGCTCAAACATTTCGTCCTCACTTGCATCTTTTAACTTATCTTTTAAGCCAAGTTCACGGTAACGCATTCCACTTGTATTAAAGAATTTTTTTAATGGCAATTCACTTTTCACATGTAAATTACGCAAATCTTCTTTTGACGGTGGATTTTCAACAATATGAATCATTTCATATGCTACATCGTTTGCCTCAAACCATTTTTTTGCTTTTTGACATGTGCCACACTTTGGATATGAATAAAATGTTACTGCCATAAATTCACCTACTTTTTACTAACCTTTACCTTTATCATATAGAAAACGTTTTATTATTTCAAACGATTCTTCTCCAAACTTTAACTTATTTCGCGACAATTTTCTTTTATCCTGCAAATTTTCCTTATTTTCCGCCATTTAAAGAAAAATAATATATAAAAAAATAAATATAAAAATTCCCCCCTCTTCATTCATTATGTATCATTTAGACCGAACATACATCTTAAACAAACGTTTATTTAAATAACTAAAAAATAAAAAGCCCCTAGTCCGGAGCTTCTCAATGCCTGCTCAAATAATCTGCAATCGTTTGAAATACGTATATATACATATTATGAATACTTTGCTCCGAAATCGTCTCATTGTATAAACCAGTGCCCCAATACTGCCCTTCACCACTTCCTAGATTTACAAATCCTTGTGTATACATCATTGCTTTATCTGTTGGTGCATTGTTATAATCCAAATCTTTTTCTATAAAAATCAAATATGGCTTATCCTTTAAACCGATAAAAAACACTGGCTTTTTTAACCCTAAAAATAGCTCTGTATATTTTTCTTCTGATGCTTCTTGAAAATATTCTTTCATAACGAGAAATCCGTCGACTTTCTCTGATTTCTCTTTTATCTGATCTAAATTCACCTTCACAAACTTTATGTTTCTAAACGTATCCTTTGGCGCCTCACCGATAACTCCAATTACAAGCGCTCTTCCGCTATACTCTAAAGCAGATGGCACATCCTTATTCTTTGCACATCCAGCTCCCACGAGACATAACAATATAAGAACCAACAAAATAAGCAAACGTTTCATATCTCATCCTCCCATTAAAAGTCAAGTGACAAAAATGTAAGGTTAATGCAAAAAAATGTAAGTAAAATTGATAGCCCATTTTGATTTTCTATATTATAATCAACTGGATTTACTTACATTACTAAACACTAGGAGATAGTCATGAAAAAATATAAACTTTCATCTTTTCTTCCATTAAGTTATATACTTCTACTCGTACTCGTAAGTCCCCTTTACGATGTACTGAATAAATCTGGCGTTCATGCTGTTGATGTTACAACAGTAGTTGATGATTGGATTCCATTTGTGAAGGCATTTATTATTCCGTATTTAATTTGGTTCCCATACTTATACGGCGCACTCATTTATTATTGCTTTAAAGATCGAAAACAATATTATGTAACATTAAGCAGCGTTATCCTAGGAAAGCTTACGTGCTTTTCGATTTACTACTTTTGGCAAACAACCGTACCACGTCCAACAGTAGTAGGGACAGATATATTTTCTGACTTAGTTCGCTATATTTATAGTATTGATCAACCTGTAAACTGTTTTCCTAGCATCCACGTTCTCACAACATTTGTGATTATGTTAGCGGCTTATAAGCGAAGAGAACAGCACAGATGGGAATATTACATTCTTACTTTCTTTGGCTCACTTATTATTTTATCGACGTTATTTACAAAGCAACATGCCTTCTTAGATGCCGTTTCCGGTATGGCAGTTGCAAGTACGCTATACTTCGGTGTGCAGCTTTTACTAGTAAACCGAAAAGACACGATTACAATTCCTGCGAGACAAACCTCTAAAATGTAAACAAAAAAGCAGACTGTGGCTTCTTCAGTCTGCTTTTACTATATAAAGAAGATTTTCAATTGTAACTTAAGATTGTGGCACAGTCATGTCGCCAGAATGAATGCGACCTGCTTTTCGTAACGCGATGTAAAGTATATAAGAAACAGCTACTGGGATTATGATATAAGTGATGACCATTGCTGGTACAACACCAAATCCTTGGCTAGAAATTAAATTAATTGGTGCAATAAGAGAACTTAATCCAAGACCTGCAATTTCTTTACCTGCTTCCAAGTGAAAAATCAGTGCAGATACAGGGCCCACAATGGCGCTGGCAACGACAGTTGGGACGAGAATCATTGGATTTTTAGTAATGTTCGGCAACTGTACTTTCGGAGTACAAAGTGCCTGTGCTAAAATACCGCCTAAGTTGTTTTCTTTTGCAGAGATAACAGAGAATCCGATAAATTGAGCGACACATCCTGCAAGTGCTGCGCCGCCTGCAACACCGTCTAGGCTAAGTGCAATTGCTAGAGCTGCTGATGAAGCTGGAGAGATAAGTAATAGTCCCCAAACAACCGCAAGCACGATTGAAGCAATAAATGGGCTACCAGCTGAGCTGTCTTTAATAAATGCGCCAACTGTATTTAATACAGGACTAATATTTTGAGATAACCAAATACCAACTATACCAGACCCTAATATTGCTGCAAATGGAACGAGCATCATATCTAAAGCAGTTTTTCCGCTTAATCTTTTACCGATATAAACCGCTAGAGTTGCTGTTAATAACGCACCAATTGGTTCCCCAGTTTTAATAATTAAGCCGGCTTCAGTCATCGAAATCGCCCCTGCTCCAATCGCTCCGGCAACCATCGCTGAGAAAATGACAAGTCCGTTTGCCCCAAGCATGAAAGCAATCCCTGCTCCAATTGCTGGTGCCATCAGTGATTTCGCAACAACCCCAATTGCAATTAACATCGGAATATCAACAATTCTCCCTATATTTTCGATAAGTAAACCAATTCCAAGGGATACGAAAATACCTTGTGCAATTCCGGCAGAACCTTTAAATACACGAGACATTATATATTCCTTCATCTGTTTCACCTTCTCCTAGTTTAGTAACCGATTGTTTTCATATAGTCACGTAAAACATCATTTGATTGTGCAAGTCGGCCTTCTTCAGCTTCTGTTAAGTTTAGTTCTACAACTTCTTTTACACCATCTCTTGTAATAATTGCTGGTACACCTGTGCAAATATTATATTCGCCATATTCACCATCTAAAATTGCTGAAACAGCGATCACGCGGTGATCATCATTAAAGATAGAACTTGTAATATAAGCGAGTGAGTTACCAATTCCATAATAAGTAGTACCCTTACGTTTATAAATTTCCCAACCAGCTTTAGCAGTTTTCTCCACAATTTCATCTAAATCGATTTCACCGAAACGTTCTTTTTGCTCTTCTAAAATTTGCAAGATTGGTTTTCCGCCAACTGTTACGTGAGACCAAGCAACCATTTGTGAATCACCATGCTCACCTAATGAGTAACCATGAATGCTACGAGGGTCTACTTCAAGCATTTCAGATAAAATTGTTCTTAAGCGTGAAGAGTCTAATGATGTACCTGTACCAAGCACACGATTTCTTGGTAAACCAGATAATTTCCAAACTTGATAAGTAATAATATCAACTGGATTCGATGCAATTAAGAAGATACCGTCAAATCCACTTTCCATTACACCTGCTACAACACTTTCCATAATCTTCGCGCTTTCTCCTAAAGTATCCAAACGACTTTGTCCTGGTTTTGGAGCTGGACCTGCTGTAATAATCACAATGTCCATATCTTTGCAGTCTTCATAAGTACCTGCATATACTTTTGTTCTTGTATTTGTAAAGTTAACGCAGTGTGATAAATCCATCGCTTCGCCAACTGCACGTTCATGATTTATATCAATTAATACTAATTCTTCACAGATGCCTTGATTCACAATTGAATATGCACAGCTTGATCCAACTAATCCAGTCCCAATAATTGCGATTTTTCTTGTGTTTCTATTCATAAGAACCTCTCCTAAGTAATTATGTAATGTTTTATTTGTTCTTTACACTTTTTATTATAGAGATTCTCACTGTAGAAACTATAGATACTTTGTGAAACATTGAACAAACATTTTGTACTTTTTGTGACATCCCCTGCAAACTTTTCGTCATATTTGTTACAACTGGAAAAATATTTCATACGTGTTTATTGACATATATAAATGCATAAAAAAAGCGAGTGAATCATCATCCAAGATTCACTCGCTTTTTTATGCATTACTGTGCGCTTAACTGACTTTTCATTTGCTGAACAACCATCGGATTTGCAGGAGCAGCTGGTTGATAATAATTTTTTTGCTTCGCATATTCATATACCTTACGTTGCCTTAATTCATCTTGATTTCGAATTTGAATCAACGTTTGATGTAACTGTGCGTTATCCGATTGCGCTATGTAATTCGCATAACCAGTCAAACTAGCATTTAATTCCGCTAAATAATCGTTAACCATATCTTTTTCATTCATAACCTATACACTCCTAACCTAAAAAGGACATTAGTTGTTGTCTTGTATTTCTTGCTGCTTGTGCATCTTGCTGTAACATTTGTTTCAATTGAGGATCTGTACACTGCTGCGCATACTGATCTAATTTATTCGCAACTGTCGCATGTCCTCCGATAATATGACGTAAATTTTCAAGCTCAAGCTCTGTTAAATTTGGCATAATAAAGACCTTCCTTTCTTTGTTCATTCATCATTTAGTATTTATTTGTTTTTGGATTGTATACATGTAAAGTGAGAGTATAAGATGATGATCCACTAAAAAATAAAAGGTCCATTCTTAGCAAAGAATCCTCTACATTATTGAGGGACCTTTTCAATTAAAACTCCCCCCCACATCACTTCATCTTCCCATTTCTTTACACCTTTCTCACTAAATTTCGCTCCGCTTCTTCAATCGCTCGTTGCATACGTAACATCGGATCCTCAATCATCTTTCCATGCCCTGTCGCCAATACAGACGGTTTATATCGTAACAGTTTCTGAGCACTCTTTAATGCTGTTTCTGCATCCCAAGTTCCAAACACAGGAAACGGAAAGAGCCACTTAATCTGTCCTGCCACCGCCACTCCTCCTCTTGTTTGAAATGCGTCTCCAGCAATCAATGTATTATTTCTTGTATCCAAAAACGCCATCGAACCTGGTGTATGACCTGGAGCTGCAATTGCGAAAAGAGATCCAACTTGATCTCCCTCCTGCAGAAGCACATCTGGGATCGTCTGTATTTTTTTAGATACTCCAACTTTTATTGGAACGTTCGCTTCCCCTTGCTGCAATGACATGTCTCCTTCAAGCAAGCGGGCATCTCTTTTCGAAATATAAACAGGAATATTAGGAAGTACCTGCTTCAACGCATCAATTGCACCTACATGATCATCATGTGCATGTGTTATAACAATGTTCGTAATTGGTTTTCCGATTGTTCGAGCTGATTCTAAAATCTTCTTTGCACTAAAGGGCAAAGCGGCATCAATTAAAGTTAACCCTTCCTCTTCTTCAACAAAATAGCAATTGATTGGAAATAGATTTGGAAAAAATGTTAATTGATAAATTGTACTTTTATGTACCATTCGCATCTCATTCACCCTTTCTAATCAAACATAACAAAAAGAGCTGTTTACAAATTAATATGTAAAACAGCTCTTTCTCATCTAATATCTTTTTCTCAAAACTAAAATAGATAGTGAATAGGAGCATAATACTCCTGCCAATAAACATGCATTTGCTAATTTATACTGTTCACTCGTCAATGAATATAGGTTCCCGATTAGAAAAATGACTAAATACAAAAATAAAAATACAAACAATGAAACTTTTGCGGCATTCCCCGTAATTTGCTCCCCTCTCTCATCTTCTCCTTCTTTTCTTTCAAAACGTGTAGAATAAAACACTCCGATTAACCCTGCAATTGATATGATCATGCCAATTACAACTATCATTCCACTTCCCCCTCTATCGTATATTGAAAGACTTCATGAAACTCCTTACCAAGAACATGAGCAATTTCAAAAGCTAAAATAAGAGATGGATTGTATCGATTTGCTTCAATAGAAGCTATTGTTTGTCTACTAACGCCCACTCGATTTGCTAATTCCGTTTGTGACCAACGTTTCTCCGCTCGAAGTACAATCAGATTATTTACTAAACTTCCTCTTTGATTCATAGCCACCTCCATTTTTTACATTTTTCGGTGCATCTCTTCTATTACAAAACAATTTATTTTATTGGGCAGATGATATTGGCTGGAAGCCTAACGAGGTTACACCATATGAAGTAAGTTGGATTGCTGCGAAAAGTGTAAAGTGGAGAGATGTTAGCTCGTGGATGGGGGATAAAATGCGATACGGAGTAATTAATGGAGATTAGTTTAACAAAACTAAGAAAAACAGTAGCCACAAATGTGACTACTGTTTTTCCTTACTCATTAAACTGTATAACGCTCATCTTCTAAAATTTTCGCAGCAATTTCACGTTTCTTCGGAATTACGTTAAGCGGTGTGTGGCGAGTTAGTTTGCGAAGTGATGATAACATCATGCGCAGCATGTCGCCATTTTCAACTGCGATAAGTGTTTCTTTCGCATCTGCTTCAATTTGATTGAACGCTTCTTGGCAGAATACTTCAGTGTATAACACTTTTTGTTTATTCTTTTCAAGACCAGTTGCTTTAATTGCTTTTTCTGTACGAAGAAGAGCTGATTCCATTGCGTATAAGTTATTTACGATATCCGCAATGTTCACAAGAACTTCTTGTTCTTTATCTAATGCTTTACCGTATTTTTGAGCAGCTAATCCAGCTACCATTAAGCCGATTTTCTTCGCGTTACCTACTAAATATTTTTGAAGTGCTAATGGCTCATCGCCTACTTCTTCTGGCATCATCATCATTAACTCTTCTTGTAATTTTTGTGCTTTTTGAAGAAGTGGTAATTCGCCTTTCATTGCTTTACGTAAGAACGTACCTGGTACGATTAAACGGTTAATTTCGTTCGTTCCTTCGAAAATACGGTTAATACGAGAATCACGGTACATTCTTTCAATCTCGTACTCTGCCATAAATCCGTAACCACCGTGGATTTGAACACCTTCATCTACTACGTAATCTAGTACTTCAGAACCGAATACTTTATTTAAAGAGCACTCAATTGCATATTCAGCAATAGAAGCTGCTACAGCTTTACCGTCTTTTACTTGCTCTTCTGTTAATGTGCTCATATGGCTTTCGAATAAACCAACTGTACGATATACAGAGCTTTCTGCTGCATAAATTTTCGCTGCCATATTTGCAAGTTTTTCTTGAATTAATGGGAAGCGAGCGATTGGTTGTTTGAACTGTTGACGCTGATTTGCATATTGTGCTGAAATTTCTAACGCACGTTTTGAAGAACCAACTGTACCAACACCTAATTTATAGCGGCCAATATTTAAAATGTTGAAAGCGATAATATGACCTTTACCAATTTCACCAAGTACATTTTCTTTTGGTACCAATGCATCTTCTAAAATTAATGTACGAGTAGAAGAACATTTGATACCCATTTTCTTTTCTTCAGGGCTTGTAGATACGCCTGGATATTCTTTCTCTACGATAAACGCTGTGAAGTGCTCACCATCAACTTTTGCGTATACAACGAATACATCAGCGAAAGCAGAGTTTGTAATCCATTGTTTTTCACCATTTAACACGTAATGCGTTCCTTCTGCATTTAAGCGTGCTGTTGTTTTCGCACCTAACGCATCAGATCCAGATCCTGGCTCAGTTAATGCGTATGCAGCTAATTTTTCACCTGTTGCAAGTAGCGGTAAATATTGTTTCTTTTGCTCTTCATTACCGAATAAAACGATCGGTAATGATCCGATACCAACGTGAGCACCGTGTGTAATTGCAAAGCCACCAGCGCGAGAAAATTTCTCTGCGATTAATGCAGAGCTAACTTTATCAAGGCCAATACCGCCGTACTCTTCTGGCACATCAGCACCTAATAATCCAAGCTCGCCAGCTTCTTTTAATAAACGAACAGAGCGATCAAACTCATGTTGCTCTAAATATTCAAGCTCTGGTAGAACTTCATTTACGATAAAGTCCTCTGTCGTTTTCGCTATCATTTTATGCTCATCGCTATAATCTTCCGGTGTAAATACTTGATCAATTGTAATATCATCAACTAAAAAGCTACCACCTTTTACTGCGCTTCCTACTGTTTTTTCCATGAAAATTTCCTCCTTCATATTTTCATAAGCCGCTTCTCTCATTTTGAGAGAAGCTGGCTCTTCCTTTATTTTTTTATATTCCTTTGTTGCTTCCACTTTTCGTTATATAATCCAGTTCCAGCGGCTAGAACAATCGGCCATTTCGCCCCTTCCTGTGAGGCAAAAAACGCCTCTTCGTCAGGGCCTCCAACGTCCTCTTGTTCTGAGCGAGCCGCCTGCACTTTTTTTATAGTAATTCAAACACCCCAGCAGCTCCCATACCGCCGCCGATACACATTGTTACAATACCGAATTGCTCGTTGCGGCGTTTCATTTCATGAATAAGAGATAATGTTAATTTTGCTCCTGTACAGCCAAGTGGATGACCAAGTGCAATTGCACCGCCGTTTACATTGACTTTTTCTTCGTCTAAACCAAGCTCACGAATAACTTGAATTGATTGAGAAGCAAATGCTTCATTTAGTTCAAATAAGCCGATATCAGATAGTTCTAATCCTGCTAATTTTAACGCTTTCGGAATCGCTGCAATTGGTCCAATTCCCATTACTTCTGGTGGTACACCAGCTACTGCAAAGGAACGGAATTTCGCAAGCGGCTTCATACCATCGCTCACTGCTTTTTCACGATCCATCAGAAGGACTGATGCCGCTCCATCACTCATTTGTGAAGAATTACCAGCCGTTACAGAACCGCGAACATTAAATGCTGGACGTAATTTCCCAAGGATATCTAATGTTGTTTCTGCTCTTACTCCTTCATCTTGTGAGAAGATAATTTTTTCTTCTTGAATTTTGTTATTCGCTCCAACAGTACGTAGCATTACATCTACAGCTACTGTTTCATCAGCAAAGTTCCCATCAGCTAATGCTTTTGCTGCACGCTGATGGCTTCTTACCGCAAATGCATCTTGCTCTTCGCGGGAAATTCCATATTTCACAGCAACTTGCTCCGCTGTGTGTCCCATGCCCATATAATATTCTGGAGCCGCT
Organism: Bacillus sp. IT-79MI2; assembly: GCF_949768135.1. Taxonomy (NCBI): domain Bacteria; kingdom Bacillati; phylum Bacillota; class Bacilli; order Caryophanales; family Bacillaceae; genus Bacillus; species Bacillus sp. IT-79MI2. Next base: position 495,630 of record NZ_CATKPV010000062.1, on the reverse strand, counting down.
TCTACAAGGCGGCTATTCGGACGAACGACGTGCCCCATCATTGGAACTAAACTCATAGACTCTGCTCCGCCAGATAATACTGCTTCAGAGTGACCAAGCATAATACGCTCTGCACCGTAAGCGATACTTTGTAATCCTGAAGAACAGTAACGGTTAATTGTAATAGCTGGAACATCATAAGAAAGCCCTGCTAATCCGCCGATATTACGAGCCATATTTAAGCCTTGCTCTGCTTCTGGCATCGCACAACCGAAAATTAAATCATCAATTGGCCCTTCATAATTATTCGCACGTTTTAACGTTTCTTTTACTACTAATGCCCCTAAATCATCAGGTCGAACTGTTTTTAATGAACCTCTCTTTGCCTTACCAATTGGTGTTCTTGCTCCCGCAACAATGACAGCTTCTCTCATGAACGATATCTCCCCTCGTTATTAGTTACGTAATGGCTTTCCTTTTACAAGCATGTGCTGCATTCTTGCTTGTGATTTCATCTCACTTACTAAACTGATAAATGCTTCACGTTCCACATCTAATAAATACTGCTCATCAACTTCTGTTCCGTATGGTACTTTCCCGCCGGCAATGACATATGCGAGCTTTTTCGCAATGTGTAAATCATACTCGGAAATATAACCAGATAAGTGCATTGCTTCAGCTCCAAGTAAAAGCGTTGCATATCCTGTCTCACCAACAACCGGTATCTTTTTACGAATCGGTGCTTTGTAACCCGCTTCATATAAAGCCAGTGCCTTTTGCTTTGCATCATATAGTAAGTGATCACCATTCACACTAATACCATCTTTATCGCCTAAGAAGTTACGAGAAACAGCCTCTTGCGCTGATGTAGATACTTTTGCCATCGCAACTGATTCGAACACTTTATTCGCAACCTTTTGCAGGTCAAACTCTACACCGTTTGCCATTTTGTTTAAATGTTTAATATATAGTTCTTTGTTACCGCCACCGCCAGGGATTAAACCCACGCCGACTTCTACTAATCCCATGTACGTTTCGCTAGAAGCTTGAATGCTAGCTGCTGGTAAACAAACTTCTGTACCGCCGCCAAGCGTCATGCCATATGGAGCTGCAACGACTGGTTTCGAACAATACTTAATTTTCATCATTGCATCTTGGAAGCTCTTCACAACCCACTCAATTTCAAAGTAGTTGTCATCTTGTGCTTCCATTAAGATCATTGCTAAGTTCGCCCCAACGCAGAAGTTCTTCGATTGATTCCCAATAACAAGACCTTTATAGCTCTTCTCAACTTCATCAACAGCGTAATTAATCATTTGCGTAATATCCATACCGATTGCATTGCTCTTCGAATGGAATTCTAAACAAAGGATGCCATCACCTAAATCGATTAAGCTCGCTCCGCTATTTTTCTTTAACACGCCATTTTTCTCTTTTAATTGTTTAAGAGAAATTGCTTTTTTATTGCGTTCGATAAGCTTGTATTCACCGTTATCGTAGTAATAGCTTTCACCATTATCATGTTTATAGAAAGAGCTAAATCCTTTCCCTAACATGTCTTTCACCCATGCTGGAACTACTTGGCCGTTCTCTTCCATTTTCTGAACGGATTTTTCTACGCCAATTGCATCCCAAATCTCAAATGGTCCTTGCTCCCAGCCAAATCCCCATTTCATCGCTTGGTCAATTGCGACAATATCATCTGCGATTTCTTTATGAAGCTTCGCAGAATATAAAAGAGTTGGCGTGATAATATTCCATAATAGCTCTCCTGCACGATCCTTCGCATATACAAGCGCTTTCAATTTGTTCGCTAATCCTTTTTCTTGTTTACTTAACTCTACGGATGCAGCTTTTAATTTCTTACGCGCTTCATATTCCATCGTTTCAGGATTTAACTCTAAAATTTCTTTTCCTTGTTTTAAGAAGAAACCTTGACCTGTTTTACTTCCAAGCCATTTTTTATCTAGCATGTCATGCATAAAAGCTGGTACTTTAAATACATCGCGTTCTTCTTCTTGTACATTTTCATATACATTGTTCGCAACATGAACAAATGTATCTAACCCAACAACATCTAACGTACGGAACGTTGCACTCTTTGGACGACCGATTAATGGGCCTGTTACAGAATCAACTTCCCCAACGCTATAGCCGCGCTTGATCATTTCTTGCAGCGTTACAAGTAAACCGTACGTACCGATGCGGTTCCCGATAAAGTTTGGTGTATCTTTCGCAATAACAACGCCTTTTCCAAGAACGTCTTCGCCAAATAATTTCATGAAGTTTAACACTTGTGGATCTGTTTCTTTTGTCGGTATAATCTCTAGAAGTTTTAAATATCGTGGTGGGTTAAAGAAATGTGTTCCTAGGAAATGTTTTTGAAAGTCATCTGAACGCCCTTCTGCCATTTTCTCAACGGAAATACCTGATGTATTTGAGCTCACAATAGAGCCAACTTTACGAACAGCATCTACTTTTTCAAATAGTTTCTTTTTAACATCTAAGTTTTCAACAACAACTTCGATAATCCAATCTACATCAGCAAGGCGCTCAATGTCATCCTCTAAGTTGCCTGCCTCAATCAATGCCAGATTACCTTTCACCGTAAGAGGAGCTGGCTTTTGCTTTACTAATTTTTGCAGTGCCCCGTTACTAAAACGATTTCTCACACTTTTATGTTCTAATGTAAGCCCCTTCGCTTCCTCTTCTTTCGTAAGCGCCTGTGGTACAATATCAAGCAATAATGTTGGTATACCGATATTGGCTAAATGTGCAGCAATCCCTGAGCCCATTACGCCAGAACCGAGAACAGCAGCCTTTTTAATTTGGAACATTCATTTCTCCCCCTATTCTTGAATGAATGCTCATTCAATTTTTCGACATACGTCGCAATCAATGAGTGAGCCTCTACTAATAAATATATGATACTGTTTAAATTTTCGCAATATATTTATTGATAAAATTTTCTGAAATAAATACTTTTCTTTTATTTGGGTACTCTATAATTGTGTATTTTCTTGATAAAATACGCTTTTCCCTTTTTAGAATTTGACAAAAATGGAGGAATATATATGGCTAGACTTAAGAAAGACCCTTCAAAAGCAGGCGTAAGTGCAGCAAGTGTAACAGGAAATGCAGGTCCAATAGATCGCGGGATTGAAAAAGGACGCCAAGGTAATAACCAACAATACAAAAAGCACAACATGGGTGAAAAATAACACTATATGTGCTTGTTCAAAAAGGAGGATAAAGAGAGCCGAGCAGTTCGAGGCGCGGAAGCCGGGAGGATACGGAGTGTAGGTGGAACTACATGAGTATCGGACTGGCGACGTAACGAAGAAATGCGACAGCTATCTTTACTGGACTTTTTGAACTTCCTCTATATTTTTGGGCAGAAAACGTGGCATAATGAGGATTGGGCTGCTTTTCTGCCCAATTTATTTGTACATAAGGAAAGACAAAAGAGGGACTGCATAATGAAACGAACAATAATCATGATTGTGATGATTGCTACACTATTTACAAGTATGATTTTCTTTTCTTACACAAAAAGGCAAAAAGACGTAAGAAGTAATCAGCCTGATATCACAGGAAAATATGGTGTTACAATCGATGCAAATACGGGGGAAGTTTTGTACGGAAAACGGGAAGAAGAACGTTCTTATCCAGCAAGTGTAGCCAAAATGATGACAACCATTCTGTTACTAGAGAATGTAAAAGAAGATGAGGAAATTACTATCACAGAAAATGCGATAAAAACGGAAAGTCAGAGTGCGAAAATTAAGCTTCGTGCTGGTGAAAAATTAAAAAGAGACGAGGCATTAAAACTGATGCTTATCATCAGTGCCGATCCAATTGCTGAGTCTATCGCAGAACATATTGCAGGATCAAAAGAGAAGTTTGTAAAAATGATGAATGCAAGAGCGAAAGAACTCGGAACAAAACATGCAACTTTCAAAAATGCGAGCGGGGCTGACGCACTCGGCAATAGGGTTTCCCCTTATGACATCGCAATCATTACAAAAGAAGCATTAAAATATCCGATTGTACTAGAATATATGAACACAATACGTACAACACTACATACTTCGCAGCGCGCTCCAAAAATCGCAAACTATGGCCGCGAAGAACTTTACGCTGATCCCTATGCAATTGGAAGCAAAAGCGGTTTATCTGCTTTAGGACAATACACAGTTGTAACTGTTGATGAAAAGGATGGTAAACGCGTTATTAACGTTGTGTTTTCTTCTAGTCGTACTCAGCTATATCCTGATGCGAAAAAGATGGCAAATTACGCGTTTCAGCAATTAAAATAACCAAGGAGTATTTTTCTCCTTGGTTATTTTTTTACCATTCCTTTTAAAACGAACGCAACGTTTGCTGGACGTTCAGCTAAGCGGCGCATGAAATAACCATACCAGTCATTTCCATATGGTACATAAACACGCATTTTGTAGCCTTCTTTAACAAGTTCAAGTTGACGTTCCGTACGAATACCATATAACATTTGGAATTCAAATTGATCACGTGAAATATTATATTCTTCGGCAAGTTTCTTCGTATATTCAATAATTGCCTCATCGTGTGAAGCAATAGCAGTATAATTTCCATTTAATAAGTGCATTTTAATAATTTTTTTATAATTTTCATCTACATCTTTTTTGTCCGGGAACGCCACTTCTTCTGGTTCTTTATAAGCCCCTTTTACAAGACGTAAATTAGGACTATATGCATTTAAATCTTCGATGTCTTTTTCTGTACGATATAGGTAAGCTTGAATAACAGTACCGATATTATCGTATTCAGATTTTAATTGCTTAAAGATCTCAATTGTTTTTCCACAGCGTGTATAGTCTTCCATATCAATCGTAACAAACACACCGTTTTCTTTTGCAGCCTCTAAAATGCGGCGCATATTATTCATTACGATTTCATCTGAGATGTCTAACCCCATAGAAGTCATTTTTAAAGAAAGCTGTGAATCAAGTTTTTCGCGTCCAATTGCACGGATTGCTTCAATCGATTGGCTTGCCATTTCATTTGCTTCTGCTTCATTATCAACGAACTCACCTAAATAATCGATTGTCACACAAAGTCCTTGTTGATTTAATTGTTTAATAGCTGCAGCAGCTAAATCAATTGTCTCCCCTGCGACAAAGCGCCCTGCACCAAAGCGTAAACCGTACTTCTTAGCCAGTTTTGTTAGCGCTTTATTTTTTGACAAGAAAAGAAACGAATTTCGCATTAATTGTTCCATGTAATTCACCCCTATGACTGTACTTTGTCTGTTTTTTTCCCCTCTTCAAAATTATATCATTCTTTAAAATTATTTGATACAAATAATTATTTAGATAATTTATAAAATACTATAAAAATATTCAAAAGCCCATATTCTCGCTTTTAAATATCCATAAAAATTTTTCGACATTTAAAATAAAACTAGAAAAACAGGTGAACAACTAGCCTAAAATAAAAATTCGACAATACTCGTCATACCTCTTACTTCTCTTTATAAATTATACAAAGATATTAATACGACTAAAAATGAATACAAATATAAAATCCTGAGGTACTTAGTTCTCTCCCATAGAAAATCAAGTGCAAAAGGTAGGGGGGATTTCTGTTGAAATAAGTATAGAAAGTGTAAAAACATAGAATCCCGGTTTCATTGAAAGGTACTATCCTTGCATAGTATATAAAATTTTACCCGGATGGAAAACACGTATTGGAGTGTGAAAAATGCCAGAAAGAATGAATGTACAACAAATTCGAATTGAGCCTTGGAACAATGCTAATCTTACTTTACTTCGTCTTATGAATGTACCTGAGATGCTAGAATACTTAGGAGGGCCTGAGACTGAAGAACAACTCCTTGCTCGTCACGAGCGGTACCTTAAGATTAGTGAGCTGGGAACTGGACATATGTTTAGCATCGTCCTTCTTCCGCAACTCGAAATTATTGGTAGTGTAGGATATTGGGACAGCTACTGGAAAGAAGAGAACGTATACGAAATTGGCTGGAGCGTCCTACCACCATTTCAAGGGAGAGGAATAGCAACAAAAGCCGTCGAAAAAGCTATCGCTCATGCTAAAATGGAACAAAAGTACAGATTCATTCATGCTTTTCCCGCCATCAATAATCCTGCTTCAAACGCTATTTGCCAAAAGCTCGACTTCTTATTTATTAGTGAGTGTGACTTCGAATATCCGCCAGGGAGTGTCATGCGATGCAATAATTGGTGTTTAGAGATAACTACGAAACCATCAAACAATTCCTCTATATGAATTAAAAGCTTGAGGTCTATTGATCCCCAAGCTTTTTTTGTAAAAAATCACAAAATGGTTTCTCATTCTTATTTCTGATTACGATGTTCCTCATTTAACCTTTTAATATCAGAGATTAACTTTACCATCTCTTCTTTTGCCTCTGGATATGTCTCATTCCAATGCTTGACTAAAGCTGGCATTGTTTTAGCAATGTAAGAGTACAGTGCCCACTTTTGCACTTGTTCTTTTCTCTCTTCACTGCCTTCCCCTAGTAACAATTCTGTATACTTTTCAAGTAAGCCATCAAACTGCTCATTAAATTTGTCACTCATTTCCCTTTCCTCCTTCCCTAGGTACCACAATAATAAAAAAGTGTACCATGGATACACTTATCTTACCTAATTTACCCATACAAAAAAGCAGCGAAAATCGCTGCTTTCTCCTATAATTTCGAACGAACAGAATTTAATTTTTTCTCCATTGTGCTTTCTTTATCTCGGCGATCATCAATACGAATTGTTGTCGCTACACGCTTTGCACCTTTTGTATATGGCACTTCATGCATTTGTTGAATTACTTCAAGTAATACAGGGAGATCTCCTTCAATTACTGTATTCATCGGTGTTAATTGGTACTTCACGCGATCCGCGTTTTTCTCTAACACTTTTTGTACTTCTGCTACATATTCACTTACGCTTGGATTACCTGTTCCAACTGGAATAATCGATACATCAACAATTGCCATGGTAGTTCCCTCCTATGTTTGTTTCATTTCTATTGTACAAAACTCTCCCCTACTTTACTAACCATAACTATACTTTTAATTTATTTTTCATAATATACTTATCCTCTGTAATCCTTTTCTACTGGTTGTGCATATATTGGTGTTATCCTTTTGAAAGGAAGTGGACAATTGAAAAAGTTACTTCTCATTTTATTAGCCATTCCCCTCTTATTTGGAACAACAGCTTGTGACTTATGGCAGAAGGATCCAAAACCAGTAGAAAAGCCTGATCCAAAGCCGAAACCCGATCCAGCACCGACTCCGACTCCAACTCCAACTCCAACTCCGACTCCGCCACCTAATCCAACTCCGCCTCCAACACCTAATCCAACTCCTCCACCAGCTTCAGTAGATACGGCTCAAGTCATGCAAAAACTGGTAAATTCAATTAACTCAGTTGGAAACTCAAATGGCATTAACGTAAGCAGCATTAAACTCTTTACTGAAACAGCACAAATCGCAACATATAACGGAATCTTTAATACTAAATTTGGATTAGGCGTTTCCATTTATAAAGCAACTGGCGGTATCGCTGCTGTTGCTATCGCTGGATCCGGTACATCTAAAGAACAAATTGACGCCTTTTATTCCACAATAAAGACTGTCATTCGTTCTATTGACTCAGCTCTAAGTGAGCAAGACATGAACACTATTCTAGAACAACTCGGTTCGAAAGATTATTTTCAAACAAAGCAATTCTCAACTCGAGCAATTAATGGTACATTAACTGTTACTGAAAACAATGGCGCACTTATGTTCAAGGCGGTTCATAATTAAACATACAAAAAAGAATAGGGTCGATGCTGGCTCTATTCTTTCTATTTACCTCTTTAAACATGAGGCACTTGTATAAATGTACATACTTCTTTATTCTTAGTATAGAATCTAACTTGTCCGGGAGGTACTATGTTACAAAAATTCGGTTTCTCACAATACGAAAGCCAGGCATATGAAGTCGTAGTCTCAAGCGATGAACCACTAGATGCAACAACGATTGTAAAACATTCGGGTGTTCCAAAAGCAAAAATATATGAAGTATTAGCACGCCTCATCGATAAAGGAATGGTTATGGATTCCGTCTCAGAAAAGAAAAAGCTATATACCGCCCTGCCACTGGATCTTGCCATTCAAAAATTAACGACAGAATTTCAATCGAATATTAAAGAACTTCAAACAAATATTTCAAAACGATCCTTTACAGATGACCGTGTTTGGAGCTTAAAAATACAGTCTTCTATTCAAGTACAAAGTAAGCAGTTAGTAGAAGAAGCGAAACAATCTATCCGTATTTCCGCTTGGAATGATACCTTTTTAGAATATCTTCCCTTACTTGAGAAAAAAGCAAAACAAGGCATTGATATTGAAGCACTTGTAGTTGGAGATGTGAAAACAGAACTGTCAAATGTTCATTTTCTCATTCCAACTGAAGAACCTAACGCATTAGAACGTTACTTACTTCTTATTATTGATGATCGTGAAATTTTATTTGCTGGGGTAGAGCAAGAATCGTGGCAAGCGATGAAAACAATGTCTCCGCCATTCGTAAAATTCTTTACGGAGTTCTTCTATCATGATGTTGCACTTGCTAAAATTACACAGAAACATCACGATCTCTTTATGAATGATGAGGAAATACGCAGCATTTTAATGAAGTTACGATATTAAAAATAGCAAAGGCGCTCTCTTTGCTATTTTTAATTTTGCTTTTTTATTTCAGTTAATAACTCAATAATCTTCTCATTTTGCTGAACCTGTTTCTCAGAATTATGGTAGAGGAAGCGAATCCATCGTAGTACAAAAGCAATCAGAAAAACTGGTAACACCATCGCAAAAAAGCCAATCGCCGATTCGAAATCCATATACCATCACTCCTCTCCCTGTACCCTTCTATATCAAAATGGTAAATCCTTCAATTCACTTCAAACAAAAAAGAATCTATCAAACGATAGATTCCTTCTTTGCCACATGAGTAGATTGTCCTCTCGTAATCGAGAAAGTCGCACAAAGCAGTGCTAAAATCACAAAGCCCCCGCCTATCCATGCATTATATATAACCGACGATTGTTCAATAACAACTCCGCCTACCGTTGAACCAAGTGCAATACCTAAATGAAGTGCTGAATTATTTAAGCTTTGCTGAATACCAGCTGATTCCGGTGCAATTTCAATTAAATAATTTTGCTGCGCTGGTGAAATTGCCCAGCTTAACATACTCCAAAGTCCCATCATGATAATAAATAACGGGAATGAGAATGTCATCATCGGTAAGATAAAGATGGCACATGCAAAGACGATAATAATGGAGATAATACTTTTCTTCGATCCCCACTTATCTGCAAGCCAACCACCAAATCCGCCGCCGATTACTGCTGCGATTCCGAAAATAAAGTAAAATACGCTAATCCAGTTTGCTTCAACATGCATCACATCTTTTAAAAACGGTGTTAAATATGCGTATAGTGTTAAATGTCCTGTTAAAAATAAGAATGATGTTAACTGCGCACTCACAATCTTTTTATTTTTCAAAGTAGCAATTTGTTCTCTGACAGACAATACAGCTACTGGTGGAACTTTTGTTAAAAATAAAGAAATACTAGCAATTGCTATAACTGTTAATACCGAAATTAAAACAAACGGTGCACGCCATCCGTATGCATTCCCAAGCACAAGCCCAAGTGGTACACCTAGTACAAGCGAGCCACTAATCCCCATAAAAATAATTCCGATTGCACGCGCACGAAAATGCGGCTCTACCACACTAGAAGCTAACGTTACCGACAATGCAATAATAAGCGAGCCACTTGCTGCACAAATGACCCTTGAGAACATGAGCATCCCGTAATTCAAACTAAATGCTGAAATGATATTACCAATTAAGAAAATAGATAATGCCTCAATATATAATGTTTTACGCTCAACTTTTCCTGTTACCGCTAATAAAATTGGCCCTGAAAGAGCAAATACAACTGAGAATATTGTAATAAGTTGACCCGCTGCACTGATAGATACACCTAAATCATTGGCCACTAAATCGAGCGTTCCTCCGATAATTAGTTCAACCGTCCCGACTACGAATGCCGCAATCGCTAAAATATATACACGAAAATTCAAGTTTTTCCCCACACTTTCCCTCGTCCGCTTTTGGTTACTACAACTATAGTAACCAAAATAACACTTGCAATCAAGTATAAATTCTCCCGCATACACCTGGAAATTTTCCACAAGCAAAAAAAGCAGACATATCATATGCCCACTCTTTTCACTATCCCTATTCTTTAAGACTGTGTTTCTTTTTTCTTATTTAAATACCAGTACACTGGTAGTCCTGTAAATACCATTCCGATTGATAAGAAACAGCTTTTCCAATCATTAATAATCGCACTTCCAATTACAAATAGTGATCCTAAAATTGCAATGATTGGTACGATTGGAAACAGTGGTACACTGTATGCACGCTCTTTCCCGCTATTACGTTTCCGTAAAATGAAGACACCAATAAATGTCATCACATAGAAAATGTAAATAATAAATACGGAAATCTCAGATAGCTTATTTGGATCGCTAATAATCATTAAAATAATCCCTAATATAATTTCAAATGTGATTGCATTTGCTGGCGTTTTAAATTTCTCATGCGCCTTGGCAATAAACTTAGAAAATGGAAGTTGCCCACGTTCTGCCATCGACATTGGAATACGCGGGAATGTTAAAATCTTTCCGTTTAAGCATCCAAAAATAGAAATGATAATACCGATACTAATGATTTTCCCACCATATTCTCCAAGCAACATACTTGCTGCTGTCGCTGTCGCGTTTTCACCAAGATCTACGATTTTCGCCGCTGGTAATACTTTCAGTAGAGCTAAGTTAATTAATACGTAAGCAGCTGTTACAATTAAAATCCCCACTGTCATCGCCTTTGGTAACAACTTTGTTGGATTCTTCATTTCACCGCCGATAGAAGCAAGTAAAATCCAGCCATCGTAAGCAAATAACGTTGCTAAAATTGCCATTCCAATACTTTGGTTTTCTGATAATGGTACAACTACATTAAAGATATCGCTATTCCCTTTCCAAAAACCTAACACAACAATTAATATAATTGGAATCATCTTTCCGAATGTCGTAATTGTTTGGACAATCCCCCCATACTTCGTTCCCATACTATTAACAACACCAAGGAACACAACTGTTCCAATTGCAATTGGTAAATTCCATAATTTATCTAAATAGAAAAAGTTAATCATTAAAGAGCTAAAATACAAACCTAATGTTCCAATAATAGCTGGGCCGTATACAATTGTTTGCATCCAGCCGGATAAATACCCCCAAAAGCTCCCATAAATCTCCTCTAAATACGTGTACAATCCACCATTTTTCGGAATTTGCGCTCCAATTTCAGCTACAGTTAAACCACTAGCTAACGTTAACAAGCCACCTACTACCCAAGCGAGAATTGCCATATTCGAACTCCCTGAGTAATCTAATACGCTTCCTGGCTTCATAAATACACCAGACCCAATAATAGTCCCTACAACGATAGATAGTGCTACAGTTAAACCAATTTTGTTTTTCTCATCATGATGCATGCTGCGTATCCTCCTTCCAATTCTAGTGTGATGCAAAAATAAAATAAAAAAACACTCCTCCCTAAAAAAGGGACGAGTGTTGTATTCGTGGTTCCACCCTTGTTTCATCAGTAAAATAACATACTTCACCAATTTCTCAAGTCTAGATAACGGTGTTTGCCGGCAAGCAATTACTAATTGTTCGTTCACTGCTGCAGTTCAGAGGTGGTAATCTATTTTTCCGTATTAGGAAGCTCACAGCCAAAGACTTCCCTCTCTGAGAATCGTAAAAAATCGATCGTGTCCTCATCATCACTTCTTGATGTCGAATTTTGTAGTTAATGTTCATTATATTGAATTTTTCAAAAAAATCAAGAATGTTTTTTATCATATGAACAATTTTTCTTCTTAAAATTTTCTACAAGCTTCATAAACGCTCATTCCATAATTATTTTAAAACTTTTTTAATCCTAATATAATAATCCCCATCTATATTCCTCGTATGGTGCCCTACTGCCCAATGCGGAATAAATTCTTTCTGGTATAGAAATCATTTACATAATGAAAAAGGCCAAACTTCTCCAGTGGGAGAAGTTTGGCCTCAAATAAATCCTATACACAGTCTCTTTCATTTCACCATCCGAAAGACCGTTCTATTAAAAGTCTTCGTATCTTCTGTATTTTAATCAATTATTCGCTTGCTCCCATTAATCCTTGATTGGAAATTTAACGTTAAGCTCTGCTAATTGCTCTTTTGCCTTTTTCATAATAGCTTTCGCTTTTTCCTTTGTCGCACCATCAAGGTTTGCAAACATTTCTTCTCGTTTCCCTTTTTCAGGAAGCTTCACACCTAGTTCTGCCAATTTCTCTTTTGCTTGTTCATGAGTTAATGTTCCTGCTTTTTTCTGCTTCATAATCGCTTTCGCTTTTTCTTTCGTCGCCTGATCAAGGTTAGCAAACATTTCTCCTCGCTTACCCTTTTCAGGAAGATTTACACCTAATTCTGCTAATTGCTCTTTTGCTTGTTCATGAGTTAATGTTCCTGCTTTTTCTTTCTCCATAATCGCTTTCGCTTTTTCTTTCGCCTGATCATCCAAGTTAGCAAACATCTCTTCTCGTTTCCCTTTTTTAGGAAGCTTCACACCTAGCTCAGCCAATTTCTCTTTTACTTGTTCATGTGTTAATGTACCAGACTTTTTCTGCTCCATGATTGCTTTTACCTTTTCTTTTGCCTGATCATCCAGGTTAGCAAACATTTCTCCTCGTTTCCCTTTTTCAGGAAGTTTCACACCTAGTTCTGCTAATTGCTTTTTCGATTCCTGCATGATCGTTTGCACTTTTTGTTTCGTTGCTTCATCCAAGTTTTGATACGAAGTCCCTTTCTTAGTTTGTTCTGTGGCTTGTGTAGAATTGTCTGTGCTAGTTGCAGCAAAAGCAGGGATACCTGCCCCTCCCATAATTCCTAGTGATAAAGCTCCTGCAGCTACTACATACCCAATTGTTTTCTTCTTCATATGAAAATTCCTCCTTCATTTCATATCAAATAACGTTCTAAAACTTGTACACCTTCGTATACAATTCACATAGTAAATTGGTTTTCTTAATTTTTCCTTAACCATTAGATAAAGTGAAACTTTAATCAGTGGGGGTTTTCTTCATCCCCACTGATTATCAGCCCTCACCAATCGGGCTTTTACGGACAGTTGATCCCTCACCTATCTTCCTCGTTTCTCTCTGAATCTTGAGGTGGGGATCTTACTGCCCGTTAATGCGGGACAAACTTCAACAAATCAATAAAAGCCGCTCAATTGAGCGGCTTTCTTCTATGCATTTTGTAATTGTCCTTCTTCGCGTTCCATCACTTTTCTAAGCACAATCATTTGTAGCATTGTAAATATGTTACCTGTAATCCAATACACGACAAGTCCTGATGGTGCGGCAAATCCCATAAATAAAATCATCGCCGGCATCATAAATTGCTGCATTTTGAGCATTGGAACCTGCTCCCCAGCCTGTGCATTCGACTGCATAATTTTCATTTGAATAAACGTGGTTAGCGCTGCAATAATCGGTAAAATATGATACGGATCTGCATGTCCTAAGTTTACCCATAAAAATGAAGATGTACGAATCTCTTCAGTACGACTAATCGCATAATACAATGCTGAGAAAATCGGCATTTGTATAAAGATTGGCCAGCACCCAGCAAGTGGATTCCAACCGCCTGTTTTCATTAGTTCTGACATTTCTTTTTGATATTGTTTTTGCTTTTCAATATCTTTGCTTACATTACCATGCTTTTCTTTCAACTTCTGTATCTGTGGCTGCATTTTTTTCATTTTCATTTGACTACGATATTGCGCAACAGCTAATGGAATCATCGCTGAGCGAATCACAAGCGTAATGATAATAATTGCAATACCGAAGCTTCCGCCAGGTACATGATGAGCAACAAATTGAAGCATAAGCGAGATTGGATAAACAAAATAGTGATCCCAAACCCCCGTACTATGTGCATCAATTGGTGCCGTACTGCTACAACCAGATAAAACAAAAACAAATAATAATGATAAACTAACGAGCACAGCTCGGTATGATTTTAACATGCTTATTCCTCCAATGTTTCGTAATTAGTTAGCGAAACATTGGTGTATACGGACCGACCTCGTCACTCTCTCCACTCGATTCTTGTCTGCGAACCGAACGAACCATTCCATATTTATAGAAGATAGAGAAAAGCAGGATATTCCCTATACGCGCTTCACATGTATCAACTATTGCGAAAGCTTTTTGTCTACCGCTTGATGCTTGTTGGCGTACAAAGCGAGAAACATTAGCGAGAAAATAGACTTCTAATAAACAGAATGCTGTCGTTACAAAAGTTATATATAGAATTGCATCTTGCAATAAAAATTCCATCGCTTCACATCCTTAATAAGCTCATTTTAGCACATTCTCCAAACGTTCTCTATTTCCTTTTATTTTCAAATAAATGTTTTGCATATTTTCTCACAAAAATGATACAGAAAACCATTGTATTCGCTTTCTTTAGTATATTCACACATATAACTGAATAGGTTTAATTTTTTAGAAATTTATAAAATTTTTGTATTATAATAAAACGGTTGCCAGTTTTTGAAAAAAGCATTATTCTCTTCTTGTAATCAAAAATGAATATGGAGATGAAACATACTATGGGTCAATTAGGAGACGCCGATTACGTTCCCGACACCGCCTTTTTATCCTTCCCAGCAGCTAGAACATTTCATTTGGAATTTATGATACAGTTGATTGTTATTTTTATAGCTTCCACTTTGTATGCTATTTCAATGAATATGTTTTTTATCCCGCATAATATGATTAGCGGTGGTTTCGCTGGTGTAGGGATGATTATCGGTTATTTAATGCACTATAATATCGGTGCACTTATCTTTTTATTAAACATCCCACTACTTGTTCTAAGTCATTTTTACTTAGGAAAGAAAACTACTTTCTTAACAGCTTACTTCGTGGCAGTATCATCTGTAGCCATGAACATTATTCCCGTACATCAAGTTTCAGAGGACATTTTACTTTCTTCTGTATTTGGTGGAGTCATCTGTGGTGCAGCCTCAGGGATTATATTCCGATTTGCTTCTTCAACAGGTGGTTTTGATGTTGTTGGATTGATTGTAGCGAAATATAAAGACATTTCGATTGGTGCTATTATTTTTGGCTTCAACTTACTCTTACTTGTTGTCGCTGGCTTTATTTTCGGATGGGATATTACACTGTACACGTTAATTAGCCGTTTTGTTGTTAGTAAGGTAATCGATGCTGTGCATACAAAACACATTAAATTAACGATAATGACAATTACAGAAAAAGGCGAGGAAATGAAAAGCGCACTACTGCATCACGGCATACGTGGTGTAACGATGATAGACGCTGTCGGCGGCTATACCAACCATAAGAAAAAAATGATTTACACTGTCGTAACTCGTTACGAATTAGGAGAAATCAAGCGTATCATTCGTCATGTAGACAATCATGCGTTTATGAATATTACAGAAACCGTTGAAATCGTTGGACGTTTCAAACGAATATAAGAAGACGCAAGGAATTACAATTCCTTGCGTCTTTATTTATCTAATTACCAATGACAGGAATGTTAGTTCATATAAAGTGAAACTTTAATCAGTGGGGGTTTTCTTCATCCCCCACTGATTATTAGCCCTCACCAATCGGGCTTTTACGGACAGTTCATCTCCCACCTAACTTCTTTGCTTTCGCTGAATTCTGAGGTGGGAGTGTTACTGTCCGTTAATGCGGGATAAATTACTTATGCCAGCTAAATTACGATGTATAAGTATTCGTTCCATTCAATAGTCTTTGATTGTAATTATGAGCAGCAATTGCTCCCCAAACCATACAAATAAAATGGGTAACAAAAAGCCCTATACCAAATGTTACAATACCAACAATTAACTCAATAATAATCATAATAATTGCACCAATAATTGTTGAATACAACATTCCAAAAGAACCGAACAAAAACGTTAATACTAAAGAAACCCCTATACTTTTCGTAGGTGTAACTATGATATGCTGCTTTTGTGACCCCATCTAATGTCCTCCTTTTAAATTAACTAAAAATTCAATTAAATTAATTGTACAATAAAATGGAATATTAATCCATGTAATATATTTTTTAAAATTATTTTACACTTATTACAAAATCAGATAATTCTATTATTATTAAGCTAAATATGTTATAATACAATAAGACTCACAAAAAAGAATGTATAGCCTTGGGAGTTTCTCTTACTTTATAAGCAAAAAGAAACGAGAAGTCGGGTATATCTCAGGCAAGTTTACGTAATAACGAATCATTTTCACATCACACAAGAAACGGTTGAAAAAGGCCGATTATCTTAGTCATTCTTCATTACTCTAAAAAAGATGCGTACAACTAAAATTCACTTCTATTACTATACCTACCTTTTTGACTTCCAAATCCTCTTATTACATAAGGAGATGAACATATGAATCAACGTATACGGTACATGGTAGCTGTCCTGTTTGCTCTTATCGGTGGCATGATTTGCTTCTGGACAAACATTCAGCTTGGAGAACATATCATTTTTAATGGAATCGAATCACTTGTAAGCGCTTCAATATTAGGCGGATACATTTTCTTCCTCTTTAATCCAGAAGAAAATGCTCAAAAAACAATGTTATTAACAATGATCGGAATCGTTGGAGGATGTATTTCCTTCTCAATGACGAATTACACATTACCATTACAATTAAGCTCAGCTTTCTTCCACGGTCTTTGGACTTGGTTTATCGCATTTTGCTTAGCAGATGTATTTAACCTATTACAAGATCCAGAAGAAGAGACTGGACGCGGAGTCGAGAGCAACTCTTAATAGAAAAGAGGATAGAAGATTAATCTTCTATCCTCTTTTTTCAATATATCGGCGCTTCGAAATATCTCAAGCACTCGGAATCCGAAACCATACATGTGCTCCCCCACATACTGAACTATTTTCCGCAAATATATTTCCGCCATGCTTCTCTACAATCGACTTCGCAATATATAATCCCAGCCCAGAATGTTCTTTACTACTTGATCGTGATTTGTCCTCCTGATAAAAGCGCCGGAATACTTTTTGTACGTCTCCAGGTTGAAAACCAGTTCCTGAATCGTACACATGAAACTGGAATCCGTCATGCTGCACACTTACTTTTACTAGTATCTTGCCTTCCTCTGGCGTAAAACGCACACCATTCATCACGATATTATCCATCACTTGACTGATTCTCTCTTGATCAAACACAAGTGAATATATAGCATCATCATTCTCAAACATAACGTCCCATTCTATTTCTTTCTTCTTAGCAATATACTCATATTCTTCAATCTTCTTGCTGAAAAAACTCTGTAAGTTTACTTCATTTAATAACAATTGAAATGAAAAACTCTCTAGCTGATTTACTGTATTGAACTCCCCAAGAAGCTTCGCCATCCGATTTGTATTCCGCTCAATCGTATGTAAATAGCGCTCCAGTAATTCTTCATTTTTCCATAGGCCACTCTGCAGTCCTTCTGTGTGCCCTTGTACAATTGTTAATGGTGTTTTCAAATCATGAGAAATTGCTCTTACATATTCTCTCCGTTCTTCTTCTAGTTCCCATTGGCGAGATAGGCTATCGGCTAATGCTGCACGCATATTTTCAAACGACATAACTAACTCACCTATCTCGTTTTTCGCTCTATATTCCAAGCGGAAATCTAGATCACGCGCTTCAATTCTTTTTGAAGCGTCTACTAGCTCTTTCATTGGTCTGGATAATCTTTTTCCAATTCGATGAGAAACAATATAAGATAACAAACTAACATATACAAAAGGAGACCCAAGTACAAATATAACAAATAAGGCAATCCAACCATTCGCATAAGAAACATCTAACGTATAGTTAAGCCCTAATGCACCTTTCAACTCTCCATCAGCATTCAGAAGTGGCGTATAATAAGTCGTATTTTTATCTATGCCTTCTACATGTAAACTTATATTTAGATTATTAGCTAGTGGATTATTTTGACTTATTACCCGTCTTGTATATGTTCCATACTGCTTATTTCCTTTTACGTCAATTACTTGATATGTAATCCCTTCTCTTGGAATTAACTTCTCCAATTCTTGTTGCTCTTCTTTATCTAATAAACGCTCTCCTTTTTTGCCTGCATACTCTTGAATCATTGGGATCTTTTTTTCGTAGTAATTAGCCGGGTGCATCAATTGCTCTCCACTCTTCTGCCACCAATATACAAATGCCCCAAGCGTTGCGATGGATAAAAGGATGCTACCCGCTATTATAGTAATGAATCCAACAATTAACTGTTTTTTTATTGAGAGCTTTTCTAGCATAACTTTACACTCCACTTATACCCAATTCCCCACACCGTCTGAATATACGTACGCTCCCGGTCATACATACTAAGTTTCGTCCGTATCTTCTTCATATGCTCAACAACAGTAGACACATCACTTTCATTATCGTAACCCCAAATTTTCTCAAAGAGCTGCTCCTTCGTTAACACTTGTCCAGAATGAAGTGCCAGCATCTTTACGACCTCGAATTCCTTCTTTGTAAAATGAATCGTTTGATTTTCTACTGAGACTTCATAACTCTGCAAATCAATTAAGATGTTTCCATAACGAAGAGCATGTTTCTCAGACGGCTCTTGTAAATCTGTAGCACGGCGTAAATTAGCAATGATTCGCGCTTTTAGTTCCTTTAAACTAAATGGCTTACTAATATAATCATCCCCACCAATCATCAATCCCTCAATACGGGATTGCTCTCTGCTATCAGCACTTACAAATAGAATCGGGCAAGTTTGCTGCTCTCGAATCTTCATGCACACTTCAAATCCATTCATATCAGGGAGCATGACATCGAGCAAAACTAAACTTACCTCATCATCTAGTTGGCTTAATGCTTCCTTCCCCTCTAAAGCTGTTCGCACGTGATACCCTTCCATAGCAAGACTATCTGCAATAAACGTTAAAATATCTTCTTCATCATCAACAACTAAAATTGTACCTGCCATGGTCATTCTCCCCTTTACTCATACAAATCTTTTGTCCGCCACGTTATAAAACTTAAAAGCATACAAACTACTAAAATTGTACCATTCACAAGGTAGAATATGGAATCTCTATCACTTAAAATACGAATTACTTCTTGACCCGCCGCTATAAAATAAGAAAAACTGTCATGAATATAGAGCGTCCCAAACATGATTCCAATTGTCATAAAGAAAGAAAGTACTACATTTGGCATCCATAAACTTACGAAACTCGCTAGCATTAAACTCGTAGCGGTAATGAATACTAAAATCCCGTAGAATTTTAATGTATATAAAAGAGCTTCTGCTGCATTATATTTGATATCTTGATGTAAAAATGTTGTATACTCGGCTGACGAAACAAATAATTTACCGTATATATAACTTACGACAAACATAAGAAATAAAAGTAAAAATACAACAACAATTTGAGTAAGCCATTTAGCCACTAACAATTTCCCTCTCTTAATGGGTCTTATACAAACGAGACGATAGGAACCAGATGACCGCTCTCCATTAAAACTATCAATAAATAAAATGGGAAAGATTAATAATGATAAAATGATATATAGTTCTTTCCCTAAAGCAACTTGAAAATTCAATTGACTTATTGGTGCCGAGGCACCATCTGGATTGTAAATTGCGACTCCCCAATGTTGTATAGAGAGACAATCTATAAGTAACAAAACAAAAAAAACACCACATATTACCACTGTCTTTTTCCGAGAAAAAAACCTTTCAAATTCACTTATCATTAACTGCTTCATTCCAATCACCTCACACAAAATGATCTTTCTTCCCTACGACGTAAAACGTAATAAAATTAGAAATAGCGATATAAACGCTTAATACTCCTAAACAAAGATAAATAAAATTTCCTTTTCCTATAAGCGATAATGCAATTCCCTCATACTGTAAATTTACAATTGATGAATAACGTACAAATACTACCTGCCTAGTCGGCACAAAATGCTGCATAATTTCTGGAACCCCTAAAGAAAGAATAATAAAACCGATACCAAATGCAATTGCACTCGTTGTAGATTTACTAAGTACTGTAAGCATCATAAAGATACTAATTACACAAACCATCATTACATAGGCCACACCGTAATATTTCAGTGTATAAAGAAAAACTTCCATCCCGCTACTAGTTGGCTGTTCATAATAAAAAAGAAAAATGTTTGGATTAAAATTAAAACATAAATAACCAATTACATAGCTACAAGTGAAATACACAAGAAAAAACAAAGCCATCATAAGAAACATAGTAATCATTTTCCCAAGTAAAATTTGCCGATACGTATAGGCACGCTGCAATACCATTCTCATTTGCCCGCTATGATATTCATGAGAAATCATAAGAGCCATTGTAACAAGCAAAATAAGATTAAATGCACTAATTAGCATTTCTGCTAAACCCATAACGGGAAATGTATTGGAATACGTATAATCTACAGCTGTTTTTGCAATAGCTTGATTATGTCCGATATAATACTTTGCTGAAGCAAATAACATCACCGGTATTCCCGCAAAACAAAGCCACGTCACCTTCTTCGCCCAAAGTCGCTCCCATTCAGAGCGCACTAGCCTCATCATGAGCTCATCATCTCCACAAAGATATCTTCTAGATCCTTACTATTCCCTTTTAGTTCTTCCGTCGTCCCCCGCCAAATGAGCGCTCCTTCTCGAATCATCACCCATGAATCGCACATAAGCTCAAGTTCACGAATGAGATGGCTTGAAATAAAAAAGGTAATTCCTTTATCACGCTGTAAATCGAGCACAATCTTTCGAAGTTGTTTAATCCCAACTGGATCTAATCCGTTGGAAGGTTCATCCAAAATAATAAAATCTGGATCCCCAAGAAGTGCCTGTGCAATTCCTAATCGTTGTTTCATTCCTAATGAATAAGTGCCTACCTTATCATCGGCACGATTTTCTAACCCAACAATTTTTAACACTTGTTCAACTTTTCGCTCTAAGTTTTCTCCCCCAGAGTTCATTGTGATTCTACCCAAGTTTCGTAAATTTTTCCGCCCAGACATATAAGGAAAGAAAATTGGAGATTCTACAATCGCGCCAACATACTGAAGTGCTTCTTCACGATTTTTTTGTACACTAACACCGTTAATTAGGACCTCTCCTTCATTTGGTTTAATCAAACCCATAATTGTCCGAATCAATGTCGTTTTCCCTGAACCATTTGGGCCAACAAAGCCACAAATCTCATTTTTATAAACAGAAAAAGATAGATGATTTAATAAACTTCTCCCTTTCACCCGTTTCGTTACATTTTTTACTTCTAGCACCGCTTTTTTCATCTTAATCGCCTCCTTGCTTCTAGAATAGGAGGTAAAAATAAACAATTTATAAACAAATAAGAGGAAGCTGCATTTTTTTTGCAGCTTCCTCTTTCCCTAGTAATGATGTATTCATATTAAGAAGTACTATATAATATATTTAAAATACATAATATACGAGGTGAAATATGGAGGGAAAATCGATTTTTCCTTATCTTCTCATCAAACTTTCAGCAACTAAAACAGGAACATATTATATTGTAGTTACTGGTGACAACCTTACAGGTAAAATAAAAGCAAAATGGAAAATACACTAAAAAGCGTAAGCGGCTCGCTCAGAATGTGAGGGGGATGGATTTCAATAAAAAAGAGCAGTGCCTATTAGCACTGCTCTTTCCAAATTTCGACATAGAATGGATTCCATATTAATTTGCACCTTGTACAAAAACACGTTTTAATTGTTTGCGGAAACGAACTCCTAACGTAATTGCTACAATAACAATCACTCCAAAGATAATTTTCCCAATGTGTTGTCCAAGTACTCCAAATATATCATGTAAGTTTCCACCTAACCAATAGCCACCGATTAAGAAGAAAGATACCCAGAATAGAGCACCAGAGTAAATCGTTATAGCAAAGCGACGGAATGGTAAATTAATAATGCCTGCAAAGTATCCAGTAAAATGGCGTACACCTGGAATAAAGAATCCGATAAAAATAAGGAAGTATCCATATTTATCAAACCACATTCTCGTTAAATCAATTTTTCTTTGCGTTAAAAACACATACTTCCCATACTTCTGTACAAACGGCATACCAAGTTTATTACCTAAAAAGTACTGAATTGTCATCCCAACACTCGTTCCAATACATGATAAGATAATTAAAAGGGGTAATTGTAAATCCCCTTGATGCGCCAAAAAACCCGCGTATGCTAGTGTTGGCTCTCCCGGAAACGGAAGCGCAATATACTCTAACAGCAATCCTACAAGTACTACATAGTAACCGTATTGCTGAAATAATTCATGAATCCATTCCATGTCGATCTCTCCTTTTCTCTCTTATCTACAGCATCCATCACGTTCAAACTGTTACTATTATTGTATAAAAAAATTGTCGAAATAACTATCACAATAGCTTACATTTAGATTACATTTTTGTAAGGGAAATACTAAAATACCCCATATTCATGCAAATTCTCCTAATATCTATTATATATTTTCAAATTTTTTCATTTCTCCTTTATTATATACAAAAAAATTGCACTTTTCTCTCATTTTCGCATAGTTAACTTTTAGAAATTCACTTATCCTTATTTTAGAAGATACGCGCAACTCTTCTCACATGTGATTTCTAAAAAACACACAAAAACTTGCGAGAAGAATTACATCTACTTTATATTGAAAATGTAAAAGAGATTGCTATAAACTAGAGTCATAGTCATTATCAAATGTTTTATACCCAAACTCACACACGATTGTGAGTGGCGGAATTTTGTAGAGTTTTCACTCTGTTTCGTTCGCCCGCTGTCCTTAATTGGACAGCGGGCGTTTTTTATTTGTCGAAGGAGGATTTTTTATGGAGAAATTTAAGTTTTCATTATTAGTTTTATTTGGCGCCTGCAGCTACGGCGTACTTTCTACAATTTTCAAACTTGGCTTTATGAACGGGTTTTCTGCACATGAGTTACTAGGTGGACAATATGTATTTGGTTGGGTGGGACTTTTATTGCTCGTTCTTTTCTTCTCGCGTCATAAAGTCTCGAAAAAACAAGCATTGACCTTATTAGCTGTCGGAACAACAATGAGCATGACCGGGATTTTCTACGCGATTTCTGTAGAAGAATTACCTGCTTCCATCGCTGTTGTTCTACTCTTTCAATTTACCTGGATTGGAGTAGTCATTGACGCAGTCGCTAACAAGACATTACCAAGCCGCGAAAAAGTAATATCTATTATTATTTTATTTGCCGGAACATTATTTGCAGGCGGTGTGTTTGAAGGGCTTGGTCAAAACTTCTCCACAAAGGGTATTATCTTTGGACTGTTAGCCGCTATCTCTTTTTCCTTTTATGTCTTTGCAAGTGGCCGCGTTGCTACAAATGTATCACCCTATACAAAAAGCTTCCTTATGACAACAAGTGCTACACTTATTGTGTGTTTATTCTTTCCACCAACCTTTTTAATGGATGGTGCCTTGCAAGCTGGATTATGGAAGTACGCTTTCTTCCTTGGATTCTTCGGTGTTGTTATACCGGTAATTTGCTTCTCCATCGGTGTACCAAAAGTCGGCATAGGATTGGGAACCATTTTAGGTGCTGCAGAACTACCAACAGCAATCATTGCTTCTATCACTCTTGTTCATGAAGTCGTATCACCGATGCAATGGCTCGGCATTGTTTGCATATTGCTTGGTATTTTCACACCACAAATTTTGACTGCACGGAAAGAGAAGAAAAAGAGCATAGAACATAGCGCCTAAAAAAAGAGCACATCATGTGCTCTTTTTACTTTCATGCTCCATATAACCTTTCTACCTCTTTTTCAATTTGTTTTATATCAATTCTTTCAAATAAAGGCTGTACATGACTTATCCGCTCTGGCAATATATTTTCACATTTCCAGCCCGTATTCGTAATCGCTAGCATATTCCGCACCCTTTCACTTGAAAACGGTAAAAACGGCTCCAGTAACTGCGCAAAATTCACAATAAAATATACACAGGTGTAAATCGTCTCTTCGCAAGCAACAGGCTCTTCCTCCCTTTGCTTCCAGGGCGCCTGCTCATCAAAATATTTGTTCGTAAATCGTACCGTTTCAAAAATCATTTCCAACGCTACTTTAAAATGAGCCTGCTCAATCGCATTTCCTACACTGCGATATAATTCCTCTATTCTTTCTTTTAGCTCTGGATTTATATGCCCCTTTGGTACCGCACCGTCATAATATTTCTCAATAAACTTTAATGTACGATTTACAAAATTCCCATATGCGCCTAGCAACTCACTGTTATGGCTATAGATAAATTCGCGCCAAGAAAAATCGGTATCGCGATTTTCTGGTGCATTAATCGTTAAGAAATAACGAATCGAATCTGGATCATACCGCTCTAATATATCTGGTACCCATACTGCCCAGTTTTTGCTTGTCGATAACTTTCGTTTCTCAACAGTTAAATATTCATTGGAAACGATATGCCGCGGAATTGCCTTTTCTCCTATCCCAAGTAATACAGCTGGCCAAATAATAGAATGGAACGGGATATTATCCTTCCCATGAACATAGTATGTCTTCGCGCTGCTACTCCAGAACTCCCCATCATCTTCGCCCATTTCTTCAGCCCATCGTTTACTCGCTGAATAATAACCAGCAACAGCTTCAATCCACACGTAAATTTTCTTATCCTCATATCCCTTAACTGGAATTGGCACTCCAATTGGTAAATCACGTGATACAGCCCGGTCCTGTAATCCTTCTTCTAAGTAACGCTCTGTTAATTGGATTGCATTATCACGCCATGCTCCTTCTCGTTTTGCAACCGCTATCGCATCATTAATCTGCTGCTGAAATTTATGCAATGCAAAATAGAAATGCTCTGTTTCCTTAACTGCTGGCGTATTTCCACACAGCTTACATTTCTTTTCTAATAAATCGAGTGGATCTAAAATAGCTGAGCATGCATCACATTGATCACCGCGTGCTGGTTCATGGCAATGTGGACAGACACCCTCCACATAGCGATCCGGTAAAAATTGTGTACACGTTTCGCAATATGCTTGCTCAACTGTCTTTTTATAAATAAATCCTTCTTCTAACAAACGTAAGAAAATCTTCTGTACCGTTTCATGATGATGCTGTGCATCTGTACGTGTATAACAATCATACGTAAAACCAAGCTCCTTAAAACATCGCTCAAATTCCTCATGATAATAGTCTGCAATTTCTTTTGCAGTAACCCCTTCTTGTTTGGCCCGAATAGCAATCGGAGTTCCATTACAATCGCTTCCTGATACGTAAAGAACATTTTCACCTTTCGTTCTATAATAGCGAGCTAAAATATCCCCAGGTAATAAACCCGCAACATGCCCAAGATGTAAAGAGCCATTCGCATACGGCCAAGCTCCACCAATAAAAGTACTCATCATCTATTCCTCCTTTTAAATATAAAAAGCCCCACCCCTATCTTCTAAAAAGATAAGGGCGGGGCTGTATAAACAGTCGCGGTACCACCTTATTTCGTCAGCTATTCACACAACTGACCTCGTCAAGTACGGAGCAATATTACGCTCTTATACTGTGATTTTGATAACGAGAACCAACTCTCGTCGCCGCCTACTATTATCATCTGATAAGTTCAGGACGCAGCTCAAAGGCCATTGTTCAAATGAACATTCTTGCTTCTTCTCAGCTCCCGAAGCTCTCTGGAAAGAATGGTTTCATTCTACTTTTCCTTTTCAATGCTTTTCATATATAACACGTATTTTACGACTAAAATACAGAAAAATCAAACTTTTTATAAAAGAAAACAGGAAATAAATAATTCCTTCCGAATATATACATGTTTAAAGAAAGGAGCGATCTCATTGAATCAAAAACAATTAAGCACAATTAATAAGCAAAGTTGGAACGCTGCTGCCTATGAGGCGTGGACCAATCGGCATGGTACCCCCAAGGAATATGCAAAGAAATTATTACAAGATCCAGCCCATGAAGTATCCTATTACTTACCTTACATAGAGAATATACAGGAAAAACGCATCATAAATTTACTTGGTTCGAAAGGAAATAAAGCTGTGGCATTCGCATTATTAGGTGCTGACGTAACAGTTGTAGATATTTCTGAAAGCAATGCCAAATATGCAAATGAGCTAGCGAATGCTGCAGAGGTGTCTATTGAATACATCGTTTCAGATGTACTAGAAATAACACCTTCTCAATCATTTGATGTTGTTTTGTTAGAACTCGGTGTACTTCATTACTTTTTAGATCTCAAACCGCTTTTTAAATTAATCTCAGAGCTTCTAAAAGACGGTGGTACTTTTATACTTCGTGACTATCATCCCCTTTATACAAAGTTATTAGCGACAGATGATCAAAAATTCAAGGCAAACGGGGATTATTTCTCTGAAGAAGTAATTGAAGATAACGTTGCTTATGGCATTCTACTGGATAAAACGCAGCAAGACCTACTACAAAAAACGATGATTCGTCGCTGGACGTTAGGAGAAATTATTACAGAAATTGCGGGGGCAAACTTACACATTGAAAAGCTGATTGAAGAACATGGCCCACACCAACGCTGGGTCTTTCCTTCTTCTGCTCCAAAAGAAATTGAAGAGCGTATCCCAGGACTTTACACGTTAATTGCGACAACAGCATGCAAAAAAGGATCCCTTCACGGATAGGATCCTTTTGCATGCTTAACGCATATAAGTTGAGGTTGGAGATTACCATAATTCTGTAGAATAGGACACAAGGTATTTCAACATTTTGTCTCTGACTTACGCAGTCAAAAGGGGTATGACCAACATAACGAAGAGCAATGTTTTAGTTGATATTGATAATCGTTATCAACTAATTAGAAGTATACATGATGTATCCTAAAAAGACAATAGGAATCTCACATTTTTTATTAGCTAGCTTCTTAAAACTTTCGGTACATATACACAATATGGTTCGCTCTCTAAATAATCACCGGTTATCGCATATGCCCTAGAACGAGAACCACCACATATATAGCGGTATTCACACTTCCCGCATTTTCCTTTATAGCCATCTGGATTACGTAACGCTTGAAAAATTGGTGAGTGACGGTAAATGTCTCGTAAACGTGTTTCTCTCACATTCCCAGCTCCAATAGGTAATAATCCACTTGGATATACATCACCAATATGCGAAATGAAAACAAAACCGTTACCGTCATTGACTCCCTTCGGTGCTCGTCCTAAACCATCAATTTTTCCGGTTAAAACATTTTGGAGTGCATCTTCATAACACATTCTTTGCTTACTTGTTCCTCCCTTATTTTTTTGCTGCATAACAACTCTTCGGTAATGCTGAGCCGCTGTTGTTTTTACATCAAACGATGCGGTTTTACCTATTTCATATAACTTTCGAAATACAAGTTCATGTTCCACTGGCGAAATCATATCATCTATATTTCCTCTTCCAGTTGGAACAAGAAAAAATACGCTCCATAGCACACCACCCAATTGTTCAACAAGCGCTGCCATCTCCTCTACTTCATGAATATTATACTTAGAAATGGTTGTATTAATTTGAACAGGAATCTGTAACTCATTTAAGTATTGAATCGCATCCATCGTAAGCTGAAAAGACCCCGCCACGCCGCGAAAACGATCATGTGTCTCAGCTGTAGCACCATCCACACTAAAAGCCCAGCGTGCAAGTCCAACCTCTTTTGCTTTTTGAATCGCCTCTTTGGTCACATTTGGAGTCGCACTAGGCGTCATCGAAACTCGTAATCCTTTTCGCACTGCATAATCTGCTAGCTCATAAATATCCGCTCTCATAAGCGGATCCCCACCAGAAAAAACTAGCATTGGCTTATCCATTTCATATATTTCATCAATTAATCTCTTCCCTTCAAGAAAAGTCAATTCTCTTGGGTCTCTCCTATACTGCGCTTCAGCTCGGCAATGCAAACATTTTAATTCACAAGCTCGTGTAACTTCCCATATCACAATAAAAGGATTTTCATCATAATTCATTTTCAATCTCGCTCCTCCCTACATACTTATAATCAGTATAGGGAAGATTCAAAAAAAACACTGTGAGCTATTTCACTGCATCTTTATCTTATTTCCTTTATAATGAGAATGGATATCATTAATATTAGGGGTGTTGTGCATGTCGCAAGAATTCGAAGAGAAATTATATGCCAATTTAGAGGCTGTTATCGATCCTGAATTAGGCGTTGATATTATCAATCTTGGATTAGTATATGACGTAACAGCAGATGAAAATAATAATGCTGTTATTACAATGACAATGACTTCTATCGGTTGTCCAATGGCTGGACAGATCGTATCCGATGTCAAAAAAGTATTATCAACAAATGTACCTGAAGTAAATGAAATCGAGGTCAATGTCGTTTGGAATCCACCTTGGTCCAAAGAGCGTATGTCACGTATGGCAAAAATCGCGCTAGGCATTCGTGATTAACTGACAAAGAAAGACCTGACAACCAAGTCAGGTCTTTTTTCATCTTATTTCACACCAACTGCGTCATAAGCTTTCGTTACAGCTTGTACTTCTTTAGAGTTTTGACCATATAAGTCTGTCGCAGCTTGAAGTGCCGCTTGGCGCATCATTTTAAAGTTAGAGTTTGCAGTTAAATATTTTGAAAGCGCACGGTAGTAAATTTTTTCTGTTGCTTCACGGCCTACGCCAGTTACTTTCACACCATAATGCGTGCCACCTTCAGACACTAAATATGCTGCTTTGTTATTGATACTACTGTTAATATGCACGCCGCCATTATCAGCTGTTCCTTTATAACGTTTGACGTAATGATCTGGATAACCTTCAGTTGGTTTTAATGGGTTTTTAATAGAAGCAGGGTTACTTAAGGAGCGTAGCGCATCTCCTGGTTTACCCGGTGTATAAATATCTTCCCCAAGCTCCCAATCATCACGGTCTACCATCGCACCGAAAATATCCGATAGCGATTCGTTCAATGCACCAGACTCATCTTTATATACAAGATTTGCTGTATGCTCTGTTACAGCATGCGTTAATTCATGTCCAATAACATCTAGACCTGCAGATAATGGAATGAATGTTGTTCCATCCCCATCTCCATACATCATTTGTACACCGTTCCAAGCTGCGTTATTCCAACCTTCACCTACGTGAACAGTAGAAATCAGCCTCGCACCTTTATTATCGAAAGAATTACGGTTAAATGTCTTTTTATAATAATCATATACTTTTCCTGCATTTACGTGTGCATCGACAGCAGCTTTGTCCTCGAAGAATTTCGACTTACTTTCTACCTCTTCACCTGTATATCCAAGCCATTGTGAGAAGAGATTAAACCAGTTCTCATCCATATTTTGTGCATCAAACGTGTGAACACCATTTCCACGTTTTCCATCAAACAAGTTAAATGCTCCTGTTTTTTCATCTTGAGCAATTTCAAATGATTGCTTGTTTCCTAGAACGCCATAGCCAAAACCAGTAATATGATCGATTGCATTATATTTCTCAATGATATTTCCATTTGTTGCATCAACAAAGTAATGCCAGTATCCTGGTGCTGGTTTTGAAATAGACGCTTTAACAAGGTATGCAAGATAGTATTGTCCATCTTTTTCATACACATATAAATCTTTTTTCACACCATCATATTTATCTACTTTGCCAATTTCTTTCTCAATATCAGCCTTTGCAACTTCTACCGCCTTCTCATCAGTAATGCTAGCTGCAGCTGGAATATTTTTATCTTCTAAATTCGGGATAACTTGCCCGAAGAACGCCTTTACGTTATTGTCTTTATCAATCGTAACTGTTTGATCTGATCCATATACAGGAACATTATTATGTTTCTCAACTAACTTCACATGTGTTGTACCCGATTCAGCGTCCTTTTCTTCCCCTACAATATTAAAATGTTTGTCAATATTTCCTGCTAATTTAAACATATCCTTCTTACTCTCTAAATACTGAAATACTGTTTCTTTTTTATCTAATCCTTGCGGTGCTTTCCATTCCTCACCTATGTAAGCCGGTGTTTTAAATTCTTGGTGATACTGAATTTGTTGCTCTGCCGCTTGTGTTTTTGTTGCTCCGAATGCCCCAAAACCTCCAACGATAACGGATAAAGCTAATGCTGATGAAACGACTTGCTTTTTCAATCTAACACTCCCCATTCCCCAAAAATTTTTGACACTCTTAATACATTTCGAGAAAAGGAAAATATCTCCTACCAAAAAATATTGAGAAACTTTTCTCTTACAATTTCATCCAAAAAGGGAGCGCCTTGTTAGACACTCCCTTTTCCTTCATTCCTTATTGCTTTTTCATCTCAATCGCTAAATAATGTGAGTGCTCTTTTGCTTGAATACGAATATCTTCTTCAACTACTTCTGCTGCATCGCGCATTACAAGTGTCTCACCATTTACAACACCGCTTCCTTCAATTTGCACAAGATAAACTTGACGATCTTCGATAACAGGGAAAGTGATTTCTTTTCCTGCTTCTAAAGATAGTGAATATAAATTTGCGTCTTGATGAATTTCAATTGGTGCACCACCATCAATTGGAGATACCATATGGAACCAATTGTTTTCACGTTTATTCCAATCAAACTTGAACTCACCGTAGTTTGGTGTGTGCCCTGCGCGGTCTGGTAAAATCCAAATTTGTAATAGGCGTAATGTCTCATTCCCTAAATTATGTTCACTATGAAAAACACCTGTACCAGCGCTCATATATTGTACATGTCCACGCTCAATTGTACCGCGGTTCCCCATGCTATCTTGGTGTGTTAATGCACCATCTACAACATAAGAAATAATCTCCATATCACGGTGCGGATGCATATCAAATCCTGTTTGCGCTGCTACTAAATCATCATTAATAACGCGAAGCGCCCCAAATCTCATATTATCTGGATTATAATAATCTGCGAATGAAAAATGAAAATGTGTATTTAACCAACCGTGATTTGCTCTTCCCATATTTTTATGATCAACTTTTTTAAACATATCCTTCACCTCATATTATCTCGAATTCGAGATATTTATTTAAAATTTTTTATTGTAACTTTCGAAGTAATTCTAGTAGTTGTTTTTGTTCATTACGATTTAACTTATCAAATTGTTCTGCTTGAAACGTCTCTTGCGGTGGAACAACCTCTTCATACAAAACTCTGCCCTTTTCAGTTAGCGAAAGGTATTTCGTAGTACCTTCCTGTTCTCGCTTAATCCAATCAAGCTGCTCCATTTTATTTAAAAGCTGCGTGATGTTCCCTTTTGTAACAAATAGCTTTCGCCCGAGTTCTTGCTGTGTTAATCGATCGTGCCCACCAATTTGGGCTAGAACATCAAACTGGGCAGCAGATAAACTCCATTCTTTCAAATGTTGATTTGTCTCACGAATGCTTCTGTTATAAAAGCGTGATAAACGAAACCATAACAATAATCCTAATCTTTCTTCTGTTTTCATTCCATCACCTCGCTTACTTGATGTCTTTAGTTTAGAACTAAACTTTAAAAATGTCAATTACTTTATTATAGTGAGCAATAAACAAAAGCATAGTAAGTTTCTCCCACTATGCCTTAGTTTAAGTTTCTTCTTATATATTCATTCATTTTACGTTCTGCAAATGCTCGGGCATCCTTTTCAATCCACCGTGCTTCATACGCTTCTTTTCCAATGTATAATACATTTTTCTCATGTTGCATTGAATGCCTGAATTCATGTAGTAAAGTTTTGAGCACTTGTTCATACTGTCCCCACATGCAAACAAAAATCAATTGTCTTTCTTTATGATAAAAACCGCTTAAAGGAAATAAAAACTCTTCTTCCTCTTCTCCTAAGTTTACAAGCACATTATTTGTATCACACGTATCGCAAAAAACAACTGGAATTTCGCGTTTCTCAATAAGTGAAAATACATCGTCTTTCACTTGCTGAATATCCCAAGGAAATTCTGAATCCAGCACGTACCAATTCCCAGCTTGCTGATATACGTTTTGAAACTGGAGTTCCATTGCCCTCCGTTCTCCTTTCTATATTCCCTTTTTCTATATGTATGCCACCATATAGGAAAAATAAACACATATTGCAATACAACATTACATCTAGTTCAAAAAATGTTCAAAATTAATGTTTGTGAAAAGCTTGATTTATACCAATTACTAGATTATAATAATTATAAATTAGTAACAGATATAATATAATAACTCAAAAGGAGATTGATCATATGAACACACAAGTAATCGAAGTATTAAACAAACAGGTAGCAGACTGGAACGTATTATTTACAAAACTACACAACTTCCATTGGTATGTAAAAGGACCTCATTTCTTTACACTACATGAGAAATTCGAACAATTTTACACAGAAGCAGCTGGACACATCGATGAAATTGCAGAACGCATTTTAGCAATTGGTGGCAAACCAGTAGCAACAATGAAAGAATACTTAGAACGATCTTCTATTCAAGAAGCAGCTTACGGAGAGACTGCAGAAGGGATGGTCGAAGCAATTATGAAAGACTACCAAATGATGCTAGGCGAACTGAAAAAAGGTATGGAAATCGCGCAGGATGCTGACGACGAAACGACATCTGACTTACTACTTGGCATCTACACAGAACTAGAAAAACACGCTTGGATGCTACGTGCGTTCTTGAATCAATAATAATATTAAAAGCGGAAGCGGCTGGAGCTAGACACTCAATAAAACCCTCTCAATTTAACTTGAGGGGGTATTATTATTATATCTATATATTTTAAGTAGTTTTATGTTAAAATATAGAAAAGTCTGATATTTTTATTTAAGTAACTCTTTTATTCATGGTATATAGAACATTCTAGTATTACCATCAAATGACGGGAGTGGTTCAGTTGAAAGACTATTTGATTCGAGCATTTTCCGCCTTATTAACTGCTGGAATTGCTTTAGGTATAGCAAATATTTTCAATCTGACCGTGGACACCAGAAGCTATCCTTTCTTCATCTGCATTGCAATCGTTGGTGGTTGGAGCGGCTGGTATTTATATAAAAAAGCTTTGAAAAACAAATCTAGAGGCATTCCGAAATGAACGGAATGCCTCTTTTTATTCATCTTATTATGATAACTGCTTCCACTTATTCCCCATAACAGGTCTCTTATAGTTTTTCATGTGGAGCAATAATTCTTCTGCATTATCCGCCGAAACAATTAACTCTTTATTCGATGGATTCATAAACCCTTCTTCTGCTGCGCGATCGATCATTTGCAAAATTGGACTATAAAAATCTTTACTATTTAATAATCCAACTGGCTTGTCATGAATCCCAATTTGTGACCAACATACAACCTCAAATAACTCTTCAAATGTTCCGTAGCCACCTGGTAACGCAATAAATGCATCCGCAAGCTCTCCCATTTTTGCTTTGCGCTCATGCATTGTTTCTACTTCAATTAGTTCTGTTAATCCTTTATGAACAATCTCTCCGCGAAATAAACCGCGAGGCATAACACCAGTGACACGTCCGCCTAAGCGCAACACTTCATTGGCTACTTCCCCCATTAAACCAACACATGAACCGCCGTATACTAGTTCACAATTATTTTGGACAAGCACTTCTCCAAGCTTAATTGCTTGCTCTTTAAATTCAGGTCTTTCTCCTAAATTAGAACCTGCAAACACACAAATCTTTCTCATACCTACACCCCGAAACTATATATTGTTATGATACAATGAATATTGTACAACATATTGAAGGGATGAGAAAGAATTGAATATTGCCGAATTTCAGAGATGGGTTGAGGAATTTTACGAAAAACGAAGCTGGTCACAATATAACTCTTTTATTCGCTTGAATTTCTTAACAGAAGAAGTAGGAGAAGTTTCACGAGTTGTACGCGCCATTGAAATTGGACGCGATCGCCCAGATGAACAAGTAAAACAAGTGGAAGAATTGAAAATTGAATTAAAAGAAGAACTTGGAGATGTACTTGCAAACCTCATTATCCTTTCTCAAAAATATGATTTAGACTTACAAGATATTATGGAGGCACATGTCGAGAAGCTTTCTAATCGTTTCGAAAATAAATGAGAATATTTATCAATTATGATATAATGGTTCCGACAACATACAAAGGAGAGAATTTATGTTATCTACTAAATTACACGATGCGCTTAACGACCAAATGAATTTTGAATTTTACTCTGCCCATGTTTACATGGCAATGGCTGCTTACTGCACAGCAGAAAGCTATGATGGATTTGCAAACTTTTTCCTTGTACAAGCAGAAGAAGAGCGTTTCCACGCAATGAAACTTTACAATTACATTAATGACCGCGGAGAGCGCGCCATTATTACTGGATTCGAAAACCCTAACAATGAATATGAATCTGTTTTAAGCGCATTTGAGATCGCACTTGAGCATGAGCGTGAAGTAACAAAGCGTATTTACAACTTATCCGATATCGCTTGGGATGAGCGTGAGCACGCGACAATTACATTCTTAAAATGGTTCGTTGACGAACAGGTTGAAGAAGAAGCTTCTTTCGACAGCATCATCCAAAAACTAAAACGTATTACAAGCGACTCTAACGCTCTATTTATGTTAGATGCGGAATTGGAAAAACGTACGTTTACTCCTCCTGCTGAGTAATATCCTTATCACCTTAATGAATTCGTTAAGGTGATTTTTTTCTCCTTTAAATCACTTTTCACCTTAACATCGGATTAAAATCAGCTTAAATCTTCGCTCATTCTATATAGGACTACTATTATAAATGGTATTATTTTCAATATAGAGTACAAACGGGAAGGAGAACATCTCTATGAAACAACGTGTAGAAGCAATCGATGCCGTTCGCGGTTTTGCTTTATTCGGTATTTTACTTGTTAACATGACATTAATTCAATTTGGAATGTTTAGCGGTGAACAGCCTACTTATGTATTCGAAAACATTGATGCGGGGGCAAATTGGCTTATTCAGTTTTTTGGCACCCACAATTTCATTTCCCTATTTTCTTTTCTATTTGGGATTAGTATTATTTTGCTACAAAAGAGCATTATAGCAAAAGAAAAGCGTTTCTTTCCCACTTATATAAGACGTATCATCATTTTGTTAATTATTGGATATATTCATGGAGCTTTTATTTGGGACGGAGATATTTTATTCGGTTATGGAATTATAGGAATCTTATTAATGATGTTTATCAATCGAAAGCCCAAAACATTGATCATTTGGGCATCCATCATACTAGTACTAACTATGCTGATGTCTTATCCCTTTGAACCAAGCACCAATATGTCCGATGACTTTGCCCCTTATATCGCAAAAGAACAACAGGTTCATGAAACTGGTAGTTATATAGAACATGTAAGCTTCCGCCTTAATGAAGATCCTTTTAAATATATTGGGATTACTGGTTTTTTCGGAACATTTTTCATATCGCTTTTTGCACTGATTTTCATGACTCCACTGTTCTTATTAGGGATGTATGTCGGTAAAAAAGGGTGGCTTTTCGAAATTGATAAACATGTCTCCCCTCTCAAAAAGCTATGGCTCATGAGTGGTATTTTCTCTTTCGCTGTAAAAATCTTAGAGTTATTAACAAAACAACCTCTTCTCATTATGTTAAAAGACAGTGTTACACCGATAAGTATGGCCCTTTTTTACGGAAGCTCTATCATTTTATTATTTCATTACAAAAAAGCATCACGCTTATTAGAATATATGGCTAACATAGGAAAAATGTCAGTTAGTAACTATTTAGCGCAATCCATCATTGCTACCACCATTTTTTATGCGTATGGACTTGGTTTATATGGGAAAATCGGCTACTTCTTTGGCATTGTCTTAACAATTGTAATTTACGTCATCCAATTATATGCTAGCACCTGTTGGTTAAAAAGGTATCGCATAGGGCCAGTTGAATACGTATGGCGTCTTGGCACATATTTAAAAAGGCCTGCTTTTAAACGTAAGTTAAACAAAGTAAGTTAAATAAAAAAAGCAATGAGCTCACGCGCCCATTGCTTTCCTTATTTTTATAGCATAACCCCAACGATAACCGCTGATAATATACTTACTAACGTTGCACCATACACAAGCTTTAATCCGAAAGAGGATACAACGTTTGCTTGTTTTCCATCGATACTCTTCGTTGCACCTGCGATAATCCCGATAGATGAGAAGTTTGCAAATGATACAAGGAAGATTGATAAAATACCTACTGTACGAGCTGATAAGTCACCAGCTACTTTTCCTAAATCAAGCATCGCAACAAATTCGTTTGTTACTAATTTGGTTGCCATAATTTGTCCTGCTTGTAGCATCTCTGATGTTGGGATACCCATAACAAATGCTAGTGGTGAGAACACATATCCTAAAATACTTTGGAATGTGATGCCGAAAATAGAATCAAACAAACCGTTAATTGCTGCCATTAATGCTACGAATCCAATTAACATTGCTGCTACTGTTACTGCAATAGAGAATCCAAGCATAATGTATTCGCCTAACATTTCGAAGAACGTTTGCTTCCTATCTTCTTGTAATTCTAAAATGTCTTCTTCTTCACTTACATCATAAGGGTTGATAATATGAATGATAATAAATCCACTAAATAAGTTTAAAACAAGTGCTGTTACTACATACTTGGGATCAAGCATTTTCATGTAAGAACCGACGATTGACATTGATACTGTTGACATAGAAGATGCACAAAGTGTATATAAACGATTTTTTGGCAGCTTGCTAAGTTGATCTTTTACTGTAATAAATACTTCCCCTTGACCAACAATTGCCGCTGCTACTGCATTATAAGATTCAAGCTTTCCTAAACCATTTATTTTACTTAATAAAAATCCAACTGCTTTAATAATGATTGGTAAAATTCTAAGATGTTGTAGTATCCCAATTAACACCGCTAGGAAAATAATTGGAAGTAATACTGAAAGGAAAAACGTAAATTCTCCTTTATTTACAAGTCCACCAAATACAAAATTAACGCCGGATTCCGCATATTTTAAAATGGCTCCAAAGCCATCTGAAATTCCTTTAACTAACACATACCCAATCTTTGTATTTAATAAGAAGTATGCCAATGCTAATTGAATAACAAGCATAATTGCAATTGGTTTATATTTAATTTTCTTCCGATCTGAACTTACAAGAAAACCAAGTACAAATACAGCAAGTAAACCGACTAGAAACATAACTAGTTTCATATGTGAATCCTCCACTTTCCATGAGTTATTGGTTGTCCAACGAATGACGTCTGACCATTGATGTTAAAAAAATTAAACCTCTAAAATACTATTTACTTTAAACTGTAACCTAAAACCAGTAAGCGTTTACATAAATTATAATTTACAATTAGTGGTCTCTTCTTCCCTACTTGATTTAAGGTATGAAACTGATACCACCCACAAACAAATTGTAAGCGTTATCTAGGCGAAATGCAACATAATTTTTTCAATAAATGATATGTTAATTTCTCCCTTACAAATCTCGCTAGAATTTATGTTTATGAAATAAAAAAGCAATGAGCTTCTGCTCACTGCTTTTTATTCCTATAACATAACACCAACAATAATTGCTGATAAAATACTTACTAACGTTGCACCATATACAAGCTTTAATCCAAATGAAGAAACAACATTTGATTGATTTTCATCAATCCCTTTCGTTGCTCCTGCAATAATTCCAATAGACGAAAAGTTTGCAAATGATACAAGGAATACAGAAAGAATACCAACTGTACGGGCTGATAGTTCTCCTCCTACTTTTCCAAGGTCAAGCATCGCAACAAATTCGTTTGATACTAATTTCGTCGCCATAATTTGTCCCGCCGTTACCATCTCTGATTGCGGAATACCCATTACAAATGCAAGTGGTGAAAAAATGTATCCTAGAATAGCTTGGAATGTAATACCGAAAATAGAATCAAACAAGCTGTTAATCGCTGTAATTAACGCTACAAAACCAAGTAACATTGCAGCCACTGTTACTGCAATTGTAAATCCAAGCATAATATATTCGCCAAGCATTTCGAAGAACGATTGCTTTTGTTTATTTTCTAACTTAAGTGTATCTTCTTCTTCAGTAACGTCATATGGATTAATAATATGAATAATGATAAAGCCACTAAATAAATTTAATACAAGTGCTGTTACTACATATTTTGGATCAATCATTTTCATATACGATCCAACAATCGACATAGATACTGTCGACATAGAAGAAGCACAAAGTGTATATAAACGATGCTTCGGTATTTTTCTTAATTGATCTTTTACCGTAATAAATACTTCAGCCTGTCCGACGATTGCTGCCGCTACTGCATTATATGATTCTAGTTTCCCTAGACCATTTACTTTACTAAGTAGATAACCAACTGAACGAATAAATAACGGTAAAATTTTAAAGTGCTGCAGAATTCCAATTAATACGGCGAAGAACACGATTGGCAATAATGCTGTTAAGAAGAAGGAAATCTCTCCTTTATTAACAAGACCACCAAATACGAAAACGATTCCAGATTCCGCATATGTAAGTAACGCTCCAAATCCATCTGAAATTCCTTTTACTAAAATATAACCAACTTGCGTATTTAATAAGAAATATGATAATACCAACTGAATAACAAGCATAACCACAATTGGTTTATACTTGATTTTCTTTCGATCCGCACTTATAAGAAAACCCAGTATAAATACAACAAGTAATCCTACAAGAAACATAACAAACTTCATATATAAAATCCTCCATTTAAACCTTCTTCAACGTTCCCTAAAGTTTTTTAACGTTGAACGTCTGACCTCATAAAATAAGAAATAATCCGAACTTTCCATTCATCACTCAAAATATAAAAATAACAAATACAATCCGGCTAACCTCTTATCTCCGAAGCCATTATCCATTCTAACACAAATTCCAACTCACATCTTCATATTTCTAAAAAAATTACATTTTCTTATAAAACTCAAGTTAACGTTCGTCTTTTACCTCATCCACCTAATTTATCCCCATCAAAAAACGAGCATCAAGTTCGACTTGATGCTCGTTTCCCATTTCATTATACAGCTTTTTCTTTTTCTACCACTGGCTTGTCCCAGCACTCTGTATTTGTTAAACCTGGAATAGAATCCGCGTTGAAGACCGGATCTTTTCCTTGTTTCTTTTGCTTTACATAGTCTGCCAACGCAGCATATGCAAATCGGCCAAGAAGTGTAATCGCAATTAAGTTTGTGATTACCATTAACCCCATAAATAAGTCTGCCATACTCCAAACAATTTGAAGCGTTGCAACAGAACCGAATAGAATCATTCCAACTACTGCAGCACGGTAAATCATTAACCATGTTTTACTTTTCTTAATGAATTCGATATTTGTTTCACCATAATAATAGTTTCCTAGAAGTGAGCTAAACGCAAATAGGAAAATAATAATCGCTAAGAAGCTACTTGCCCATGGACCAATTTGTGAGCTTAGCGCCTTTTGTGTTAATTCAATTCCTTCTAAATTCGTTGCCTTATATGCTTCAGAGCATAGTACGATAAATGCTGTTGATGTACATACTAAAAATGTGTCTACTAAAACTCCAATTGTTTGAATAAATCCTTGTTTAGCTGGGTGTGTTACATCTGCTGTCGCAGCCGCATTCGGCGCACTACCCATACCTGCTTCATTCGCAAATAATCCGCGCTGAATACCATACTTCATCGCTGCTCCAATACCGCCACCTACAGCTGAATCTAAACCGAATGCACCTTTAAAGATTTCCGTAAAGACATCTGGTAGTAAATAGAAGTTTTTAATAACAACGAAAACAGCTACTGCTATATAAAGAATTGCCATTGGTGGAACGATCATCTCTGACATACGTGCAATACTTTTAACACCGCCAAAAATAATAACCGCGACTAATACAGCTAATGCGATTCCTACAACATAACGCTCTAAACCGAATGCATTTTTAAATGCTAGCGTAACTGTATTTGCCTGTACTGAGTTGAAAATTAAACCGTAACTAATTGTAATCAGAATAGAAAACCAAATTCCCATCCAACGTTTGTTTAAACCTTTTTCCATATAATAAGCAGGACCACCACGGAAGCCGCTGCCATCTTTTACTTTATAAATCTGTGCAAGTGTACTTTCTACAAAGCTTGAAGATGCCCCGATAATTGCAATTACCCACATCCAAAATACTGCGCCAGGCCCTCCCATAGAAATAGCTAGCGCTACACCAGCCAAGTTCCCAATCCCAATGCGGGCTGCTGAACTCATACAGAAAGCTTGGAAAGAAGATACGCTGCCCTTTTTACGTGTCTTTCCAGTTAATCCATCACTCATTAATCGTACCATTTCCCCTAAATGGCTAATTTGTACGAATTTCAATTTAAAAGAAAAATAAAGCCCTAGGCCTATTAACATTGCGATAAGAATATATGACCAAAGAATCGTATTCGTTGATGAAACGAACTGTTCTAAAATGTTCATACGATTAGTCCCCTCCCTTTTCTTTTCATAAATTGAATTATATTTAAAAAATATTCAAAAATCAACATTTTTCGACAGGTTATCACTTCCAAATGTTAGGTTTTATAACGCAATCGTGTTACTTGTTAAGAAATGTGACTTGTTATTTTTAGAAACGTACATACTATTTGAAGAAATATTTTTTATAAACAAAGCGATTGACAAAAACAAAACCTGTAACTATACTAGTTACAACAGGGTGATAAAAACATCTGCTTAACTACATCGATTTATTTTTGCATATATATTTTTAACATTTATTCTATTAAGCATTTGGAGGTATATATTATGAAAATCGGAATTATCGGAGCAAGCGGAAAAGCTGGAAGTCGCATTTTAAAAGAGGCACTTGATCGCGGTCACGAAGTCACTGCAATCGTAAGAAACGCTGCAAAAATTACAGAAGACAATGTAAAAGTTTTAGAAAAAGACGTATTCGACCTTACTGCTGATGATCTTCAAGCATTTGACGTAGTGGTGAACGCATTTGGTGCTCCAGCAGGTCAAGAACGTCTTCACGTAGATGCAGGTAACGTATTAATTGAAGCAATGAAAGATGCTCCTAATACGAAATTACTTGTTGTCGGCGGTGCTGGAAGCTTATTTGTAGATGAAGCAAAAACAACTCGCGTATTTGATACACCAGGTTTCCCAAATGAATACCTTGCAACTGCTCAAAACCAAGGGAAAAACCTAGAGATCTTACAACAAACAAACGATATCACTTGGACATTCATTAGCCCTTCTGCTCTATTCGCATTAGGAAAACGTACTGGCTCTTACAAAGCAGGTAAAGATCACCTTCTTGTTAACGAAAAAGGCGACAGCTATGTAAGTTACGAAGACTTCGCTGTAGCTGCACTTGATGAAATCGAAAATCCAAAACACGTGAACGAACGCTTCACAGTTGTATCAGAAGCTGAATAATAATAGAAAAAAGCGCTGGCAAACGCCAGCGCTTTTTTATCGTTTATAAGGTTTATTCGGTTTCTGCGGAACTTCAGCCTTTTTCCAGCTTACCGCTAGATCCGGGCTTGTTTTCTCTTCACTGCGCTCTAATAAAACTACCGCATCTTGAATTTTCGGTGTTCCCTTATGCGCGATACCTTGTAATCTTGTTAAAGTTCCCGATACTTTAAAGCTAAATTCACCAGATGCTGTCTCTTTCGGAATTAAAATACGGAACTTTTCCCCCACATTAAACTGTGTTTTTGTTTCGCCCTTTTCATTCACAAATTTAACTCCTGCAGGCGCACCAGTTGCTTGCACTTGGTACGTTCCACTTTTCGCATTTGTTTGCACCGTATATAAATCTGTTTCGAAGAACTCATCTTTTAATACCGCTTCTTGCTTTTCTGACGGCGTAACACTCATCGTAATTTCTTGTACTTCTTCACTGCTCTTTGCTTTCGCAACAATATCTTTCATTACTTTTTCTACATTTTTATTACGAAAATCTAAATCATTAATATCCACTTGTCCCAGCGCATTCCATACAGCGAGCTGTGTCGCATAATGCGCCTCTCTCCAATCGGAGACACCTAATTCCTGTGGACTCTTTTGCGGATATCCATTTAATAACACGCGATATACACCAATATCCACTTTCCCCATTTCGGGTAAATCTTGACCGCTTGGTGATTTCAAATCTACATTCAAGCAAAAGGCGATTTTTCCATCTGCTGTTTTGATAAGTTCTGTTCGGATTGGTTTCTTTTTTGACTTACTATAACTCCAATCCATTTCGTACTTTGTGTGATCCATTACTTCCGCGAATGCTTTTTGGAGTGGGAATAATAAATTCGCAAATACAAATAAAACACTCAAAAAAGCAACCAATAACTTATACGATTGTTTAATATTCATGTTCACAACCCCTTATAAAATAACAAATTTACTACTGTATAGTATCTAGTTAAAAAGTCTTTTTATACATTACTTTTCCCTTCTTAAGACGCTATAAAAAAACACGCGCAGAGATCATTCTAGGCGTGTTTCTATCATCATTTAGTTTTCTTGCAATAATAATTTCGAACGCACTAACGCTCCTCTTACCTGAATCCCAACCCATGCAGCTAATGCAGCTTTTATTACACCTACAATAAGGAAGGGCACAAAACCACCCATGAAAGCAGCTTGCCATCCTAGCGATGCCACATACTTTAAGAATACAGTCCCAATCGTTAATGTCACAAACATTCCTAAAACATTTGCCATTAACGAATTCCAAAATGTAAGCTTTGTCTTCTCAGTTAACAAACCAATTAAAAAAGCAGTTGGAATGAAGGCTAATAGGAAGCCGCCTGTAGGACCAAATAAAACGGATAAACCGCCACTAAACCCAGCATAAACAGGAATTCCAGTTGCACCAATTAAAACATATAACAGTACAGATAAAGTGCCATAGCGTGAACCTAAAATTGTAGCAGTAAGACCAATCGCTAATGTTTGTCCTGTTATCGGAACGAGCGGCAGAGGAATTGTAACTTGGGCCAAAATACCAATAATAGCAGCAAATAGTGCAGTAACAATTAACATGCGGAAATGATTTGTACGATGATTGTTCATATGTGCCTCCCTAGGAAAATTTCATATTATAAATTTAAGATATCCTATTTCATATACAGAGTAAATGTTTTGTTTGAATTTTTAGTTTTCTACAATTAAAAAGAAGAGCACAAATTTTTTGTGCCCTTCTCCTCTGTTCATTTTAGAAATCAAAGTTATCCGGATCTGGACCAACGCGATGATTCTGATTTAACGCATCAATTTGTTCCATATCTTCTTTTGTTAATTCAAAATT
This sequence comes from Bacillus sp. IT-79MI2, assembly GCF_949768135.1. Classification (NCBI taxonomy): domain Bacteria; kingdom Bacillati; phylum Bacillota; class Bacilli; order Caryophanales; family Bacillaceae; genus Bacillus; species Bacillus sp. IT-79MI2. The sequence goes on along the minus strand of NZ_CATKPV010000062.1, from coordinate 452,059 downwards.
AAATATGTCCGCATTTTGAATAATACGGTGCTCTTTTGTTGATTTTGGAATCGTTACAACTTCATTTTGTAAATCCCAGCGCAAGATAATTTGCGCAGTTGTTTTTCCATATTTATCTGCAATCTCTTGTAACGCAGGATTATCTAGTAACTGCCCTTGCATAAGAGGTGACCAAGCCTCCATTTGAATACCTTGTTCACGACAGAAGTCCCGCAATTCTTTTTGCGTTAAACGCGGATGATATTCTACTTGGTTAATCATCGGTTTCACTTCTGCCCCTTCCATTACATCTTTCAAATGATGGATTTGGAAGTTACTCACGCCAATTGCACGTACGCGTCCTTCTTTATATAACTTTTCTAATGCTCTCCACGTATCTTTATATTTTCCTTCTACAGGCCAATGAACAAGGTATAAATCTAAATAATCAAGCTCTAGTTTTTTTAGACTTTCTTCATATGCAGCTAACGTTTCTTCATATCCTTGATCTCTATTCCATACTTTTGAAGTAATAAATAAGTCTTCTCTTGAGACGCCTGCCTCTTTTATCCCTTCACGGATTCCTTCTCCTACCGCTTTTTCATTTGCATAAATCGACGCTGTATCAATGCTACGATATCCTTGTTTAATCGCTGTTTTCACTGCATTAACAAGTTCAGGTCCTTCTTCTACTTTAAATACACCTAAACCAAACCCAGGCATTTCCACGCCGTTATGCAACGCTACACGATCTTGTAAATTCTTAATCATATTCTTTTTCTCTCCTTCATCTTTTTATTTGTATAATATGGTTCACTTATGAATACTAACTTTTTTCCTGATCTCGTTTTTCTAATCCCATACCCCATGCCGTTAATATGACTGCACCAACTACCATAATTGCGCCGACCCACGCTGTATGAATTAACCCTAATGAATTCGTTACAATGCCACCAAGGTAAGCCCCAAGAGCAATCCCTGCATTAAAGGAGGCAATGTTAATTGCAGAAGCAACATCTACAGCGCTCGGAACAAAGCGTTCAGCTAATATCACAACATACACTTGTAATCCTGGAACATTCATAAACGCGAATAATCCCATTAAAATAATCGTAATAAGCCCCGCCACTTTAAACGGCGCCGTAAATGTGAGTACGAATAGCACAATCGCTTGAATGAAAAACATATAGAATAATGCACGAATTGGATTATGGTTCGATAGTTTTCCACCAATCATATTCCCAATCGCAATTGCAATCCCATATACTAACAAAATGATTGTAACTGTACTTGCTTTAAACCCTGTCACCTCTTGTAATAATGAAGACAAGTACGTAAATGTTACAAATGTTCCGCCGTACCCTAATGCGGTAATTACGAAAACAAGTAATAGTCTTCCGTTTGTTATTAATTTAAATTGATCGCGAAATGATACAGACGTACCTTTTTTTAAACTAGATGGAATTAACAAACTGTTTGCGATAAGGGCAACGATTCCAATTGCTACGATAACCATAAACGAAGCTCTCCAGCCAAATTGTTGACCTATAAATGTTCCAATTGGTACACCTGTGATAGTTGCGACTGTTAAGCCTGTGAACATAAAAGCAATTGCACTAGCACGTTTATCTTCTGGTACAAGAGCTGCAGCGATTGTTGAACCTATCGACATAAATACTCCATGCGCAAATGCAGATACAACTCTCGCAACAAGCAGTACACCAAAGCCTGTTGCCACTCCTGCAATACCATTACCAATAATGAAAACAATCATAATCCACATTAATAATGTTTTCCGTGACATACTAGCTGTCAACGACGTTAATACAGGAGCGCCAAATGCTACTCCTAGCGCATATAAAGACACGGTTAAACCTGCTGTTGTAACTGAAACATGTAAATCGTTCGAAATAGATGGCAATAAACCGACGCTAATAAATTCAGTTGTACCAATGCCAAACGCACTAATCGCTAATGCTAATAAAGCAAACACACTTCTTCTATTTGTTTGAACATCTGAAGACGGTACTGTATATGAACTCAATCGAATTCCTCCTTAATATGAGAAATCCAATCATAATAGTATGATAAAAAGGCCCTTTTATCTGCTAATAAACACAGTTTTACTGCTCACAACTGCTATTATGAATGGTTTCATTCTTTTTCGAAAGAACGCACTTTAAAGTACTATAGATACCAAAAGGTAACATAGTTACTTTTTGGTACCGTACTACTCATCTGCCTCTTACGTATGCTATTATGAAACATGTTTAATATGAAAAACAGTACGTACTTTAAAGTACTATAGGCACTAAAAAGTAACATAAGGAAAAATTTCCATATGTGAGTATAAAAATTTTTTAACGGAGGTTGTAATTATGAAGAAATATAATATTCCTGTAGAAGCAACCTTAGAAGTAATCGGCGGAAAATGGAAGGTCGTTATTCTTTGTCACTTAACAAAAGGAACAAAACGAACAAGTGAATTAAAGCGTTTAATGCCTGGCATTACGCAAAAGATGCTCACACAACAATTACGTGAATTAGAAGAAGATGGAGTTATTCAAAGGAAGGTTTATAATCAAGTCCCACCAAAAGTTGAGTACTCTCTTACTGACTATGGTTGGTCTTTAGAAGCAATTCTTGATTCTCTTTGCACTTGGGGTGAATGTCACCTAGAAAAGAATGGGGATTCGTCCATGCTTATCCCGCAAACAAATCAATCTTAATCAGAAAAAAAGGAAAAAATGAACATTCATTTGCTCATTTTTTCCTTTTCCTCTCTATAATTCAGTACATTTTAGGTAACAGTAAAATAAAATATATGCTTTTTTCCCTTGCTAATACTAAGTTATGGACTCAAAATCAAATAATTAGGGATCATTTTTATGTTAACCTGGGTGTATATAGTATATAATAAAGGATATATATTATATACACTTTCCGATAAAGGAACTTTCCATTATAGGGACAAGCCATGTATCGGACAAGTTCATAAATAATAGGTAAGAAATTATGGTTTTAGATTTATGATTGCCTTCTACTTGTAATCATAAATTTAAAGGCATTTTATTGCGTTTTGTGAAGCTTTGCATAAAGTTTCGCAAATTTTTGCTAGCGCTTACCTGTAATAGGAATGTTTTATTTCTAAAAAAATAAGAGTATTGCTATCGTAAAGGAGAATTGGAGATGCCAGAAACTATCACTCAAACAAAGCCTGAACAAGAATCTTTACAAATTTCTGCTAGCCAAGGACAACTTGATGTACTTGATCAGTTGTTAAAACCTGAGGTACAAGAGTCATTAACTACACTAGTAGAACAGCTTCCAAAATTAACTGAGCTTGTTAACATTTTAACTAAGTCTTATGACTTCGCTCAAACTGTTGCTACTGACGAAGTATTAAAAAGCGACACTGTTGGCGCAATCCAAGAGATTGTAGAACCTGTAAAAGATACAGTGAAAAGCATGGCAGCAACTGCTATCGAAGCAAAAGATCGTGCTGAAGAAAGCTCTGAAGTTATCGGTCTTTTCGGTCTGTTAAAATTACTAAAAGATCCACAAGCACAAAAAATGTTCCGTTTTATCAATGCTTATCTTCAAATTAGTGCAGAACGCAATAATAAATAATTTATCTTATAACAACAATTAGTAAAGACGGGAGATATCATACTATGTCAAAACAAATTGTCATCTTAGGCGCTGGTTATGGCGGACTTCTTGCTGCTTTAAATGTACGTAAATATTACAGCAAATCAGAAGCACAAGTTACAGTAATCAACCAATACCCAACACACCAAATCATTACAGAATTACACCGCCTAGCAGCAGGTAACGTTTCTGAACAAGCAGTTGCAATGCCACTTGAAAAACTTTTCAAAGGCAAAGACATCGATCTTAAAATTGCAACAGTTGAGTCATTCTCAGTTGATAGCAAAGAAATTAAACTAGCTGGTGGCACTACTTTATCTTACGATGCACTTGTAGTTGCTTTAGGAAGTAAAACTGCTTACTTCGGCATTCCAGGACTAGAAGAAAACAGCATGGTATTAAAATCTGCTGCTGATGCAAACAAAATCTACAAACACGTTGAAGACCGTATTCGCGAATACGCTAAAACGAAAAACGAAGCTGATGCTACAATCTTAATCGGTGGTGGCGGATTAACTGGCGTTGAGCTAGTTGGTGAGCTTGCTGACATTATGCCTAAACTTGCAAAAAGCCACGGCGTAAACCCTAAAGAAGTAAAATTACTTCTTGTTGAAGCAGGTCCAAAAATCCTTCCAGTATTACCTGACCATTTAATTGAACGTGCAACTACTAGCTTAGAAGCACGCGGTGTTACATTCTTAACAGGTCTTCCTGTAACAAACGTTGCTGGCAATGAAATCGACTTAAAAGACGGTCAAAAAATCGTTGCAAACACATTCGTTTGGACAGGTGGCGTACAAGGTAACCCATTAATCGGTGAATCAGGTCTTGAAGTAAACCGTGGCCGTGCAACTGTTGATGCATACCTACAATCTACTTCTCACAAAGACGTATTCGTTGCTGGAGACAGCGCTGTTGTCTTCGGTCCAGAAGGTCGCCCATACCCACCAACTGCACAAATCGCTTGGCAAATGGGTGAGTTAATTGGATACAACTTATACGCAGCACTAGAAGGCAAAGCATTCGAAGAGTTTGCACCAGTAAACTCTGGAACACTTGCAAGTCTAGGTCGTAAAGATGCTGTTGCTACAATCGGAGCAAGCTCAACTCCACTTAAAGGCTTACCAGCATCATTAATGAAAGAAGCAAGTAACGTTCGTTACTTATCACACATTAAAGGATTATTCAGCTTAGCTTACTAATCCGTTTACTAGCCCGAATCATGATTCGGGCTTTTTTATTTTTAAAAGCTTTCTTTTTAGATGGGAGAGAGCATCCAGCCATGCATAGGAGCGGTCAGGGCCTTTTTCTGCCCCATGCCAATTTTAAAACAAAGAGAGATGATGAGTGCAAGGCTCCTTTTGTTCTTTGTGGCAGCGATTTATATATTATTTTTATTCGACAAAAAGGCTCGACAAACCTCTATAATAGTCTTAATATACTGATTTTTTTGTGGCGAAATTGTGTATAGTAAAAAAGTAGAAATGAGGATATCTCCTCACTTCTACTCTATAACAAACTTTCTTCTCCTAATTTCACCAAGCTGTAATTCTTTTTACCTTTACGGATAATAACAAATCTTCCATCGAATGAATTTTCTGCTGTAACATTTGTATTCACATCCGTCACTTTTTCACCGTTCATAGAAATAGCTCCATTATTAATATCTTCTCTGGCTTGACGTCTAGAAGGTTCAATTCCTAAATCAACTAACCACTCAACGATATTTTTTGTTTCTTTTGAAGCATGGAAAGTCGGCATATCTTTAAATCCTTGTTCAATTTCATCCGCAGTTAATGATTGAATATCCCCACTAAATAATGCTGCTGTAATTTTTAGTGCTTGGGACAGTGCATGCTCACCATGAACAAATTTCGTCATTTCTTCTGCTAGCACTTTTTGCGCTTCACGCTTATGTGGCTCTGTTTGCACTTTAACTACTAATTCATCAATTCTATCCTTCGTTAAGAACGTAAAGTATTTCAAGTACTTAACTACATCACGGTCATCTGTATTCACCCAGAACTGGTAGAATTCAAATGGCGTTGTTTTTTCAGGATCTAACCAAACTGCTCCGCCTGCTGACTTACCGAATTTCGTACCGTCTGACTTTAATAACAATGGAATTGTTAACCCAAATACTTTTGCTTCATGCCCTTCTAATTTACGAATTAAATCTAAACCACTCGTAATATTTCCCCACTGGTCGCTACCACCGATCTGTAATTGGACACCTTCTTCTTTGTATAAGTGATGGAAATCCATCGCTTGTAATATTTGGTATGTGAATTCTGTAAATGAAATCCCCGTATCTAGACGGCTTGCTACAATATCTTTCGCTAACATACTATTTATACTAAAGTTTTTACCGTAGTCTCGTAAAAACTCGATAATATTGATTTGATGCGTCCAGTCATAGTTATTTACCATTTTCACTTCACTATTACCGCCAAAGTCAAATAGCTTTTTCATTTGTGCTGTTAAAGCATCCACATTATGTTGCACTTGTGCTAATGTTTGTAACTGACGCTCTGTTTGTCGTCCACTTGGATCGCCAATTGTTCCTGTTGCTCCTCCAATTAAAATAACCGGATGATGTCCAGCTAATTGAAATCGTTTCATCATCATAAACGGAATTAAATGTCCAATATGCATACTGTCACCAGTTGGATCTACACCACAGTACAAGGAAATCCTTTTCTCTTCTATTAATTCACGTAATCCGTCTGCATCAGTTTGTTGATTAACGGCATCGCGCCATTCTAATTCATCAATAATGTTCATGTCTTCCCATCCCCTTTACTATTTAAAATTCCAATTAAAAAACAAAAAGCCCCTATGTCTACATTAGACATAGGGACGATTATGAACCGTGTTACCACCCAGATTGCACAAATAGTATCATACTACTATTCATGCCACTCTTAGCAATAATATCGATTGCTACTCCGCTTAGCATTACCTAAGATACTCCAGAGTGTAATTCACAAGTTTGTTTGTGCTAGGTTCCATCAACCCCTAGCTTTCTCGACAACAGTGACAAACTGCTACTGGGCTCTTTCAACGTATTGAATATGTTAAATTATAGCCATTATAGTGAATGAAAAGCATATTGTCAATTATACCCAAAAACTTTTTTAGAAATTATTTAATTTAAATCTTCTCCAATAATCCTTACTTCTCTTTCTAACGTAACACCACATTTCTCTTTAACTGTCTTTTGAACGAAATGAATTAAATCGATATAATCTTGCGCCGTTCCATTATCAACGTTTACCATGAATCCAGCATGTTTTGTTGAAACTTCCACACCGCCAATTCGCGTTCCTTGTAGCTCAGAGTCTTGAATAAGCTTACCAGCAAAGTTATTAGGCGGACGCTTGAAAACACTACCGCATGAAGGATATTCTAATGGCTGTTTCGATTCTCTTTTATACGTTAAATCATCCATTTTTTCTTTAATCTCTTCATATACACCATTCTCAAGTTCAAATGTAGCTTCAAGTATGATGTAGTGATTATTGGCAAATGTACTTTTACGATATCCAAAATCAAAGTCGTCTTTTGAAAGAGTAATTAGCTCTCCCTCTTTTGTCATGACAACCGCTTTTGTTAATACATATGCTACCTCACCACCGTATGCACCTGCATTCATATATAAAGCCCCTCCAACAGACCCTGGTATACCACAAGCAAATTCAAGACCTGTTAAAGAATGCTTTAATGCTATTCTTGATATATCAATAATCGCTGCACCACTTTGTGCTACAATTGTCTGCTCGTTCACAGTAACATCCGTAATATGAGTCAAACTTAATGTAATCCCGCGAATACCACCGTCTTTTATAATGACATTCGAGCCGTTTCCTAAAAACGTAATTGGAATGTTGTGTTTATTTGCATACTGTACAACTTGTTGAATTTCAGTATAGGTAGTAGGCTGTACAAACACATCTGCTTTTCCCCCTACTTTTATATGCGTATGATTCTTTAACATCTCATCTTGTTTTACATGTTCTTCTGGTAATACTGTACGTAAATATTTATATACTTCCTGCATATTCATTCTATGATTCCTCTATTTCTATTAATAATTAATGGCCTATCCTCTCGATATATAAATACAAATTGAAAAACCGACATAAAATCTTTCTTTTTAGGTGAGAGAGGGCGTCTAGCCATGCATAGAAGCGGTCAGCCCCTCTTCCTGCCCCCTGCAAAGTTAAAACAAAAGGAGAAAATGAGTACAGGTCACCTTTTGTTCTTCATAGCAGCGATTTATATGGTGGAAAATCAAAATGGATATATAGTTTCGGCATTTTTAAAACCATTTCTCTTATTTTCTTCCATTCCGCTTACAAGTTCATTCACTACACTACATGTAATGCCATGCTGAAAATAAGTAGATAATCGGCCATCACATAGATTACCTAAATAGTTTTGTAAGATAACTTCCGTCTCTATCTTATCAAAAAATCGAGAAGAAAACTTTACCTTCAAAAATTTTCCGATATAACCAAGTTTAAGATAGAAAAATTTAAAATCTAATCTCTTCCTTTACAAAACTCTATTATATCGCATGTCAATGTGAAAAAATATGTTTAAAGATGGAACTTTTCAAACTGATAAAAATGTCTATATTTTGTCACATCAAAAATAGACATTACAAAACTGTAAGGCTTTTGTAATATAAAAGGATGCCTCCTTATATGTTAAGGGCATCCTTTTGTACGTATTATTTTAATTGAATTTGAACTGATGGTAATGGTTTTTCAGGATGATATGGTGACATTTCTACTTCTAGCACATAATTTTTTAGACTAAAATTCTTTACACCATATTCCCCATCCAACTTAAATGTCGCTTGGAATTGTAGCTTTTCCTTATTCAATACCTTTACATCGCTTCCTTTTATAACATGACCAATTGGTGCAAATTCCTTATCTACATATGAAGAATCCATTAAATTCATAACTTCTCCACAATTGATCAATTCATCCATAGACTTATGTTTTGTATCGGCATTTTGAAGTGTATATTGCACAATTAATCGCTGTTTTTTATGTTGAATTTTATTCACGACAATCTTCAAATCGCTACGAGTACTTTGTATTTCAAATGGCGTCTTTTGATTTAAAGCCTGAATAGACGGCTTTTCAGATAATCTCACATTCGGATGTAGCGTAATAAATTCCGCTCCCTCTGGAATTTTCCCGAAAATAGATCGTTCATTAGATTCTATCTGATTTCCAACCTTTTCTCTTCCAAATTCAATACCTGACGTGTTAAAATCAATTTCATTTCCTTTATCATCCGTCACTTTTCCAATTCTCGCTAAATCATTTTCTCCAGCAAGTGGATACATTGCTTTATAGTCGATTGCCATTGATCCTTTTCCAACTGTAAGCTTTTCAAAATTAAATGTATGTTCTTTATCTTCACTACTTACGGATTGCTGAGGGTGAATGATTTTATTTTCTAATTGCTGTACAGGGATATCAAATTTCCAAACCCCTTTTGTGTCCCCGATAGATGTAATCGTAATGGGTAACGTTGCATTTTGGGGAAGTTCTTTTTCTGGATAATTAATATGAATATTCCCAAACCAACCGTCTTTTGTTATTTTGCCATCAAATGAAGCTGCCCTCCCCCACTTTTGGCTTCCATCAACAAGTTTAAAATCGTAGTAAAAGCCTCTAGCAGAATTATGCCTGATCTCTACTTGATCTGGATTATCTACTTTAAACGTAACGCCAATTCTACCACCATCATAATAAACACTATTCATTGTTACGCTAATCCCATTGCTCACCGCCTGCTGATTTAACTCTGTTACAAGCTTACTTGCCGACAGATTTTGACCAATTATATCATGAAAATGCGAATAAATTTTCCCGATAATCGGAACTTCCGCCAAGACACGGCTCATTTGTGGAAACACAAATCCAGAGCCTAGTACACCTATACAGATTGAAGCGGCAGTTAACAAAGCAATTTTTCTCCTCTTATATATCTTTTTAACTGGGTTTTCCGCCTTCGCCCTAGCAATCCCTTTTTGTATAGTCAGATTCAATTCTTGTTTCGGAACATCAATTTTATTTACTTCGTCATTAAACCACTGCTTATCCAATTCTCATCACTCCCCCCTAATAATTTTTTTAGAGATTTTCTTGCCCGGTGTAAATATGTCTTTACAGTTCCCTCTGGTATATTCATTTGCCAAGCAATTTGATGAATTGGAAGATCATAATAATAATATAAAATGATTACTGTTTGATAATTTTCATCCAACCTTTGAATTGCTCCCTGCAAATCAATATTTTGTTCAATTTGATGTAATTTGTTTGGCATCCCGCCATATGTATCCGCTTCTCTTCCGTCCTCTATCTTCGCCACTTTTTTCTTTTCACCTAGTAACTGATAAGCATTATGTATAAGAATACGTGTCAACCATGTCAAAAAATAGTTTGGTTTCTTTAATTGCTCTATGGATAAATACGCTTTATAAACTGTTTCTTGTACAACATCTAGTGCATCTTCTTTATTCTGTACATACAGATAAGCAGTCCGATACAATTGGTCTTGATATAAACGAATGAGCTGTTCGAAAGCTGCATCGTCACCTTTTCTTGCCTTTTTGACTAATTTTATTTCATCCATCGTATCCCCTCCTTTCATTTATTAGATAGATAGAAGGGCAGTTTGGTTTCAAAAATTTATTTTTGTTCCATACAAAAGAGCACATCCAATCGAATGTGCTCTTTTTACACTTAATTATTTATCGTTTTCTTCTTTTTCCCTATCAAACCATAATAATTCATCATCATCAACATCACCATTATAGTTGATCAGAATTTCTTCTCCTGCTTTTATATCCTTGTAAGCAAAGAATTTAAACGTATGATTCTCAAAAACGATCTCATACGTCGCATTCGGCGTATAAGAATGATTAAATAACATACCGTAACCTAAAAGAATTGCCGTATGATTCACTCCATACTCAAATGCGTAGTCAGCAAGTAATGTTTTCTCTATAAACTCATGCTGTTCATTCGGATAAGAGATAACGGGTGCTTCGTGTAGAAGTTCGCCCTTTTTTATATCACGCTTTGCGAATACTCCTCTATTAAATTCTCCATCGCTAAGTGCGGAAGTCTTGATTTCAATCATATTCGTCACCTATAATTTCTTTCTCTGAAGTATTTTATCTTCTTAAGCTTGGCAGATAATGAGGAGAAAAGCAATTGGTTTTATTTTTCCTTTTTATATAAGTGGGAGCTTATATTTCATTACTCTAAAGATCATATATGATAACATAAAATTAACGGAATAATCAGAACCAAACCCTTGCAAATAAGGAGGTAATAAAATGATTCATATGCAGTCTAAAGCAGAAGAATTAAAAGAGAAGTTACACATTATATTAACTGACACGTATCCAGACCTAGCAGTAAAACATTTAGACATCATAGGAAATGGTGTACAAAATATTGTTTTTCGGGGCGATTCTGAAAAAGGCCCCTTAGCTTTCCGTGTGCCTTGGGAGCGCGAGGTTAACAACCTAAATGACGGGTTGTTTAGTAGCCGAATTTCCTTACAAAAAGAGGCTGCACTTTCTAATTTTTGCTTTTCTAAAGGCCTTTCGGTACCAGCAGTTCATGAATTACATCTTTCTACAGAACTAGATTTCTTGATTTCAGATTATGTGGCGACTGATTCTGTCCCTATTTCCGCCTATAAAATCGGAGAAATCGCTCACCAGCTTCACAATATATCGATTGAGGATTTAACTTATCAAAATGAAAATGAAGAACCTTGCAGTAAGCTACTCGCCAAACGCCTTGTAACAAGAATGGAAGCATTCAATCAAATTGCGAATTGTAACATTCAATTACCCAAGGAAACAGAAATTGAACAAATATTAAAGGAAGGAGATTCTTTAAAAAGATTGCTACATATGGACATTCGACCTGTGAACCTCATTGGTTACAAAGGAGAAGTAAAAGCAATCGTTGACTGGGATAATGCATTGATTGGTCATCCACTATTAGACCTAATGAGAATATTAGAAACGAATGAGATCAATTGGGAAGAATTTAAAGAAGGATATGGAAATAAGGTCATTTTCGACTCTCTTCCCCCTATTGTGCGCTCGTTTTATCAGTTGGATACAGCGGTAATGCTAGCTAATCTTTTCATTGATCGACTGAAAATAGCTGAGAAAGAACTACATTATAAAGAGCGTGTAAAAACAATAAGTAGCGAAATAAGAAAAGCTTTATAAAGAGAAGATATACTTATACAATTCTACATCTTGCCTTACAACAAACTAAAAGACCTCCCTTAGGAAATTATAAACATAAAAAATGTTGGCGGAAGGTCACTCACTATTCCGCCAACATTTTTTCATTTCTCTCATACTATGTCATGCAATAAAAAATCTCACTTCTAAGATCCTTCCGTACCATAGTCCTGGATCGTTAACTTTACGCTATATTTGATTGGAGCCTTACTAAATGTTTTATCCCAATCTTTTTCGACCTTTTTCCATACTTTTGGATACTCAATTTTTAATCTGTTACCGAAGCCAGCGACATCGACCTGATATTCCTTTTGAATCTTTTTTAATGTATGCTTCACCAATCGATTCACTTCTTGTTTCGTGGACTTTTCTACACTTTTTAGAAACTTATTTTCAAAAGGTTCCCCTGAAGCGACCCAGTTTTCAGACAGCCGTCCCTCTGATTGGATGTTCACATCAAAAGAGATGTTATTTCCTTTAACGTGGGGTTGGATTTTACTTTTCATAGATTTCACTTCATACAGGATGGGTTTTCCTGTCTTTTCATCAAAGCTTTTCACCAGACCGCTTTTCCCTTTCCCAGTTATCCATGTTAAGCCTTCTAACTCATTTTCATTCAAAAAACCGCGTAGCTTTTTTGTCTTTCCTTTGATTACGGCAGCTCCCGCAAATTTCACTTCTCCATTTTCCGAAATCACATTTGGCAAAAGAAAACTAGCCCCTGATTGTATCTTTCCTGGTAATTTAGCAAGCGGCACGGGGGGTAAAATCCGTGATGATCTATATTGATTATCCCCAATTCCAAGCAAAAGGAACGCTGGAATTTCTCCTGCTTCCCTCGATTTCAATGTCTCACTAGCTCGTCCCTTACTAATTAACACGAGGCAACTTGGTCTCATCTCATTATCACGGATATAAATATCCAGTAACTGCTTCAAACTATACATTCGTGCAAGGCTTTCACTAACAACAATGACTTTCGTGTGATGGAAGATTATAGGACGCTGCCTTCTTAATGCGACTTCACGAATCGATTGGTGAAGAGAATCTCCTGTTTCAGAAACATTCATGTAGGCTTTTTGTTGTCCCCCTCCGCCCTTTCCTTTACCTGATAATTCTGGTTTAACAAACTGATAGGTCGATGTTATAAGATTCCTTTTTCGATAACCTCCTCCATGTTCTTCTATCTCTTTCTCAACTTTCGTCTCCTTCCCTTTATCAAATGCCAGCCCTACCGCGAACCCCTGCTCTTCAATTTCATGACTGCTCCAACACCCTGTAAGAGCCAGAAGCAAAAGAACTGATGATAAAGCTAAAAGAAGTCGTACATTATTCACACTTCGGTTCATTCTTTCTCTTCCTCCATCTCGAAATTACAAGGAGAAGCAGTGGTAGGATACCAAATAATATCATCGCCGCATTACCAATCACATCCCCAAATTTAAATAGATCATTAATGTTTTTCGGAATTTGAGCAACGATATAAATAACCGGGAGTAACCCATACAAAAATGAATGAATATTTTTATTAAAGAGCTGTGCCAGTCCCAAAGCAGCAGCATAGTAGCAGATTGTGTAAGTTGCAAAGATTTGCATAATCCATACCACAAGTAACAAAGACTCAAACCGTTCAAATATCAAACCGGGGAGTTCAAAACTTCGCATAAGATCGATCGTAGGCCATGTTCTCAATAACACTCCATCGACAGAAAACGTTCCTATAACCATCACAACTGTAATGACATAAAAAATTAAGGGAATAGCAGTTCCGATTAGAACGACTTTTACAGCTTGGCGTGGTTGTTTCATAAATGCCAAAAGGAGCAACATGATTTCGGCACCTGAATATGCAAGCGTTGTTGTTTTTAAGCCTTTTAGTGCTGGGATAATCCCTAACCCTAATACAGGACGAAGATTGTCTATCTCAAATATTCCAATGCTCATAAAGGAAGTAAGCAAGAAAATAAAGACTGTAATTGGAAATATAATTTCAAATAAACGTGCTATCGAGTTTATTCCGCCTAGGTTTAAATAGAGACTCACCCACATAAATGGCATGATAATAGCCCACCCAGGTGTTCCTTCCAGTAAAAAGAAACTTGTTATTCCTTCCAGCGTTTTGACTTCAAATGAAGAAAGCATAAAAAAGTAACCTATAATAAATAGACTAAGTATCGCTCCTACCCATTTCCCTACAATTTCTTGATTATATTGATAAAATGTTTTTCCAGGGAATTGTTGACTTAATTTGACGATGATTATCCCTGCAACCATCGCAATTAATCCGCCTAAAATAACGGTTATCCAAATATCTGGTGTGTTTACTTTCTCAGCAGCTGTTCTGGGCAAGGTGAGAATTCCTATTGCGAGTATATAATTGATAAGAATGACAGCCGCTTGCGAAGTCGGAATTCGATCTTTAGAGTTGGTAATCATCCCTCTTCACTTCCTTTTCGTATCGAATCTTTCATATTCATCATTTTTGGGCGCCGTTTCATCATCTGAAGTGGCATGCGGATCACGAAATCTTTCCAATCACTTACATGATAAACAACAGCTGGACTGGCATAGGGTACGCCGAAACTCTTCAATCTCGCTATATGACTGCATAGAACGAGAAAAAACAGAATGACTCCGTATAGTCCAAATATGGCAGCGCAAAACATGGCTACAAAGCGAAGGATCCGTAGTGGAATTGCCGCACTATAATGAGCGAGCGCAAAGGAAGAAATAGCAGTGGCCGCTACTACAATTACCATAATTGGACTAATAATTCCCGCTTCTACGGCAGCCTGTCCAATGATTAATCCACCGACAATTCCCATCGCTGAACCAATCGGCTTAGGCAGGCGTAGCCCTGCTTCCCGCAAAATTTCGATGGCTATTTCCATAAATAATGCTTCTATAATTGCAGGAAACGGAACTCCTTCCCGTCCCCCAAGAATTGAAATAGCCAACTTGGTCGGAATTAATCCAGGATGAAATGAGATAAAGGAAATGTACAAAGCAGGTGCAAAAAGAGAAATAATAGCTGCTCCAAAACGCAATAAACGGATAAACGTGCCTGGAATCCAACGTTCATAATAATCTTCGGGCGATTGCATCAGCATGCTAAATGTAACTGGAACAATCAGGGCAAAAGGTGTTCCATCTAATAAAATCGCAACACGCCCTTCCATCAACGCTGCGATGACGCGATCAGGGCGCTCCGTACTCTGTGCTTGTGGAAACGGGCTGAGGTAATTATCTTCGATAAGCTGCTCCACATATCCTGATTCTGGCACATTATCAATATTGATTTTCTGAATTCTTTTCTTAACCTCTTCTACCAATTCCGAATCAGCAATCTCTTTCATATAGGCAATAACCAACTCTTTTTTTGCCCGCTCTCCTACATAAAATTTTGTTAATGACAATCCCTCGTTTTCGCCATGTAGCCGTAAAAGAGCAGTATTATCAGACAAAACTTCTGTGAAACCTACCCGTGGACCTCTAACTGACACCTCTGATATCGGCTCTTCAACATTGCGTGTTTTTCCTTTTTTTGTACCAAGAATTAATACACCTGCTAATCCATCAACTAAAAGTGCCGTTGAACCTATCAACACTTTTGCCATCAACTCTTTTATAGAATAGACTTCTTCTACCTCACTAATAGAAAGGACGCGATTCTTAATAAACTCTTTTGAAATGGTACCTTCCACATAAGATGGTGCACTCTTATATTCTTCATAAAAATTAAACATCAATGACTTCAAAATATGCATATTAATGAGATCCTTATCCGACAATCCTTCCACAAAAACAAGCGCCGCTCGAATATTTGTCCCCCCTATGTTAAACTCTCGAAAGTGGGCATCCGAGTTATAACTAATTTCTTTTTTTACAAGCTCTAGATCCAAAGTAAAATCGCCTGTAAAATAATCTGTTACGTTTTGAAAAGGCTTATCCTGATATGTATCGGTTTGTTGCCTCATCTTTGATTCCTTCTCTTTCATCCTCATCACTCTTTCTCTAATGTACGGATCCAACTAAAAACTCTTGAGGTCACATAAGGAACGAAAAATACTATAAAAGTTTGCACAAACACTTTCCAATCTGGAAGATAAGAAACAAGCGTTTTCCACATTTTAATCACCCAATATCCGCAGTTGACACTGCAATTTCTCACCCTAATTGGAATTTCTTAAGCATTATTATGTCTGATGTACGGAAATTTAATCCATTCAAAGCTTTATCATTACTTTCTTTTTGATATTAGTCTTCTACTATCAAAAGCTTATAATTGAATGTATGATTAGACAAAAAAGCCCATCTTTTTATAAAGATTGAGCCTTCTTTGTTTATTACTAACGATGAAGCATACCCTTGGACAATCAAAAAAGAAGCATAACCCTAAGTTATGCTTCCTTTTATATATTTAAAAGGGTACATCAATTGAATTAATTAAGTTTCCCTTTTTTGAACATCGAAATGATAGCCACAAACAATATTGCAATAATACCACTAAAAACAAATAAATAACTTAATGGAATTAAGAAGAAAGGCTCCACCAAAGTACCGTCTGATTCCACTCTTGAGCCAATCATACTATAGATAACTAAGCATAAAATCCCTAAAAATATTGGTGTAGAAGCTAATAAATATTTATTTTTCATCATACATTAAAACTTATGATTTCATTTCTAAATATTGATGCTGGAAAATACACATTCTGATTGCATTATGGTAGTTACCATCAACGAAAAATTCATCTTGTAACTCGCCTTCAATCGTAAAGCCGACTTTTTTGTAAATATGCGTAGCTTTTTCATTTTCTTTATCCACTACTAAATAAAGTTTGTGCATATTTAATACTGAAAAGGCGTAATTCATCGCTAAACGGGTTGCGCACGCTGCATAACCATACCCTTGATACTTTGGATCAATGATAATTTGAAATTCTGTTCTTCGATGAATGTAATCAATCTCCACTAATTCAACTAATCCAATCATATTATTATCTTTTTCTACTATAAATCGACGTTCACTTTGATCATGAATGTGCTTATCATATAGATCCTGCAGCTCCACAAAAGCTTCATAAGGTTCTTCAAACCAATAGGACATAATATGTGCATTGTTGTTAAGTTCATGAACAAATTTCAAATCTTCTCGTTCTAATGGGCGCAGTTTAGGTTCTTGACTCATTTTTTCAATCTCCATTCTTCATTTAATTTCTCAACAGTTTTCATTTCAAAACGCTCCCTTACAACTCTCTACTCACATTCTAATCCTTCAAGTAACTTGAAGGTCAAGGAAGAAGTAAACATACGTTTTGTCTCTTTTCATCACTAGAATTAAAAAAGTAGTGCGAACCAATACCTTGGTCTGCACTACTTTTTAGTATGCTTTATGTAATTCATGCAAAAGTGGTTTCATATATGATATAGCTTTGCATCAAAATCATATTTAATGTTTCTTTAAATCCCTCATATTAGATATATATAAAGCAATCACTAAAATGAGAATAGATCCTGCATATAATAATGTTTCAAATGGCTCTTCATGAGAAACAATAATTAATCGAATTAGGGCTGTAATTCCTATGTAAATAAAATAACGTAATGGAAAATGATAATTCGATTTGAAGTACTTAATAATTAATGCGATAAATTCAAAGTATAAAAAGTAAACAATAATGCTTTCAACTAATTTATAGGACGTATATTTTTTTGCGGAAAATATGTATTGTATAAATGTAATCGTTTCATTAATTAAAAAGATAGATAGAACGATGGATAATATGATTAGAGCTGTATTTAGTATCCATTGTAAAACACTCGCAATAAATTCATCGATATTAAATGATCGCATTTTCTAGCACTCCTCTATGTATATGTCATGCTCATATATTATAGCAAAATTATCCTGCTATATAAATTGCAGAAGCATTAAATCGTAGTTTCTTCCTCGTATAAGCAAGTCTTATCGTATGAATTGATTTTTATTTAATATTCAGAAATTACCATTTGATAATCATCACTCCTAAAATAAGTACATAATCCTGTAAAGCATACTTATATGCACATTGAGAAATACCATTGAAATTAAATTCACATACCTTGCATTACAAGTTAATTTTATGTTACCTTTATTACAACACTTGCATTGCAAGGTATCCTCGCAATTATATCCCTTGTATTACAAGATATATAAAGTGAAACTTTAATCAGTGGGGGGGTCTTCATCCCCCACTGATTATTAGTTGAACCAATCGGGCTTTTACGGGCAGTTTATCTCCCACCTAACTTCTTTGCTTCCGCCGCATTTTGAGGTGGGAGTATTACTGCCCGTTAATGCGGGATAAAAAGATATACGAACAGGAGGGCTAAAATGGCTGACTCAACGCAAATGCTAAAAGGAATTTTGGATGGTTGTATTTTAGCCATCATTCAAGAAGGTGAAATATACGGTTACGAATTAACAGAGAAATTACATAGCTATGGTTTTCACTCTTTTAGTGAGGGCACGATCTATCCATTACTATTACGTATGCAAAAAGAAGGATTGGTTACGAGCGTATTAAGGGAATCAACTGCCGGCCCTAAGCGGAAGTACTATCAGCTATCAGAATTAGGGGTGAAAGAATTAGCTAACTTTAAAGAGCGCTGGACTGATTTAAAGCTATCTGTTGAAAAAGTGATTAATAAAGGGGGCGAATAGAATGTTATCAACAAAGTCTGAACAATTTTTAATTGAACTCAGAATGTATTTACTGCAACGCGGAAAAAAAGATGAGGATATAAATACAATAGTGGACGAACTAGAAGTTCATTTAACGGAAGCTGAAAAAAGAGGACAGAGTGTAGATCATATTATTGGAAAAAGTCGTAAACAGCATATGAAGAATATTGGAAAAGAACTGCCTGTAGACAAGGAAGGATTGCTCGTAATCATTCCTGCAGCGATTTTAGTTATTCTTGCCTATATGTGCTTTGCTCCAGCAGTAAGAGGGCAGTTCAAGATTTCACAAAACATATTGTTATTTGGATCATTACCTTTATTCTTGGCCCTTGTTATATTTGCATTTACGCTATTTAAAGGAATTCCAAAAGTATACCCATCTACTAAAAATTCAGTTCTTCTTTTAGTAGCAGCTCATTTCATTGCGATCGGTGGATGGGTTGGCTTTTATTTTTGGTTAGATGGACGACTTGATACAGATTACTTTGTAGCAACTACTACGCAAAACTATATCATCGCCGGCGTATGTATCCTTATTTTTATTTTGTTCGCACTATATACAAAATCATGGATTACAATTTTAACAGCATTCACGATATGTATCGGTCCACTTTTAGAGCGAGTTATTCCAAATGAAATAAATAAAGACCCCATGTATATTACACTAACGATTATCATTAGTATTGTCATAGGTATTTTGCTAGTAATCTATTTCTACAAGAAAGCGAGAACCACTTCCAATACTTAGGAAGTGGTTTTCTTCCTATTCCACTGATTATTCCCCCTCACCAATCGGGCTTTTACGGATAGTTCATCTCCCACCTAACTTCTTTGCTTTCGCTGGATTGTGAGGTGGGAGTGTTACTGTCCGTTAATGCGAGATAAATTTAAACAAGATACTTTTAAATATTCTACTTTCAATCTAAACATTTACGTTATACTAAAATAATATACAAATATATGAAGGAGAAAGCGGTATGGATATGAAAGAAAACAAAGAAGCTGGTACTATACCAACTTCTTTGTTTTTTATAAATGGAATTATTTTTTATGCCATTGTCACTTTTTGATTCTTTTACATAAAAACATTACATACTCAACAATCGTATTCTCTATCCACTTCATTTTTCAGAACAATCACTTTACCACAAACAAAAAGAACCATAAGCTTGCCGTTTCGGCAAACTTATGGTTCATATCACAACAAAATAAAAAAACCACCAAATATGTATTGGTGGAGACGGTGGGAGTCGAACCCACGTCCAAAGATATTGACACTTAAGCTTCTACGAGTGTAGTCGATATATTGGCATTTCGCAAACTCTTCGGCCTATCGACAGGCTTCCAAGTTGCTAGTCTGATTGTTCTCTTCCTTCGCCCTCAGACGGCGAACTCCGGCGTAGTCCACTTAGTTTGAGTCCCTTACCCTACCACATGGACGATGGAGGGAGGAACCGCTAAGCTGTATTAAGCAGCTAAAGCGAAGTTGTTTTGTTGTTTGCCAGTTATTGGCTTTGACGTTTTAACGAGGCCGATCCCCTCGACTCGCAACTTAAGCTCAAACTACCCCTGTCGAATCCGTAACGTCCCCATATAAGAATGGAGCATACGAAGTATATTCGTGATAGCTACTTAATGAGCTGTTTTTCAATGTTCACTGACCTTACATGAATTATTATATCATACGTTCAATATTTTACAAATGTAAATTTCTGTATTACATCTTTTGACGATCACGGAATGCACGTGCGATTTCGCGTTTCGCTTCCTTCTCTTTTAAATCATGACGCTTATCATATTGTTTCTTCCCTCGTGCTACACCAAGTGCCATTTTCGCAAATCCATTTTTTAAATAGATTTTAACTGGTACAAGTGTATAACCTGTCTCTTTTGAATACCCGATCAGCTTGTCGATTTCTTTCTTATGAAGAAGTAATTTCCTTGTACGAAGCGGCTCATGATTGAAACGATTCCCTTGCTCATATGGACTAATATGCATATTATATACCCAAACTTCACCATTATGTATACGTGCGAAAGCATCTTTTAAGTTTACGCGTCCGGCGCGAATAGACTTAATTTCCGTTCCTTGAAGAACAAGCCCTGCTTCGTATGTTTCGTCGATGAAATAATCATGAAATACTTTTTTATTTTGTGCAATAACCTTACCACTACCTTTTGGCATGATCTGTCCCTCCTCTATTTGTACTATTGTAACAAATGTTATTAAAAAGCGGAAGTGGCTCGTTTAAAATCTCGGGGCGTTGGAGCTCCCGACAGAGAAGCGCTTTTTGCTTCGTCCAAGGGAGCTAAACGACCAGAGATTCTAGCCACTGAAGCTGGATCCTATAAGAAAAGCGGAAGTGGCTCGCTCAGTATATAAGCGAAGCCACCTCTCTCTTACTTACGCTTTTTCTTTTTCTTCTTAAATCCTGGAACATTTTCAAAGAATGGCTTTTTCTTTTTACCATTGCCATCTTTTTGTCCCGGACGACCGGATGCTTTTCCTTGCCCACCACGTTCGGGTTTGCGTCCGCTACCACGTTCATTTCCACGTGCGCTACCACGCTCATTATTACGTTCGGCGCGACCACTGCGTCTCTTTCTACCGTCTTTTGGCTGCTCAATCACAACTGGACGATCTTTAAATTTACGTCTCGGAGTGCCTTTCATACCGACGATTTCAAAATCAATCGCGCGCTCATCTTTATTTACATTAATAACGCGAATTGTAATTTCATCACCGATGCGGAAGACGTTACCTGTACGTTCACCGATCATCGCAAAGTGCTGCTCGTCATAACGGTAGTAATCATCTGTTAAATAACTAACGTGAACAAGACCCTCAATTGTATTCGGTAGCTCTACGAATAAACCGAAGTTTGTTACAGAGCTAATCATACCATCGTACTCTTCACCAATCTTATCAAGCATATACTCTGCTTTTTTCAGTTCGTCTGTTTCACGTTCTGCTTCAACAGCACGGCGTTCCATATTAGAAGAATGCTCTGCAATCTCTGGTAACTTTTCACGCCATTTTGCTTGTGTTTCGTTATCAATTTTACCGTTAATAATATATTCACGAATTAATCGGTGAACAATCGTATCTGGATAACGACGAATTGGTGATGTGAAATGTGTATAGAATTCTGTTGATAAACCGAAGTGACCTAAGCTATCTGCATCGTAACGAGCTTGTTTCATCGAACGAAGCATAACTGTTGAAATCACGACTTCCTCAGGCTGCCCTTGTACCATTTCAAGAATTTGTTGCAGCGCGCGAGGATGTATTTCATTCGCACGTCCTTTTACCGCATAGCCAAAGTTTGTTACAAATTCGAAGAAACGCTCTAATTTATCTTCTTTCGGATCTTCATGGACACGGTACATAAACGGTACGTTCATCCAATGGAAATGCTCTGCTACCGTTTCATTGGCAACAAGCATGAACTCTTCAATTAGCTTTTCTGATACCGAACGATCACGCATTACAACATCTGTCGGTTTACCTTCTTCATCTACTAGTACTTTTGCTTCTTTAAAGTCAAAGTCAATCGCACCACGTCTCATACGTTTTTCACGTAAGATTTGCGCTAATTGACCCATCTCTTTAAACATCGGTACTAATGGCTCATAACGTTTAATTAACTCTTCGTCTTCATCTTCTAAAATACTTCTTACATCAGCGTATGTCATACGCTCTGTCGTTTTAATGACACTTTGGAAAATCTCATGGCTCACAACATCACCAAGATTGTTAATTTCCATTTCACAAGATAGTGTAAGGCGATCCACTTTCGGATTCAAGGAACAGATTCCGTTTGATAAACGATGTGGAATCATCGGAATTACACGGTCAACAAGATACACACTCGTTGCTCTCTCTGCTGCTTCAACATCAATTGGAGATCCTTCATCGACATAATGACTTACATCCGCAATATGAACACCAAGCTTATAATTACCATTCTCAAGCCTTGTTACTGTTACCGCATCATCTAAGTCTTTTGCATCTGCACCATCAATTGTCACAATCATTTGATCACGAAGATCTCGGCGGTCTTTTAAATCTTCTTCTGAAATCGTTTCTGGTACACTGTTCGCATGTTCCATTACATCTTCCGGGAAGGCTAATGGCAAATGATGTTTATGAATAACAGATAAGATATCTACCCCTGGGTCATTTTTATGACCTAGAATTTGAATAACTTCTCCCTCCGCACTTAAACGATCTTGCGGATAGCTTGTAATTTTCACAACAACTTTATGCCCTTCTACCGCACCCATAGATGCACTTTTCGGAATAAAAATGTCACTTGTCCAACGTTTATTATCAGGAAGTACAAATCCAAAATTTTTTGATTCTGTATATGTACCAACTAGTTCCTTCGTACCACGTTCTACAATACGAATGATCGTACCTTCTTGGCGTGATCCGCTAGATTGTGAATTAATACGAGCTAACACTGTATCGCCATGAAGTGCACCATTTAATTCTGTGGGCGGGATAAAAATATCATCGTCCCCTGTCTTCTTCTCTTCCGGCACGACAAATGCAAAACCACGTGCATGTCCAATTAACTTACCGCGCACTAAATTCATCTTTTCTGGAAGACCATAGCGATTGCTGCGTGTACGAACAACAAGTCCCTTTTCTTCCATCATAACAAGTGCCTTTACAAAATCTTTAAAGCCAGCGGAATCTTCAATTCCAAAAGCAGCTTCTAATTCTTGTATCGTTAGCGGCTTATACGCTTCTTCTTTCATAAATAACAATAATTTATCAATATGTTCTTGAATGATATCTTCCAAGCACAAATACCTCCTTTAAATCCTCATCTTATTTAGTGTATCCGAAACATTGACTCTATATAAAGTGAAACTTCTATAAACACTCGTTTTTCACCATTTATTCTGCTGCGTAATCCTCATCTTAAAAGTTTATTTCTATATAAACCCATTTTGATTTATTGGAACCTACGTTGCGTCTATAAAAGAAGACCTCCACTCATTCTCTCCTTCTGTTCTCACACGGCATGGGGCGAAAAAAGGCACTGACCACCTCTATCCATCGACGGACCCTCTCTTCCACCCTAAAAAGAATGGTTTTAATACCTCATGAAAAAAAGAGGCAACTAGATCTTACCAATCTAGTTGCTCCAAGAAGTTATATACATCCTCGTGTAGCTCATCACGTTGTTTATCAAGCGTAATAACATGCGTAGAATCTTCATACCACTTAATTTCTTTTAACGTGGACTCTACACCATTATAGATAATGTTTGCACTGTCTGTATTAATCATTTCATCATGGCGTGCTTGTACAACAAATGTTGGAGTATAAATCATATCAACATTATTGCGTACGTCACGAATTAAATCTTGTAATGCTTTTAATGTATTCATTGGTGTCTTTTTAAATTCCATCATTTCTTCTGCAATTTTCTCTGGTGATTTCTGCTCACGTTTTTTATATTCACGTGCATATGCCAATATACCTTGGTACATAATTTCCTCGCTCTTAATGTACATTGGTGCACACATTGGTACAACACCTAAAATCGGTACTGTATAAGCAAGTTTTAACGAGAATACACCGCCCAGTGATAGTCCAACAGCCGCAATTTTCTCATATCCTTGATCTTTCAACTGTTGATACGCAGCCATAACATCTTTCCACCAGTCTTCAGGACCTGTACGAACAAGTTGTTCTGGCGGTACACCATGACCTTTATAAATTGGGGCGTGGCAAGTATAGCCTTTTTTCTCTAAAAAACGCCCGAGCATACGTACATCAGCTGAATTCCCCGTAAATCCATGTAGTAATAAAACAGCACGGTCTCCACCTTCAAATGTAAATGGTTTCGGAGATGCTAATTTCATCATCTTCTTCTCCTCTTTCTCTTCTGTAATCTAGTCGTATTGTTTCTCCCCTTAGTTTACCATAGTTCCATTTCCATAATCTAATTAGAAACTTTTTGCGAATAATGAAATACAAATGAGACAAAAAAAGAAGAACCATTAGCGCGAATCCGCTAACGCTTCTTCTTTTTTCATATCTGTCAAAAAGCAAGACCTTTACTTATATGCTTAAGTACGTAACTCCAATTGTTAGTGCAAAGAATAGTACAGCTAAAACAACTGTAATACGGTTTAATACCGCTTCAATTCCGCGTGCTTTTTGCTTACCAAATAATTGCTCTGCACCGCCTGAAATAGCACCTGAAAGGCCTGAACTATTACTAGACTGCATAAGTACCATAACAATCATAAAAATCGATACAATAATAAGTAAAACTGATAATAACGTATGCACCTGGCGTACCTCCTACAAAGATTCAGTTAATTTAACTGTAGCACAAATCCACCAGAAAAGCGAGAGCTGTTCCTATTGCTCTCGCTTTCATCTATTACATAAACATGGTTGCAAATAGCGGTCCAAGTAGACAAGTTAAAATAGCCGTCAATGTCATTGTTACCGATCCAATAACACCTTCATGTTCATTGTTTTTCATCGCTCTCATCACACCCATAATATGTGATGCACATCCAAAACCAATCCCTTTACCAACAGAGTTTGTAACGCGGCTCCATTTCAATAAAAGCGGACCTGTAATTGTTCCTGTAATCCCAGCTACAACAACGAATGCTGCTGTTAATGATGGAACGCCGCCAACTTGCTCAGATACACTCATTGCAACTGGCATTGTTACGGATTTGGGTAAAGAAGATAAAATTAAGCTTTTATCTGTTCCCATAAGCGTTGCAATCGCTAAGTCACTTGCAATCGCAACTGTTGTTCCGACTAATACACCACCCGCAATCGGTACAATATATTTTTGCAACACATGACGCTGTTTATATAATGGAATAGCAAATGCTACCACACCTGGACCAAGCAGTTTTGAAATCCAGCCGCCACCACTTTGCATGTATGCTTGGTATGGTATATCCAGCACAAGTAATAAAACAATCATTAATGCTGTTGCTACAAGCATTGGAATGGTAAATGGTGTTGGCAATACTTTATAAATCTTTTTAGATAATTGATATAATAACAATGTAAGGATAACCCAACCAATGCCGATTAATATTTGGCTCATCGCGTTTCTTTTTCCTTTCTATTCGCAAGATATTGTCCTGTATGTCCTGCGACAATAATAATTAAAAATGTACTCGCTACAATTGTAATGAAAAGAGAAATTCCTTTACTCATAAAAAAAGCACCGTAATTCATTAAACCAATCGTTGGCGGAATCAATAAAAACGGCATAATAGCAACGAGTGTTTCTGCTCCTAAATCAAACCATTTCACAGGAAGAACCTTCATGCTAAGTAAAATAAGCAACAAAAATAAGCCAATCAAACTACCTGGAATTGGAATATCCAACATTTCTTGCACCCATGTTCCAATCATGTAAAACACGTAAAGAGCTACAACTTGGACAATAATCTTAGTAAACTTCATGTTCATCATCCCTCATGTTTATACGATCTTCTGTTTTCTATTCTTATCATAGTATAAATTGTAAAAAGCTGCAATTTATCAACTTGACAAAGAAAATAGCATATGTTATACGCTTACACCCTTGGTATGACTGGGTTTCCGAGCTGAATTTACGTCAAAAACATTGACCTAAAATAAAAAGTTTATATTTTCTGATTTTTGAGATTTGCTATTTTAAAAAAAGAAATATTCTCTTATAGATTTCTTTAAATATGTGAATCAAGTTCACAATATCCCTAAAAATCCGTCCTAAAAAAACATAAAAAGAACACTAATACGTTACCTAGTGTCCTTTTTATATAATGCCTGATATACTACATCACAAAACTCTTTACTCCCATGTACTATGAAATTTATCTTCGTTGCAAATTCAATTGTTAGCATCCAATCTTTATTCCTTCCAATAAGCCCCGTATAACTTGTGCCACCTTCAACTGCTCTGTTTTCTGTTAATAGGTAATACAATGGAAATAGCGCATAGTTCTTTTCCGCTCTCTTTAAGCTATATGATCCAATACTCTCTACTACCCTTGCAATATTATCATGAACATTAACGTTAAAATAGTAACACCCTTCATTTAGTCCTGTTTTTCTACACCCTTCTAATATAGCTGCGTTTAGCTCTTCTGGAGAAAAAGTGGCGGGTTCGGAATTATGAACAATTGAACATACTATTGTATGATGTTTGGCTAAATTGACTGAATATAAAATGGTGTTTACATCAAAGTAGCAGTCTTCTAGAAAATCAATTGGAAAAATGTATTTTTCTAACCATTCTGTAATTTCATTAGATTCTTCATTATCTATCGCTGTACTCAGTTTAACCATTCCCATTACCCCATTTCCTCTCTTGATTAAACATTTTCTATTTATATCACAGGTTCATTATATTAAATTGTTTTATTGATGTTAACTCACATGCATTACAAACATATAAAAAACCTCCTATCATAAATAGGAGGTTTTTTATCACTTAATTTAAACAATTAAAAACTACATTTAAATTATTTTTTTAAGTTATAGAAAGATTTTAAACCATCGTAAACAGCGATTTCGCCTAGTTCGTCTTCGATGCGTAATAATTGGTTGTACTTAGCAATACGGTCAGTACGGCTCATAGAACCAGTTTTGATTTGGCCAGCATTCGTTGCAACTGCGATGTCAGCGATTGTAGCATCTTCAGTTTCACCAGAACGGTGAGATACAACTGCTGTGTAACCAGCACGTTTAGCCATTTCGATTGCTTCGAAAGTCTCAGTTAAAGTACCGATTTGGTTAACTTTAATTAAGATTGAGTTAGAGATACCTTTTTCGATACCTTCAGCAAGTTTTTGAGTGTTCGTTACGAATAAATCGTCACCAACTAATTGAACTTTTTTGCCAAGACGGTCAGTTAATAATTTGTGGCCATCCCAGTCGTTTTCGTCTAAACCATCTTCGATAGAGATGATTGGGAAGTCGTTGCAAAGACCTTCGTAGAAATCAACCATTTCTGCAGAAGTCATGCTGCGGCCTTCGCCTGTAAGATCGTATTTACCAGTTTCTTTGTTGTAGAACTCAGAAGAAGCAACGTCCATTCCTAAGAATACGTTCTCGCCAGCTTTGTAACCAGCTTTTTCGATAGCTTCGATGATTACTTCTAATGCTTCACGGTTAGAACCAAGGTTTGGAGCGAATCCACCTTCGTCACCTACTGCAGTGTTAAGACCTTTGTCATGTAATACAGCTTTTAATGCATGGAATACTTCAGCACCCATACGGATTGATTCTTTGAATGTTGGAGCACCAACTGGTAAGATCATGAACTCTTGGAAGTCAACGTTGTTATCAGCGTGAGAACCACCGTTGATGATGTTCATCATTGGAGTTGGTAATTGTTTTGCATTGAATCCACCAAGGTAACGGTATAATGGAAGACCTACGAAGTCAGCCGCTGCGTGAGCTACTGCCATAGATACACCAAGGATAGCGTTAGCGCCTAATTTACCTTTATTTGGAGTGCCATCTAATTCGATCATAGCACGGTCGATACCAGCTTGGTCAGTTACGTCAAAACCAACGATTTCTGGGGCGATAGTTTCGTTAACGTTGTTTACTGCGTTAACAACACCTTTACCAAGGTAACGAGATTTGTCACCGTCACGTAATTCTACTGCTTCGTGCTCACCAGTAGATGCACCACTTGGTACGATAGCGCGTCCGAATGCGCCGCTTTCTGTGTAAACTTCTACTTCTACAGTTGGATTACCACGAGAGTCTAAGACTTCGCGAGCATAAACATCAATAATTGTTGACATAATATTTTCTCTCCTTTTATATATGCAATTTAATTATTTAATAATTGGTTTACCTGTCATTTCTTTCGGTTGTTCCACATTTAAAAGTGTAAGCATTGTTGGAGCGATATCTCCTAAAACACCGCCTTCACGAAGCTCAACATCATTTTTTGTAACGATGAAAGGAACCGGGTTTGTTGTATGAGCTGTCATTGGCCCACCGTCAGAAGTTAACTCCTGATCAGCATTACCATGGTCCGCAGTAATAAGTGCTACACCATCTTTTGCAAGAATCGCTTCTACAACTTTTCCTAAACATTCGTCAGTTGCTTCTACTGCTTTAATTGTTGGTTCCATCATCCCAGAATGGCCAACCATATCACAGTTTGCAAAGTTAAGAATGATAACATCATGTTTATCATTTTCGATTTCATTTACTAAAGCGTCGGTTACTTCGTAAATGCTCATTTCAGGTTTCAAGTCATACGTTGCAACCTTCGGTGAGTTAATTAAGATACGTTCTTCTCCTGGGAATTCAGCCTCACGACCACCGCTAAAGAAGAATGTAACGTGCGGATACTTTTCAGTTTCCGCGATGCGAAGTTGTTTTAATCCCGCTTGCGCAACAACTTCACCTAATGTGTTATCAAGGTTCATTGGCTTAAATGCCACGTACCCATCTACTGTTTCACTAAAGTGTGTCATACATACGAATTCTGGAATGTGAGGTATTTTTTCACCACGATCGAACTCACGGAAGTCTTCGTTTGTAAATACACGTGCAATTTGAATTGCGCGGTCTGGACGGAAGTTATAGAAGATTACTGCATCATCATCATTGATTGTTGCAACTGGCGTTTCATCTTCATTAACAATTACAGATGGTAATACGAACTCATCATAGATACCATTTGCATAAGAGTCCTCTACGCATTCATGTGCTGATTTATAAGTAGGTCCTTCGCCATTCACCATAGCACGGTAACATTTTTCAACGCGATCCCAGCGCTTGTCACGGTCCATGGAGTAATAACGACCAGAGATAGTCGCGAATTGTCCTACACCTGTTTCTTTAATTACTTCATTTGTTGCATCGATATAACCTTTTGCTGTTTGTGGTCCAACATCGCGGCCATCTAAGAATGCATGGATGTATACTTTCTCCACGCCTTCTTTTGCTGCTAAGCGAAGAAGAGCAAACATATGGTTCATGTGACTGTGCACACCACCATCAGAAAGTAAACCGAATAAATGAAGAGCTGTACCTTTTTCTTTTACGCTTTTAATTGCATTTTGGAATGTTTCGTTCTTATCGAACTCACCTTCACGAATTGCAACGTTCACACGTGTTAAGCTTTGATATACTACGCGGCCAGCACCGATATTTAAGTGACCAACCTCAGAGTTACCCATCTGACCTTCTGGAAGACCCACTGCCTCGCCACATGCTGTAAGCGTTGTGTGAGGAAACTTGTTCCAGTAACCATCAAAATTAGGTTTCTTAGCTTGTGCTACAGCATTCCCGTAAGTTTCTTCACGTAGTCCGAAACCGTCAAGAATGATTAAAGCTGTTGGCTTTCTCATTTTACCGCCCCCAGAAGGCCTAAGAAGGAAGCTGGCTCTAAGCTAGCACCGCCAACTAAAGCGCCGTCGATGTCAGATTGTGCCATGTACTCTTTAATGTTTTCTGGTTTTACGCTACCGCCGTATTGAATACGAACAGCTTCTGCAGCTTCTGGAGAAACAGCTTCTGCAACAACTTTACGGATGTGCGCACATACTTCATTTGCATCTGCAGAAGAAGAAGATTTACCTGTACCGATAGCCCAGATTGGCTCATAAGCGATAACAGTTGCTTTCACTTGCTCTTCTGTTAAACCTGCAAGTGCTTTTGTCACTTGACCTGCTACTAGATCAAATGTTTTTCCGCTTTCGCGTTCTTCTAAAGTTTCACCACAGCAAACGATTGGTGTTAAACCATGTTCAAATGCTGCAAGAGTCTTTTTGTTTACTGTTTCATCTGTTTCAGCAAACATTTCACGACGCTCAGAGTGGCCAAGTACTACGTAGCCTACTTTTAAGTCGCTAAGTGCTACTGGGCTAATTTCGCCAGTGAATGCACCATTTTTTTCGAAGTGCATGTTTTGTGCACCTACTTGTAAGTCAGTTCCTTCAGATGCTGCTACTAAGCGCTCTAAGAAAAGAGCTGGAGAGCAAACTACTGCATCAACAGCTGAAGCTGCTGGGATTTGACCTTTTACTTCCTCTACGAAGCTAACTGCTTCAGATAGAGTTTTATTCATTTTCCAGTTACCTGCGATAATTGGTTTACGCATGCTTTGCACCGTCCTTTTTCTTTGGCTGCTACTTATTTGTCGTTAAGACAAACTACACCTGGAAGTTCTTTACCTTCCATAAATTCTAATGACGCACCGCCGCCAGTAGAAATGTGGCTCATTTTATCAGCCATACCGAATTTTTCAACAGCTGCTGCAGAGTCACCACCGCCGATAACAGAGTATGTACCTTCTGCATCTGCTAATGCTTGTCCTACTGCTTTTGTACCTTCTGCAAAAGGAGTCATTTCAAATACACCCATTGGTCCGTTCCATACAACAAGCTTAGAGTTTTTAATTACATCTGCGTAAATTGCGCTTGTTTTCGGCCCGATATCCACACCTTCCCAATCAGCAGGAATAGAATCGATATCTACAATTTGTACGTTTGCAGTTTCAGAGAAATCATCTGCAATTACGCAATCAACTGGCATGTAGAAGTTTACGCCTTTTTCTTTCGCAAGTTCCATAAACTCTTTTGCTAAATCAACTTTGTCATTTTCACATAGAGATTGTCCGATTTCATGACCTAACGCTTTAACGAATGTATAAGCAAGGCCACCACCGATGATTAAGTTATCTACTTTGTCTAATAGATGACGAATTACACCGATTTTATCTTTTACTTTCGCACCACCGATGATCGCTGTGAATGGGCGCTCTGGGTTAGAAAGTGCTTTACCTAATACTTCTAACTCTTTTTCCATTAAGAAGCCTGATACTGCTGGTAGGTAGTCTGCAATACCTGCAGTAGAAGCATGAGCACGGTGAGCTGCACCGAATGCATCGTTAACGAAAAGATCAGCAAGAGCTGCAAATTCTTTTGCTAATTCTGCATCGTTCTTTTCTTCGCCCGCATAGAAACGTACGTTTTCAAGAACTAATATGTCGCCTTCGTTCATTGCTGCAACCATTTCTTGTACAGCTGGTCCGAATGCTTCGTCTGCTTTTTTCACGTCTTTACCAAGAAGCTCACCTAAACGTGCAGCTACTGGAGTAAGACGCATTTCTTCTACTACTTGGCCTTTTGGACGACCTAAGTGACTTGCTAAAATAACTTTCGCTCCTTGCTCTACTAAATATTGAATTGTAGGAAGAGCTGCACGAATACGAGTCTCGTCTGTAACTTTGCCATCTTTCATAGGTACGTTGAAGTCAACGCGGCAAAATACTCGTTTACCCTTTAAATCTACGTCACGAATTGATTTTTTGTTCATTGGATTTCCCTCCGACTAGTTAGGATTGACAAAACCCATTCAAAAGCTTATCACATTTGCTTCTAAAACGAAAGAAGAGAGAGGGAACAAACCCTCTCCCTCGTTTTGTCATTGAGAACTTATAAACTTAAGAATTAAAGACCTTTAGAAGCGATGTAGTCTACTAAGTCAACTACGCGGTTAGAGTAACCAGTTTCGTTGTCGTACCAAGAAAGAACTTTAAGCATGTTGCCTTCCATAGTCATTGTAGATAATGCATCAATTGTAGAAGAATTTGTGCATCCGTTATAGTCGATAGATACTAATGGCTCTTCGCTGTATCCAAGGATACCTTTTAATTCGCCTTCAGCTGCTGCTTTGAATGCTGCATTTACTTCTTCAACTGTTACTTCTTTGTCAAGTTCAACAACTAAGTCAACAAGAGAAACGTTAGCAGTTGGAACACGTACTGCGCCACCGTTTAATTTACCTTTAAGTTCTGGTAATACTAATGCTACCGCTTTAGCTGCACCAGTTGTAGTTGGAATCATGCTCATTGCTGCTGCACGTGCACGACGTAAGTCTTTATGTGGTAAGTCTAAGATTTGTTGGTCGTTAGTGTAAGAGTGAATTGTTGTCATCATTCCACGTTTGATACCGAACTTCTCGTTAAGAACTTTAGCGAATGGTGCTAAGCAGTTTGTAGTACAAGAAGCGTTAGAGATTACATTGTGTTGAGATGCATCGTATTCTTCGTGGTTAACACCCATAACAACAGTGATATCTTCGTCAGAAGCTGGTGCAGAGATGATAACTTTTTTAACTGATCCACCTAAGTGTTTTTCAGCGTCTGCTTTTTTAGTGAAGCGTCCAGTAGATTCTACTACTACTTCTACTCCGTAGTCACTCCATGGTAATTGTGCTGGGTCACGCTCAGCGATAACTTTGATTTCTTTACCGTTAACAACGATGCTGTCGCCGTTAGCAGATACTTCTGCGTTTACTGTTCCGTGAACAGAGTCATATTTTAAAAGGTGAGCTAAAGTGTTAGCGTCTGTTAAGTCGTTGATTGCTACTACTTCCACGTTAGGGTTGTTAAGAGCTGCGCGGAATACCACACGTCCGATACGTCCAAATCCATTAATACCAATTTTAGTCATTTGAATTTCCTCCTTGGGGGATTATATTAAAGGGTAATACCCTTTGTTAACTGTTTTGCTGCACCTTCGTCTGTAATTAGAATCGAAGTGTGCCCTTGTTTAATTACAGCCTGTATTGCTTTTGCTTTTGAAGAACCTCCAGCGACTGCAACAACGTGAGATACATGATGTAAATCTTTTAGCTGCATACCTACTGTTTGTACTTTATGAACGACATTACCTTGTTCATTGAAGTAATAACCGAAAGCTTCGCCGACTGCTTCACTTGTTTTAATTTTCATCCAATCTGCTTCTGAAGTACTTCTGCGACGTGCCATTGTTAACGCATCACCTATTCCATGAATGACGATATTGGAAGATCGAATCAACTCAAGAACTTCTTTCACGGAAGGCTCTGTTACAATGGAAGCATATGCTTCGCTACTAACATGGTCTGGAACATACAATAAGCGATAATTACTCATCGTATTCTGTGCCATTTTTGCACAAATGGTATTGGCCTCTAATTCGACGCCTTCTCCAATTCCACCACGTGCTGGGACAAATAGCATATGTAAATCTTTGCAATCTAGTTGCATCATGTCCGCAGCAGCAGCTAGCGTTGTTCCTCCAGCCACAGCAACGATATTATTCGCTGTCAGATGATCTTTTATACAAGTCACACAAGCACGGCCCATCTCCAGCTTGACCCAGGGTGATTCATCACTATCACCAGGAACAACGAAAACTTCATCCAAGTCTAATGTTTCCTTAAGTTGTTTTTCTAAAACCTTTAACCCGGAAATTTCTTTCATAAAGTCTTCCAAAGCAAGAACCACAGTTGTTCCTTCTTCTGTTAAAGTCATTCCAGAAGAGGCGACGTGAACTAAGTTTTGTTCTTTCAAAACTTGTACTTCACTTCGCAATACTCGTTCTGTCATACCAAGACTTGCAGATAAATTTCTTCTGCCAATCGGCTGCATGAGACGAATGTGCTGAAGAATTTGCATTCTCGTTTGCATAACAGGTAGCAGATCAGGTAATAATTTTTTTGTATTTTGAATCCATGAGCGCATATCTTTTCTCCTCACTGCATCGGTTCATTTTCCCTCGTGGTCACTTTGTGTCCCGTAGTGACATTTTATGTCCCACTAGGTTTAAAAAAATAATCCCTGCTACGTTTATTATTGTAACAGGAGATAGAAACTTATTCAACTCTTAACTGCATTCTTTATATAGTTTATTATGACATCTTTGTGAATGACACCGCATCCCGCCTGTTTTCCGTCAATTTCCACGACCGGAATCATAAGTTGATACTTTTCTAAAAGCTCATCGTCTTCATATATATCTATTTCCTCGATTTCAAAAGAATATACATGCTGTACCTCTTTCAAAATCTGTTTTGCTTTCACGCAAAGGCCACAATCTGTTTTCGTATATAAAACAACCTTCATCTTCTTCACCTATCCAATTGTTTTTCGAAGAGAAGAAGCAGGAATGTTCATTTGTTCTCGATATTTTGCAACTGTTCTACGAGAAATAACGATTTCATGCTCTTCTTCTAACAATTTTGAAATTTTCTGATCGGAAAGTGGTTTTTTCTTGTTTTCTTTTTCTACAAGCGTTTGCATCAATTGCTTTACACGTTTTGTAGAAACGGCCTCATCTTCTGTTGTCACCACTGCATTGCTAAAAAATGATTTCATTTCAAACAATCCGTGCGGCGTTTGTACATATTTATTACGGGTAGCACGGCTAATTGTAGATTCATGTACACTTAGTTCTTCAGCTACTTCTTTTAAGGAGAGTGGTTTTAAGTACTCTGGCCCCTGCCAAAAGAAATCATGTTGTTTCTTCATAATGATTTCCATCACTTGCAAAAGCGTTTGTTTCCGTTGCTTTAAACTGCGCATAATCCACTGCACATGCTGATACTTCTCAGATACATAAGAAGCAACCTCACTTTCACTATTATGAAGAAGTGCACTATACTCTGAATGAATTTCAATCCTTGGCATGTTACGTTCATTCATTTGTAAAACGAGACGATCGCCGTCCTTTTTAACAGCCATATCAGGAACAATATAAAGCGGTTTTTCAGAGCTAAACGCAAGCCCTGGTTTTGGCTGAAGCGATGTAATACAATCAACAGCTGATTGTAATTCTTCATTATTACATTTCATAACATGGCTAAGTTTCCGCCAATCTTTCTTAACAAAATACGCGAAATGTTCATCCACAATCATTTCTGCCAGCTCATCTCGTTTTTGTAAGCGCTTCAATTGAAGTGATAGACACTCCTGAATATTACGTGCTCCCACCCCCGCTGGCTCTAATGACTGGACAAGCTCCATAGAACAGTCCACTACATCAATATGTGCTGCAAGTAGTTCTGCTAATTCTTCATTTGTTTCTTGTAAATAACCATTCTCATCCATGTTCATAATGATGAAAGAAGCTGCTTTTCGCTGTTCTTCATCTATTTTATAATACTGTATTTGATCTAATAAGTGTTGCTGAATCGTTGTCGAATCCACACTGTAAATTTCCATTTGATTATCAATTTGTTTGCTTGTACTTTTACTTTTGCTTGAGCTCTTTTTCTTCTCCCTCTCAAAGCCACCTAACTCAATAAGGGGATTCTCTAACGATTGCTCATACAAAAACTCCGATAATTCCTGCACATTATATTGGAGCATTGTAATCGCTTGTCTTAACTCTTGTGTCATGGCCAAACGTAAGCTTTGTTCTTGTAAAAGACTTGCCTTCAAACTAATCTCCCCCTTGTTTCTATTGTACAATAAGTTCCCTAAAAGGAGAATCCTGCGCAGATACCCATTCCAAATATTATTAATTTATATGTATTAATGAAATTTACATCTTACAACTGAAAAATGGATAATATTGAAAGAAAACAATAAAAAATATATATAAATACAAGTTGAAGAACTGACATAAAACCTTTCTTTTTTGAGTAGAAGAGAGGATCCGCTCAAAAAAGAAGCGGTCAGTGCCTTTTTTAGCCCCGTGCCAAGTGAAAACAAAGAGAGAGACCAAATGCAGGTCACCTTTTGTTCTTCATAACGGCGACTGATACGCTTGAAAATCAAAATGAATATATAACAATCATTTTTTATAACCACATACTAATAGTAAATCTTATGAACAGATATAACAAGAAGGAAATAAAAAAGTCCTAACCTACAAATGTAAGTTAAGACTTTTTGACGCGCCCAGAGGGATTCGAACCCCCGGCAGACGTGGTACCGGAAACCACCGCTCTATCCGACTGAGCTATGGGCGCATAAATGATATATTGGTAATTATATCTTCTTATGCCAATGTACGCAACTACTATCATATAAAAAAGCTCTCCTCACTATTTCTTCAAAAACAAATCATCAATCCTAAATTTGGTAATTATAATTTAGGTCCTACTCACAAATTATAATCATTGAATTCATATTCTTAAGGAGGCTTCATTCAATGACTGTAATTACAAAATTAAAACAAACTGTTTCTGGATTAAAAAGTGCGCAAGCAAGCTTAGAAGGGTTCGCTCTTGATACGGACAACCAACAAGCAAAACAACTTTTCCAAACAGCTGCACAACAAACACAATCTATTATTGATTCTTTAAACCCACGTGTTGATGAAGTTCAGCAAGAAGAGCCTCAATACGGACAACAATAAGTGAAAGTACTATACCATCTCATGGCACTCACTTTTTGAGAAACAGAAAAAGGATGATTCCATATCATCCTTTTTCACTCAGATTACATAAAGCAATAGAAATGGAATGATCGTAATGCGAAAACTTGGAATCATAACCGCGTTATTCGTACTCCTACTCAGCTCATTTACCGGCTGTGGTAGGAGTCCATTAGATAAAAAAGTAAAAAAAGAAGAAGCGAAACGAACAGAGGAAAAGAATGGTCCAAAGTTAACGAAGATGAGTACAGAATCCTTTAATCAGTCTATCTCTCAAGAGGCAAAGAAGAAAGTACTTGCTATGGAGGAAATAATAAAAGCCACAGCCGTTAACTCCAACTTAGATCTTTACATAGCTGTCAAACCAGAGCATCACGAAAGATTTGGTTTAAAACCTCTGCGCACCAAAATCAAAAAACAATTAAGCGATGAGTATCCTACTTTCGATATTCGAGTAAGTACAGATCGAAAAATTTTCATGCTGTTAGATACGCTAGAGAACAAAATTAAGAAAAAAGAAGTAAACAAGGATCAGATTAAAAAACAATTAAAGCTCATTCAATCAGAAATAAAATCCGATACGTAATTGTACGTTTTCTAAAAGAAAAGGAAGGATTCAAATGTCCAGTAAAGACAAAAATTTAACACCTGTACAACAGGAATATAAAAAATTCGCACAACAGCGCGAACCGAAACGGCCTGTTTTAAAAAATTGTATAAAAGCTTTTTTTGTTGGCGGTCTTATCTGTTTTATTGGCCAACTCATCTCTACCTTTTATATCACCTATTTCGATTTCACTGAAAGATCTGCTGGAAACCCAACAGTAGCGACACTCATTTTCATCTCTATGTTGCTAACTGGATTCGGTGTGTATGACCGTCTTGGACAATTTGCTGGCGCTGGTACAGCTGTACCGGTTACTGGTTTTGGCAATTCTGTTATCGCCGCATGCATCGAACACCGCACGGAAGGTTTTGTCCTTGGGGTAGGTGGCAATATGTTTAAATTAGCAGGATCCGTTATTTTATTTGGTGTATTTTCTGCTTTCGTAATCGCTCTTATTAAAACCATTCTTATTCAATGGGGAGGCTTGTAAATGTTACAAGGACACCGAACATGGGTATTTGAAAATAAACCAGTTATCATTTCAACAGGTGTAATCGGTGGGCCATTTGAAGCAAAAGGAAAAATCCCTGAAGACTTTGATACTCTTCATGAAGATTTATGGCTCGGGCAAGATTCTTATGAAAAGGCGCATAAAATTTTATTTGAAGAAGCTTGTAGCCGCGCAACGGAGAAAGCAAGACTTCGTAAAGAAGATATTCAATTTGTACTCGCCGGAGACTTAATTAACCAAATTACACCTTCAAGCTTTGCTTGTCGTACACTTGGCACTCCTTATCTTGGATTATTTGGTGCTTGCTCTACTTCTATGGAAGGCCTTGCTCTCGGTGCAAGCATTGTAAATGCAAAAGGTGCAAAATATTTATTAACAGGTTCATCAAGTCATAATACAGCCGTGGAAAAACAATTCCGCTATCCAACTGAATACGGCGGTCAAAAACCACCTACCGCTCAATGGACCGTAACTGGTGCTGGGGCTGCGCTTTTAAGTAGTGCAGGAG
This sequence comes from Bacillus sp. IT-79MI2, assembly GCF_949768135.1. Taxonomy (NCBI): domain Bacteria; kingdom Bacillati; phylum Bacillota; class Bacilli; order Caryophanales; family Bacillaceae; genus Bacillus; species Bacillus sp. IT-79MI2. The sequence goes on along the minus strand of NZ_CATKPV010000062.1, from coordinate 413,607 downwards.
ATGGACCGCGTGTGACATCCGCAACAATTGGACGGATTGTTGATATGGGCTTAACTGACCCCTTTAACATGGGAGGCGCGATGGCTCCAGCTGCTGTCGATACAATCGAAGCACATTTACGCGATATGCAAATTGATGCATCTCACTATGATTTAATCGTAACGGGCGACCTAGGTCATGTCGGACGTGAAATTTCCTATGATTTACTGCATAAACACGGAACAAAAGTAAAGAGCGAGCAATTTCAAGATTGTGGATTGCTCATTTATCGGGAAGGCCAACCCGTCTTAGCTGGCGGAAGCGGGGCAGGTTGTTCAGCAACAGTCGTATACGGACATTTATTAAACCGAATGAAGAAGGGTGAGTTCAAAAGAATGCTTGTCGTAGCGACCGGCGCTTTATTGTCTCCTCTTACATTTCAACAAGAAGAAACCATTCCGTGCATCGCTCATGCCGTATCGATTGAATTTGGAGGTGTAGAGCAATGATTTTTTTCTGGGCTTTTGTCATCGGTGGACTCATCTGCGTAATCGGACAGCTTATGTTTGATGTCGGTAAGCTCACGCCCGCTCACACAATGGCAACACTCGTTGTTGCTGGTGCTATATTAGATGGATTTAATTTATATGAACCACTAATCGATTTTGCCGGAGCTGGGGCAACCGTTCCGATTACAAGTTTCGGAAACGCCCTTGTTCATGGAGCAATGGCAGAAGCGGCAAAGCACGGGATTGTCGGCGTTATAACAGGTATGTTTAAAGTAACCAGTGCTGGTATCTCCGCAGCCATTATATTCGGATTTATCGGCGCATTACTATTTAAACCAAAAGGATAAGAGGTGTTCCCATGACCGTTGTTGCTAGTGTAAAAACATGTCTCGCTAGTTTAAAAGGTGCCCAAGCAAGTTTAAGTACCCTTTCACAAGACGCGGCTGACGAAGAAGCAAAACGCGTTTTCCATGAATGTATGTTAGAAATGGATAGTGTTATCGCTGATTTAAAGAACAGAATTTCGATGTTAGAACGGGAAGAACCACAATATAAAGGATTTTAGGCAAACTGGAGGGAATTTATATGCCTCACATTCACATACCAGAATGGCCACTTGTCATTATACGTTCTTTATGTATCTTGATTATTTTATTCGCTATCACAAAATGGCTTGGAAAAAGACAAATCTCTCAGCTTTCTTTTTTCGAATACATAGCCGGTATGACAATTGGTGATATCGCTGCTGAAGTATCGACTGGTCTAGAACAAAACTTTTTCCACGGTGTTTCCAGTATACTTGTTTTTGCGATCGTACCTTTTCTCGCTGGACTTGCTTCTTTAAAAAACAAAACAGTACGAGACTTCTTTGAGGGAAAATCTACTGTTTTTATAAAAGATGGAAAAGTACTCGAAGATAATTTGAAGAAGGAAAAATATACAAGCGATGAATTACTCGAACTCCTTCGTAAAAAAGATGTATTCAACATAGCTGATGTTGAATTTGCTGTATTAGAGCCAAATGGCGAATTAAACGTCTTATTGAAGAAGGATAGACAACCACTAACCGCAAAAGACATCGGACTAAAAGTGCCAAACGAAAAGGAAACACATACAGTGATTATGGATGGCAATGTACTAGATGAACCACTTTCAGCTAGCGGTCATAATCGCGCTTGGCTTCACATGGAGTTAGAGAAGATTGGAGTTGTAATAGAAAATGTCTTTCTTGGACAAGTCGACTCTTACGGACAACTTACTATCGACATCTATAATGACAAAATCCAAATGCCTTCGCCTCAAAATAAGCCATTGCTATTAGCTTCTCTAAAAAAATGTCATGCTGATCTTGAATTATTTTCTTTAGAAACAAAATCGAAATCGGCAAGCCAAATGTATAGTAAAAATGCACAACAAATCGAACACATTTTAAATAAAGTAACCTACCTCTTAAAAGAATAGGAACCAAAAGGACGCTTCTACAAAAAAGGCGTTCTTTTGTTTTTTATAAATAACATACTTCTCCTATTACGTTTAAATTTATATAATTCGGTTATGATGTTGAAGATACATAAGCAGGGAATTCCAAAAACATAGCGAATAAATCATGATACAACTACATATTTTTTGATTTAAAGTGGTTTCGTTTGACCTTTATTGACCATAATTGTATTATAAGACTAAGAAAGCTTTCAAAGGAGGAAATAACAGATGAATTTAATTCCTACAGTAATTGAACAAACAAATCGTGGAGAACGCGCTTACGATATTTACTCTCGACTATTAAAAGACCGCATCATTATGCTTGGTAGCGCAATTGATGACAACGTAGCAAACTCAATCGTTTCCCAGCTTTTATTCTTGGAATCTCAGGATCCAGAAAAAGATATTCACATCTACATCAACAGTCCTGGCGGTTCTATCACAGCAGGTATGGCAATTTACGATACAATGCAGTTTATTAAACCACAAGTATCAACAATTTGTATCGGTATGGCAGCATCTATGGGTGCGTTCCTACTTGCAGCAGGTGAAAAAGGAAAACGTTATGCACTTCCAAACAGTGAAGTAATGATTCACCAACCACTTGGCGGAGCACAAGGTCAAGCGACTGAAATCGAAATCGCTGCAAAACGTATCCTATTCTTACGTGAAAAATTAAACCAAATTCTTGCTGATCGTACAGGTCAACCATTAGAAGTTCTACAACGCGACACAGACCGCGACAACTTCATGACAGCAGAAAGAGCACTAGAATACGGCTTAATCGATAAAATCTTTACAAATCGTTAATAGATTAAAAGCGGAAGCGGCTCGTTTAAAAAGGTTGCTTCACAAAAAAGCTATCGCATATGCGATAGCTTTTTTCTTATGGAATAGCGAAAGTGTTTCGAAACAAAACGCTAATAGAAGCTTTAATCAGTACCACTGGTTAAAATTTCACTTTCTCTCCCACCTAATTCTCCCTCTGAATCTTGAGATAGGAGCTCATTCTACGAAAGAACAAGTGAAGAGCAGTATGTTTCCAAAAGTAGAAAGGAATTCAATATTATGCATAGTCTCCTTAATATTGATTTTTATCTAGTTTAATATACCCTATCCAGTTACTCGATATATTCTCTAAAAGCTAACTTATTTTCAACTATAATCTGCTTATTTCCAATTGACGTCATAAATCCTAAATCTTCAAATTTACTTAATTTACGACTAATTGTTTCTCTTGTCATTCCTATATAGTTTGCCATTTCTTCTCGTGTCAATGGTAAGTTTATAAGTATTCCTTTATCAGTATCTTTACCATACGTTTCACAAAATTCTAGAATTATATAGGCGATTCTAACTTCCGGATTATTTGTTGCCAAATTGTGTGCTAAATTCTCCGTGTGTGCTAACCGTTGTGTAACGGTTTTTAACAATTTTAATGCAATACCTGGATTCCGCTCCATAATACTATCCATATCAACTTTTGTTAACATACAAATTTTTGTATCTTCTATAGCATATGCACTGAAATTACTCTTCTCATCGCAATTAAATATATTTAATTCACAAAAACATTCACCACTTGTTAAAATATGCAAGATTTGCTCTTTTCCTTGAAGAGTTAATTTGGATAACTTTACTTGCCCCTGATTAATAATAAATAATGTATCTGACTTCTCTCCTTCATGAATTAATGGTTGCCCCTTTTTAAATTGCTTATGTTTTGTCATTGAAGCTATTTTTAAAATTTCTTCATCAGATAGGGACTGAAAAATGAGGACCTTTCTTGGACAAGGCTTCACTGTATTTTTACGATAACATTTTTCTTTCACATTACCTCACCTAACTTTAAATATATTATATAAAGTGAAACTTTAATCAGTAAGAATTTTCTTATCCCTTGCCTAACCTCTCTACTTTTGCTGAATTCTAATCGTATCTACATTATTATATCTTTTCTTAAAGTACCCACGTGTGACCCCAATCACATAAAAAACTCTTTCCTTATAAAAAATAACGAGAGATTAAATAATCTTCTCGTTACTTTTTTTGCTATTCTTCTACTGGCGCAAAATGTTCAGTATCTTCTCCACATACTGGACACACCCAATCTTCTGGTAAATCTTCAAAACTTGTTCCTGGTTCTATATCTTCGTCTGGATCTCCAATTTCTGGATCATAAATATAACCACATGGTAAACAAATATATTTTTTCATTATAATGCCTCTTTCTATTACCATATTAAGATTGTAGTTTCTCTTTTACCTTGCTCATTATTTCACTTATATTCGTATTTTTTATATTGATCTCTTCCAATGATACTTGTTCTTCAATAGCGGATTTGTAAGGGATAGATGCAACTACTCCTTCTAATGAGATAACACCTACTATTTTATTATCTTTAATAAACAACCTTGTATATTTCTCTTTGCCATCCTCTTCAACAATCGTTGTATCACATTGTTTTTCATCAATACATCCAATTGAAAATAAAGATATATCAAACGCATTAAAGATTGTAACTGGAATTGCTTTCTTGTAAGTAGCAGAAATAGAAACCATGTTACTACCTGCAATTTTCCCTTGATCCATTGCTCGTCCCCATAGACCGTCAATTTCACCATTTACCTCCGCTACATCCCCAGCAGCATATACAGACTCCACATTCGTTTCCATCATCTCATTGACAACAATACCTCTATTTAAGTGGATAGGAGTATGATTCACTAGTGAAATGTTAGGAGTGACTCCAATTGAATACACAACACTATCACAAGCAATTCGTTGATCACCATTTACTTTAATTCCAGTTACTTCTTCTCCTCCGAGAATAGAATCAATAGTTGTATTTAAATATACCTTTACTCCTGCACTTTCAATTTTTTGTTTTAATAAAAGAGACGTTTTCTCATCTAATTGTCCTCCCATTAATTTATCTGCAACTTCTACAATTGTTACTTTTTTACCTGCATTCACGATAGACCAAGCTGTTTCTAATCCTTGTACGCCTCCCCCAATGTTTACAACACTCTTTTTACCTTCTAAACATGTTTTAAAATCATCCGCGTCATGCATGTCTCTAATCGTAAAGACATTTTTTTTATTTATTCCATCTATTCGTAGCTTCTTATTATTTGCACCTGTACAGATTAACAGTTTGTAATAAGCAATTTTTTCATTATTCGCTGTAACAATATGTTGCTGCTTCGTATCTATTTTTACCACCTTTGTATTTGTAAAAACTGATATATTATTTTTTTGGTACCACTTCTCTTTTTTGATTAAAACTTTTTCGCTATGCAAATCTGTGTATAACTCTTTTGATAGTTTAATTCTGTTATAGGGTAAAGGCGATTCTTCACCAAAAATGAATATATTTGAATCTTTATCATGGTCTCTAACTATTTTTGCAGCATTTACAGCAGCTACTCCGCTTCCGATAATAACAAAATTCTTTTCCATGTCTTCACCTACGTTTTTCTATTAAATAGAGCTTAATAATAAGTCTGTAACAAATGTTGTTGCATGTTTGATTTGTTGTGTTTTTTCTTCACTCTTTGGAGAGAATCTTATGCGAATAGGGAATTCAACATGAGTCATACCTGTAGATTTAATAACATTTGATGTACTTTGGACATTCATGTTTGTTTCATTTAGGTAATCTTGTACTACCTCGATTGCTTCACCACTCCAACCGTATGATCCGAATGCAGCTGCGATTTTCCCTTCTAAGTTCATTTCCTTCACTTCTATTAAAATTTCTTCTAAGTTTCCAATCATATCTGCATATTTAGTTGACGATCCGATGAAGACTGCATCTGCTTCTTGAATACTTCCTAGAATCTGAGCTTTATCCGATTTATCAGCATTAAATACTGTTACTTTAATATTATCTGCCTCGAATGTTTCTTTAATGATATTCGCAATTTTTTTCGTGTTGTTTTTAATAGTTGTATATACAATTGTTACTTTTTTACCTTGCGTTGTATCTTTACTCATTTCTGCATATAAATCGATATATTTTTGGACATCTTTTCGTAAAATGTACCCATGAGATGGAGCGATCATTTGTACATCTAAACCTTCTAATGCCTCTATTAACGTTCTAACATATCTTCTATGTGGATGAATAATTGCATTATAATAACCAATAAAATCTTCTGTGATATCTACATTCGCTTCATCGATAAAAATTTCATCATTCGCTACGTGAGTACTAAAAATATCACATGAGAATAAAATTTTATCCTCTATGCAATACGTGATCATTGTTTCTTCTGTATGAAGATATGGGGTTTCCTTAAATTTCAATGTTTTTCCACCAATATCTAATGTGTCACCATCTTTTACAACTAAAAAATTCCTGTTATGCAATTTATACATTTCTTGCAACTCAGGTACTGCAATTTCTGTGCATACAATTGTAGCTTTTGTAGCCCTTGATGCTAGTGCTGCCAAGCCACCTGAATGATCAGGTTCTGTATGATTCACTACAATATATTGAATTTCTTGTGGATCAATTAATTCACTTAAATATTCTACAAATTCTCTTCCAAACTCTAGATCAACTGTATCAATCACTGTTGGTTTTTCAGTTTTTAAAAGATACGCATTATAAGTTGTTCCTTTTGCTAAAATTAAACGATGAAACGGAACTTCTCTATTATCAATTTTTCCAACCCAATATATATCCTCTGTTAGCTTAATTTCTCTATTCATATTTTTCATTCCTCCTGATTGTTATCTGTTAACAACAAATGTATTATAAAAATTTCCCTAAGATAAAAAGATGACTGGAATCACATTTTGCGAAAACAAATAAAAAAAGTACTTTAGTAAATGAAAATCTTTTTCTTTACTAAAGTACTTTTTCACATATTTATTTTGTAGCTACAAGAACTAATGCAGACCCATTAGGTAAATACGCCTCTTTTTTAAAATTACCGAAAGTTTCTACAGCCCGAAAACCACATTCTTTTAACATAGGCAGGAGTTGTTTTTTCGTAATAGGATATAACGGAATACTATTTGACAATTCCTTATCATCCACATTCAATGTTGCAGTAAATAATACTTTTTCTCCTTCTAGCGTATAATTACGCTTAAAGGAGAAATGTTTCTTCTCTAGTACCGGAAATTTGAAATTATTTTCATCTAATACTTTTTCATAATTTACAATTTGAATCATTAGTTTTCCGTTTGCTTTTAATTTTTCATAAGATCCACAGATAAAATTAAAGATTTCTTTCGTATTATCTAAATGAACAAGTGTATTTCCAATACAATAAATACCATCAAATACTCCAGGCACATTTTCAATTTGTTGCATCCCAAATGTATTTACACTAAATATCCCTTCGTAAACTGCAGCCTTCTCTCGAATTTTTGCAGCCAGCGTCTTCTCTGGTTCCATTGCAGTAACAGCAAAACCCTTTTCAACTAGCGCTTGGGCTACATTACCTGTTCCTGCGCCCACATCCAGTATAGAGCTACCTTTTTGTAAATAAGAGACTATAAAATTTATTTGTTTCTCATTTGCAGGAAAAAGTTCATCATAATATGGCGTTAACGTTTGATGGAAAGTCATTATTTATACAGTCCTTTCAGTATCTAGCATTCAAATCATAATCAATTACTACCCGCAAATAGCAGGATAATATATATGAAATGTAAAAAAGCTATTTGAATCAGTTTCCTTATCAAAATATTACTGAACCATCACAAATTTACTGTAATAATTACGAGAAATTATTACAGTAAGGCTTTGGCTAACAACATTACTGTAATAAAAAAGTAAATCGAATTTACAATCTCTAAAATACCCAATTTTAAAATTGAAATATTTCTACCATAAAATATTATGGATCGTACTAAACTTGGTATAAAGATAATGCTAAACCACGGTGATACAATTAAAGTAATAATCACAAGTAAAGAATGGTACCCCCACGAAACCCAACGATACGTTGGATTCTTTTTCTCACGAATCATCGACTTTACATAAAACGTACTTCCCATAAAATATAAAAATGATATCACTGCAATTACACATGCTTTCTCATCAACTGTTTTCATTGTGAAATAATAACTAATTATTCCACCTATACAAAACAAAATAATAGCAAATATATCATTTAACAAAGCTCGTTCGTTTTTTTGACGTGAAAAATAAATATTTATGAAAAAGCATGGAAGCATAACAATGGAGAACAACAAAATACGCCATTCATATATAAGAGCAACGATCGCGAACACACAAGCCACACTAAAATAAAGAAAGAAATAATATAGGTAATACTTCTTTCGGGGGTGTTTTACATACATTAATAAAGGATACGTAGCTAAGTATACGAATAACCATGCCAAAAAAAGTGGAATATGGTACCACGTCCCTTTGCCAATTAATACACCTAAAATAAATGGAATAAGCAACATTCCCCACGCTCCATGCTGCTTTGGAATAATTAACTTCATTCTTTCGACACTCTCCCCCAAAGTTTTGATCAATAATGTCATATCGTACTACATACAAAAATATTTCAAATGTTTTTTATAATGCTTTGCTGCTGAATCAAACAAAAGGATCGAGGTCAATATCTATATAAAATAAATTCCCCATATCCTCTTTCATTAAAGATAAGCTATGTTCAAAGAGGATACTGTGAGTAAAATCACTGCATTATTTTTTCTTTGCAATTTTAAATTCATATGAATGGCTCATTTATTATAGGTTTCCTAAATTCATATAGATTACTAAAACCTAGATACCATAAAGTGAAACTTTAATAATAGCAGCGCTCATCCATAATGAATTCCACACCTTTAATCCAGCTCATCATTTAATATCCCAACCTTGTAGCGCAGTGAATCTAACATATATGAAAATCACTAACGATAAAACTCACTCATTATAAGTGATTTATATCACCACATGAACGCTAAATTGTTGATATCCTTAACCCAGATTAAACATTTAAACTTTATGGAGGTATTCATATGAAACGTATTTTTACCGAAAATTCCGTTATTGGCGATATTGTTACACAATTTCCAAAAGCAAGTGACCTTTTCAAATCATATAGAATAGATTTTTGTTGTGGTGGTAATAGACCGATTATCGATGCTATTAATGAAAGAAGTTTATCCGCAGAAGAAATTTTAACAAAGTTAAATACGCTCTATCATGAAACAAAACAATTAAACGAATCTGAATTTGATTGGAAAACAGCTTCTTATAGCGAATTAATTGATTATATTGTGAATAAACATCATCGCTATTTAAATGAAGAATTACCGTTGTTAAGCCCCTACGTAACAAAAGTGTTACGCGTTCATGGGGCAGGACAACCACATTTAGCTCAAATTCATAAACTATTCCATGAATTAAAAACAGAATTAGAGCAACATTTAATTAAAGAAGAAACAGAAGATTTCCCTTTGATTTTAGCATTTGAACAAAATCCAACTGATGAAAATTATATGAAATTACGCAAAGTAGTAGATGAATTAGAAAATGAACACAACCACGCTGGTGATATTATTAAAGAACTTCGTAAAGTTACAAATGACTTTACTCCTCCAGTAGGCGCTTGTGGCACTTATCGTCTTGTCTATCAACGACTTGAAGCTCTTGAATCTGATTTATTCGAGCATATACATTTAGAAAATAACGTTTTATTTCCGCGTGCAATTGCACAAGTTTAAATAAGAATAAAACAGGATAATTGAAAAGAGGAACAACGACCTCTTTTCAATGAATCCCGTTTTATCTATTACCAAACAGATATCTCCATTCACGAAAATCGTATACCTCCCTCTCTCCTCCCTTATGTTTCACAAACCTTACAAATTCCAATTTTGTTTTTGAAATTCGTCTCATTTTCAATCAAAAGTATGATTTTTATCACTGCTTCATTTTTCTATTTAGGATACATTAATAAGAAAAGCACTATCATTGGGATAATGTTAGGAGTGATGAATACATGTCAGAGATAATAAAAAAACACTTACAGGGAGTTTCCCTCTTTAAAGAACTTTCAGAAGAAGAAATTCAACCAATTGTAGAAATTTCACGAATGCGAATGTATAAAGCAAGATCATTTGTATTTATGCAGGGTGATACTCTTGACCGAGTATTTTTTATTCACTCCGGCAAAGTAAAAATTCAAAAAACAGATGCATCTGGCAAAGAACAAATTGTTTCTATACTTCAAGATGAAGAAATGTTTCCTCACTCCGGCTTCTTTCGAAAAGGTTCATTTCCTGCTCATGCTGAAATTCTTGAAGATGCCCAATTAATTGTCATTCCTATCGTTGATTTTGAGATGATTTTAATTAAGCACCCTGGATTATGTATTAAATTATTTAGAGTTCTTGGAGAAAAAATCGTGGATCTTCAAAATAGATTAGAAGAACAAATTCTTCATGACACATATGCGAGAATTATTATGCTACTGCTACGCTTATGTAAGTCAAATGGTGTACAGATAGATGACAAATATAAAATAACGACCCATTTTACGAACCGCGAACTCGCTAACATGATTGGAACATCAAGAGAAACTATGAGCCGAACTATTACTTACTTAAGAAAAAATGAGATAATTGCTACGGATGAGGATGGTTATTTCCTTATCGATCTAAATAAGTTGGAAAATGAAATTATATAATCAGATGCCAAACTGTCCTAAATCAATATTCTATTCGAAGTCATCCCCCTTTCATTAGTGATACTCCCATCAGCGGAGGCTTTCATCTTCCACTGATGGCGAACCTTCATTACAGCCTTTTACAGGCTGTTTACTCTGCGCTACCTCCCTTTTTCTCTCTAAATCTTGAGATCATAATCTCACCAACTGCGAATAACGAGATGAAAGTAAAAGTGACAAACTTGTTAAAAAAACGAATGTGTGATTTGGCTCACAATTTTATTCCTGCCTTTATGTTACAGTGTAATTGATAATTAATATCAATCATTTCGAGGTGAGAATAATGACAAAGCAAATTAATTTTCATCATACTGTTTATGATTTAACGACTCAATGTCCTGAAGTTCTTCCGATTTTAAAAAATCTTGGATTTGAAAATATAACAAAACCTAATATGCTACAAACCGTTGGACGAGTAATGACGATTCCGAAAGGATGTCTACTGAAAGGTATTTCATTAGACGTAGTAAAAGAGGCTTTTCAAAATAGTGGATTTCACATTAACGAGTAGAGGAGAATCCTTATGAGCGAAATCATTAATAACAGGGAACAAGAAGATATAAATAACGCTGAACGTCAAGCAATCTTAAAGACGATTATTAAAGATCTTCATAACGGAAAAAACATTGAAGATGTAACAGCTCAGTTTCAAGAAGCGATCGGAAATATTACCGTAGCAGAAATTTCAAAGCTCGAACAGGCACTTATGGAGGAAGAAGGAATTCCAGTTGAAGAAGTACAACGCTTATGCTCCGTTCATACAGCTGTTTTTAAAGGATCCATTGAAGAAATTCATCAATCTAATAAACAAGAAGAGCAACCAGGCCATCCCATTTATACATTTAAAATGGAAAACAAAGAAATCGATCTACTTGTGAATTTCAAACTTCAACTTCACTATGAACGTTTTGAAAAAGAAGATAGCGAAGAAAATATTTATAAACTAATAGAAGACTTAAATTTATTAATCGATGTTGATAAACATTATAGCCGGAAAGAAAATCTACTTTTCCCTTATCTAGAGAAATACGGCATTTATGGACCAACTCAAGTTATGTGGGGCGTTGATGACAGAATTCGTGCTGCTATTAAAGAGGCAAAACAAAAATTAGTAAATTATAATCAAGATAAAAAATCAGTCTTAGACAGCGTTTCTTTCGTCATCCATGACGTAACTGAAATGATTTTTAAAGAAGAAAATATTTTATTTCCGATGGCCCTTCAAACTCTTACAGAAGATGAATGGCTAAAAATCGCTCATGAAAGTAATGAAATTGGCTACTGCTTAACAAGTCCTACAAGTACATGGAAACCAGAAAGAAATATGATCAAAGAAGAAGCCCTGTCCGGAGGCCTGATTCGTTTTGAAACAGGTATATTATCTTTAAAACAGTTAGAACTAATGTTAAATCACTTACCTGTTGATATTACATTCATTGATGAAAATGATGTTGTGCGTTACTTCTCTCATGGAAAAGAACGAATCTTTGCTCGTACGAAAGCTGTCATTGGTCGAACAGTGCAAAACTGTCATCCACCAAAAAGCGTTCATGTCGTTGAAAAGCTCTTAGAAGATTTCAAATCTGGAAAAAAAGATTGCGAAGATTTTTGGATTCAATTTCAAGATAAATATGTATATATTCGTTACTTCGCAGTGCGCAATGCAGATGGAAAATATATAGGAACTGTCGAATTCACACAAAACATTCAACCAATTCGTGAGCTCCAAGGAGAAAAACGGATTCTTTCATAATTTATCTCGCATTAACGGGCAGTAAGACCCCCACCTCAAGATTCAAAGAAACCCGAGGTGGATAGGTGAGGGATCAACTGCCCGTAAAAGCCCGATTGGTGAGGGCTAATAATCAGTGGGGGATGAAGACCCTCCCACTGATTAAAGTTTCACTTTATATGAGAATGATAAAGTGAACTCATTGACGATTCAACACAACATATCGACCATTCACAGTAAAACAGCTATCGCGTGGGCGATAGCTGTTTTACTGTTTATTTTGCACATAAGCAGCCAGCGCTTCTAAAGCAGCTTCTGCATCTGACCCTTCTGTTATAATCGTTACACTGCTGCCAGATCCAATCGCTAAGCTCATAATCCCCATTATACTCTTCGCGTTGACTGTTTTACCATCTTTCTCAATGAAAATATCAGCATGAAAACGATTCGCCTCTTGTACAAACAACGCAGCCGGACGTGCTTGCAAGCCGTTTTTTAATGCAACCTCAACCTGTTTTTGAACCATAGCTCCGTTTCTCCCCTTTACCGTTATTTTTTTGCTACCGGTTCCCCCGCGCGTAATTTCTCTGCGATTTCATCGATTTTACGCAAACGATGATTGATACCTGATTTACTGATTTTCCCCCCAGATACCATCTCGCCTAATTCTTTCAATGTTACATCCTGATAATTAATACGTAATTGTGCAATCTCGCGCAGTTTATCTGGCAAGACATCCAGTCCCACCGTCTCATCAATGTAACGAATATTTTCGATTTGCCTTAAAGCAGCACCAATTGTTTTATTTAAATTGGCTGTTTCGCAATTCACTAAACGATTGACTGAATTACGCATATCGCGAACAATACGAATATCTTCAAATCTTAACAACGCATTATGTGCACCAATAATGTTTAGGAACTCCGTAATTTTCTCCGCTTCTTTTAAATACGTAATATACCCTTTACGCCTTTCCAACGTCTTACTATTTAAATCAAATCCGTTCATCAGTTCACATATAGAATCATTATGTTCCTTGTATAGCGAAAAGACCTCTAAATGATAAGATGATGTTTCTGGGTTATTTACTGAACCACCTGCTAAAAATGCACCTCTTAAATACGATCGTTTACAGCATTTCTTTTCAATCAATTCCTGTGAGATATTGCGAATAAATGAAAAGTCTCCTCTTACAATATGCAAATCTGCTAATATTTCACGTGATTTTTCAACAAGCCGAACGATATATACATTATTTTTCTTAAGTCGCATCTTTTTACGAACAAGTAATTCTACCGTTACGTCATATCCTTTTTTCAGCAATGTGTAAATTCTTCTGGCAATTGCTGCATTTTCTGTTTGAATATCAATCGAAAGACGACGGTTTGAAAAAGAAAGTGATCCGTTCATTCGAAGCAATGCTGATAACTCCGCTTTCTCACAGCACTCCTTCATCTCAAGCTTTGTCAGCTCTTTCTTTGTTTCTGATGCAAATGACACAGCCCCACCTCCTTATACGATATTTGGGAACAACAATTTTGTCCTATATGAATGAGTAGCGTTATCTCATAAAGAGATAACGCATGCTTATAACAACGAATATAAAATAGAAGCTAGTTTTAATGTATCATGTCTTACAACTTGATCATCATACTTTGCTAATTCATCTTGAATTAAACGAATCTTACTTTCAGCAAAACGATCTTCATCAACCACAACAGGTTCAGACAGCTCTTCTGCATACAGTTTACGTAATCCAGCAGGAATATCATGATTATTTACAATCGCTGTATCGATGAAAGGTGCTCCAAGATGATCATGCAAAGCTTGCACATGATCAAATGCTGTATACCCCATTGTTTCACCGGCTTGTGTCATGACATTACATACATATGCCTTTTTCGCCTTTGCAGCAAGAACAGCGTCCCCGATTTTTTTCACGATTAAATTCGGTAAGATACTTGTATACAAACTACCCGGACCAAAAACAAGCAAATCAGCCCGCTGAATCTCCATCAATGTCTCATACAGTGGTTCTACATCACCCGGTGTTAAAAATACGCGATTAATCTTTTTCCCAAAATACGGAATTTTCGACTCACCTGTTACAATTTGCCCATCTTCCAGTTCTGCATGAAGCACAACACTTTGATTGGCCGCTGGTAAAACACGCCCTCTTACATTTAACACTTTACTCGTTTCTGTAATGGCATGGAAAAAGTCTCCTGTAATCGACGTCATCCCAGCTAGCAATAAATTACCTAATGCATGACCCGTTAAACCTTCTCCGGATGTAAAACGATGTTGAAATAAAGCTTCCACAAGCGGCTCTACATCTGATAACGCAACAAGTACGTTACGAATGTCGCCTGGTGGTGGAATTTCTAACTCATCACGCAATCTACCTGAACTGCCACCATCATCAGCTACTGTAACAACCGCTGTAATATCAACAGGATATTTCTTCAATCCTCTTAATAAAACAGATAGTCCAGTTCCTCCTCCCATGATGACAATTTTAGGTTTTCTCTCTTTTTTCATCCCTTAATGGCCCTTTCTCTTCTCCACATCACGATGAGATACATGAACGATATATTCTGGTTTCAAATGTTTTCCAAGGTATTCTGCAAGCGTAACAGAACGATGTTGCCCACCTGTACATCCAATTGCAATTACAAGTTGACTCTTACCTTCTCTTTTATAATGAGGAAGCATGAAAGTAATGAGATCCGTCAGCTTTTCTAAAAATTTATGTGTTTCATTAAATTTGAGCACATATGACGAAACTTCTTCATCCAGTCCTGTTAAAGGCTTCATCTGTGGAATATAATATGGATTTGGTAAAAAACGAACATCAAATACTAAATCAGCATCAATCGGAATACCGTACTTAAATCCAAATGACATCACATTTACACGAAACGCTTGCTCATTTTCTGTTGAAAACAGATGAACAATTTTCTCGCGCAATTCTTTCGGTTTTAACTCAGACGTATCGAGTACAATATTAGCTCTTGCCTTCATGTCTGTTAATAAATTACGCTCTGCCTCAATCCCTTTTAACGGCAAACCCGTCGGCGCAAGCGGATGCGAACGTCTCGTTTCTTTGTAACGCGTTACAAGCGTGCTATCTTTAGCATCTAAAAATAAAATATGAGGAATGATCCAAGTGCGTTCTGATAAATCATCAAGCGCTCCCCATAAATGTTCAAAAAATTCGCGGCCACGTAAATCAATACCAAGTGCCACTTTATTCATTTTTCCTTTCGAGTCTGCCATAAGTTCAACAAACTTCGGCAATAACATCGGTGGTAAGTTATCTACACAAAAATATCCTAAATCTTCAAAACTTTGTAAGGCTACTGTTTTTCCTGCACCGGACATTCCTGTAATAATTACCATTTTAATATCATTATTCGCTGTCATTGTATCCCCTCCTTGACGGTTTAGCTCGGATCCAATCGATATGAAAGTAATTCAAAGTCTGGTGTATATACAAACGTACCGTAGATTATTCCATTTCCTTTAATTAAATAATCAATAATGTGATAATCTCCTGGTGCCATTGCTAACTCATCAATTTTATCAAATGTATGCCAGCCTATGATGCCTTCTTCGCTTTCCAATTTGTTTTCTCCTGCAAAATCTGTCGCTAAAAAGGAGAACATCATCCATTCAGAAACAACTTTATCACCTTCTTGAATGACAAAAGTGAAGACCCCCTTTAACGCTGGGTTCTTTAAATAAATACCTGTTTCTTCACGATATTCGCGAACAACGGAATCTCTTACTGTTTCACCGCGTTCCATTTTCCCGCCCGGTGCAACCCACCAGTTCCGACGAGGTTTTTGTAATAGGAGAACTTCATTATCTTTGATTAACACACAGTTTGTTACTCTTTGCATGTTTCTTCACCTCAGCTACTTATGATGAATTTCTTCATCACATACTCATTTCATTATACTATCAAAAACACTTTGTCACAATGAAGGAGCTCCTGGCCTAAAGAAACAAAAAAACGATGGAAATTAATTCCCATCGCTGTTGGATTACAAAATAGAATCCCTCACAATTGGCATATCTTATACGCAATATACAAAGATCAAGTCAAATCTTTTAACTCATTATTTGGTAAGGAGACGTAAATCCTTATTGATCATCCACAATAATATACGCTGTTCTGATTGGCCCATGTACACCTACGACGAGATTCATTTCAATATCTGCACTATTTGACGGACCAGAAACGAAATTCACACAAGCTGGCAATTTGTCTCCCGCTTTATTTTGATGGTGAATGACTTTTGTAGCCTGGGTTAACCTTGGCACAATCGTACTTTTAGGAACAATTGCAATATATGACTTAGGAAGAAGACTAACGTGCCTTCCTTTTAATCCATCATTAAATAGAACAACGGTTCCTGATTCAGCAAGAGCGATATCACTGAACGTAATGCCAAGGTCAGCAGCTTTCGCAAATTCTATGTTCTCTTCTTTATGATCTAAGCCCCACTTACGAAAATGTATTGTACCTTCATTGCTTAAAAATTGACTGAGACCATATTCCTTGAACCGTTCATCATTAGAATACATAACAGATTGGATATTCCACTCTGTTAGAAAAGATTGTAATGTTTCAACAAGCCTGGCCTTTGTTGTTCGCTTAACTTGTGTATGAATTACCTCACATTGCTCTATTAACTTTAGTACAAGTTCATCTTGTGTTAATCCGTCAAAAACAGTCCACTGCGGAGAAAAAGACCAGTTCGGTTTTTTTACTGCTTCCGGACGTTTTCTGCCAAGCTTTTCTGATAATTGGAATAAAAATTCCTCACGATTTTGGATGGCCATTATCGTTCTCCTTTACACGTTTTTTAAACCAATCTCTAAACGGCTGTTTTTCTGGAACTGGAAAATCTCTCGCATCCGTCCAAGCTTTTAACGGACCGATTCCACGCTCGATCTTGTCCCCTTTTGTAAGAGGCTTTAATGCATACGGAGCGGTCTTTGTAGCAAGGGAAAATAACCTGGAGCTATTCACCGCTTTTTCAAAACCTTTCATAGCCACGTTCCAAGCTACAGGTGATTGTTTCGCTTCTTCTACAATGTGGCGGCGATGTTTAATTAATAAATCGTGTAACGGTATTTTCACTGGACACGCTTCTGTACAAGCTCCACAAAGGCTAGATGCATAAGGTAAATCTTTATATTCATCATATCCTCCTAAAAGTGGTGTCAACACAGCTCCAATCGGTCCTGGATAAATGGAGCCATACGCATGTCCACCGATATGCCGATATATGGGACATACATTAATACATGCCGCACAGCGAATGCACTGAAGGATACTTTGAAATTCTGTTCCTAAAATATTAGAACGACCATTATCAACAATGACTAAATGAAATTCCTCAGGTCCGTCTGTCCCGCCGGGCTCGGTTAACCCTGTAATATAACTTGTTAACTTTTGTCCTACAGAACTTCGGCATAGAAGTGTTACTAATACATCAAGCTCTTCCCATGTCGGAACAATACGTTCCATTCCCATAACTGTAATTAACGTTTTCGGAAGCGTCGTGGTAAGTCTTGCATTTCCTTCGTTTGCCACGATAGAAATAGACCCAGACTCTGCAACAGCAAAGTTACATCCTGTCACCCCTACATCCGCTGTAAAAAAATCATCACGCAAATAATTCCTTACAAACCTCGCCATTTCCGTAGGATCAGATGTTCCAGTATAATCTAACTTTGTTTTAAATATTTCACAAATGTGTTCTTTATCCTTATGAAGACACGGAACAACAATATGTGATGGAGGATCGTGGTCGTTCACTTGCAGAATAAATTCGGCAAGGTCCGTTTCTAACACTTCTCCTCCAGCCTCTTCAATCGCTTCATTTAAACTAATCTCTTCCGTTACCATAGATTTTGATTTCACAATTTTTTTCGCGTTTTTCTTTTTTACAATCCCTTTTACATATTCCCTTGCGTCTTCTGCAGTCTTTGCAAAATAAACAAAACCACCGTTTTTCTCAATATTTTCACTCAGTTGATACAAATAATAATCAAGGTTTTCTAATGTATGCTTTCGAATTTCTTCCCCTAAAGCTCGCCATTCCTCCCAATTCCCAAGACTCTCAGTAGCTTTTAATTTCTTGCCTCTAAGACCATCTTGTGCTTTCCTGACAGCCTGTCTCATGAATTGATCCCCTATACCTGTTTCAGCACGCTTATGAAAAGGATCGTTCCCAATTTTCATTCCCATCTTTATATCCCCCCTCTTATTTTCGATCTTCATTTAATACTTGAGCAATATGCTTTACATCAATTGGGTAACCATTGCGTGTTAAACGTCCTTTTATATTCATTAAGCAGCTACAATCCATCCCGATTAACAGTTCTGCACCGGTTTCCATAATATGCTTTACTTTTTCATCGACCATTTGCTCAGAGATTTCTGGCATTTTCACTGAGAATGTGCCCCCAAATCCACAGCAATCATAATTATGTGATAACGAAACAACTTCCAGTCCCTTTACACATTTTAATAATTTTTGCGGCGGTTCCTTAATCCCCATTAATCGGCTCATATGGCAAGATGTATGAACCGTTGCTTTTTTATGAAGCTCCGCACCTAAGTCTTCTTTCCCTAATACTTCAACAAGAAACTGTGTGAATTCATATGTTTTATTTGCAAGTTCAGTAGCTTTTTTCTTCCACTCTGCTTCACTTTCAGAAAATAAACTAGAAAACTCGTGAACCATCATAGCGCAAGATCCTGATGGCGCTACAACATATTCCGAATTCGCAAAAGCTTTAATCATATGTTTTGCAGCTGTTCTTGTTTCTTTATGATAACCGCTATTATAAGCAGGCTGTCCGCAGCAGGTTTGGTCTTTAGGGAAATCAACTTCACACCCTAAATCTTCAAGAATTTCCACAACATCTTTTCCTACTTCTGGATAAAAAACATCTACAACACAAGTGATAAATATTGACACTTTCATATTTTACACCCCCAAATAAAGTAAAGTAGCCTGTCATGAATTGTACTTTTACAGAAGGTTTACTTTCCTACCAAATGTTGAAAGGCAAGATAAAGCAGAAAAGTAAGCTCAAGTAACTTTTTCACCAAAAGGATCGCTTTCGTATATTCTTGGTAAAAAATACAAAAAATATAAATGCAAATAACAAAAAAAGTGATTGAGAGCTATCTCTCAATCACTTTTTCTTACTAAAATACGATACAATCGCAAACCCTAAAATAAACGTAATAATAGAACTTACAATCGACATACCACCGGCTGGAATCCCAGGAAACACTACTGCAATCGATCCGATGACAAGCCCAATAATTGCAGCGAATGTTGCACTTTTAAAATGTGCTAATAAGTAGCTAATCCCTTTACTACTCACCACAAATCCAACCATAACACCTGCACCAATGACTGCAATTAGCGGTAGGTTTAATGTTGTTAATGCATTAATCGCTGTTGGATATACACCAATAATTAATAAAATAAATGATCCGCTAATCCCTGGAAGTAGCATAGCCATACTTGCCATCCAACCTGCCAAAAATAGTCCAATTGTATTTAAAATTGTTAACGTAGTAATCGGATCTGCCGCTTTATCTGGCTTAAAAAATGCTGTTACAGCTACAAGAGCCGCTGCAACGATTAGTAGAACAATATGTCCTGCTTTAAATGTTTCCTTTGCATTTGCTTCCTTCATTAACATTGGTAAAATACTCAAGATTAAACCAAGGAAGAAAAACTGCGTTGGCTCATAATGATTTGCCAGTAAATACTTAATCACATGACTTAATGTTAAAAATGCCACCGCTACACCAGCAGCAAGCGGAATTAAAAAGCCTAAATGTTTTTTCCATTCACGACTAAAGAATCCGCTAATTGCCGCAAGCAATCTTTCATAAATCCCTAGTACAACAGCAATTGTCCCGCCGCTTACACCAGGAATTAAATCACTAACTCCCATACAAAAACCACGATATATATTACGCCATTCCATACTGAATAAACTCCTCATTTCCCATAATCATTTTTTTCGTAAATTCTAGTATAACAATAACTATTTGTGCGTCCCATGAGAAATTTGACAAACATTTGACATTTTAGGCAGAAATTGAACTACCCCCACCTTCACTTCGTTTAGAGGAGGGGGTCTTCTCGGTTAAAATGATAAAAAAAGAAAGCTACCATCTATGAAGGTAACTTTCTTCTTTAAAAGGATTCATATCCTTATTTTTCTGTTACAGTTTTTAATTCCTCTAACAACTCTTCTACATAATGCTGTGCACTTTGTGCTGCGATACTACCATCGCCAGTTGCTGTTACAATTTGACGAAGCATTTTTTCGCGAACATCACCAGCTGCGAAAATACCAGGAACTTTCGTTTCCATACGTTCATTTGTTTCAATATAACCATTTTCATTTGTAATGCCAAGCTCAGTAAATGGTTTTGATAGTGGTAACATTCCGATATAGATAAAAGCACCATCTGCTTTAAATTCTTGTTCTTCACCAGTGTTAACATCTACAAGTGTTACACTACCTACTTTACCATTCTCTTCGTTAATTTCTTTTACAGTATGATTCCAAATGAAGTCCACTTTCTCATTTTGGAAAGCACGGTCTTGAAGAATTTTCTGTGCGCGAAGAGCATCACGACGGTGAACGATTGTTACTTTTGATGCGAAACGTGTTAAATACACACCTTCCTCAACAGCAGAATCTCCACCGCCAACAACAACAAGTTCTTTCCCTTTAAAGAAAGCGCCGTCACATACCGCGCAATATGATACACCACGGCCGCCAAGTTCTTTTTCACCTGGTACACCGATTTTTTTATACTCTGCACCACTTGCAACAATAATCGCGCGTGTTTTGTATTCTTTTTTACCAGCTACAACTGTTTTATATTCTTTGCCATCGATGACTTCTTTCACATCACCATATGCATATTCAGCACCGAATTTCTTCGCATGCTCGAACATTTTATTTGATAAATCAGGTCCTAAAATAGATTCATAACCTGGATAGTTTTCTACATCTTCTGTGTTTGCCATTTGTCCGCCTGGAATACCACGTTCAAGCATAAGCGTGCTTAAATTTGCACGAGACGTATACACTGCAGCTGTCATCCCAGCTGGCCCAGCACCAATAATAATGACATCATAAATTTTTTCTTCTGACACACTATTCACTCCTATTCATTCCTACCATAACTTACCCTCATTATACTGTTAGCATCTGTTTTTTCCCAATGATTTGCCTACGTGTGAGTACGCTTTACTACTTGCACATATTTTCTCACAGTTGCCACAGATACATTATATATATTTCCAAGTTCGGCCTGTGTCATTTTATTTCTCTGTTCTCCGCGCACAATATACTCGATTGCCGCAGACCAACCAAACACGTTTGTAAATACCGTCCCAGATGTATATAGGCGTATAAAAGTACAAAACCAAAAATGTAAGCACTCTTCAATCAATTCATCTTCTTTATTTGTATAGTTATATAAGGCATCCGCAATCCGAATACATTGTTCAAACGGTTGTAACTCGCTCGGAATACTCTTATGACTGCTCATTAAAAAGAAGTATTTTGCCAGTTGCGAAACAATTGGCACACGATTTTTCGCCTGCGTCACATCAAAGAAAAAGCCAATCTTCTCAGGTGTTGTTAATTCATTCATTAAATACAGTGCTAACATTTGCTCTTCTAACGTTGTACTTTGCTGGAAAGATTTCCTCAGCTCTTCAAACAAAACATTCTGTCCTTCATCAGCTAAATGCAGGGCATTCCACGGCTCTTTCCCTTTTTTATCAGGGTGTAATTCTACAACAGATTGCCACATCTTTTCCGCTGTCTGTTGATCTTTTATCATATAAGCAGAGTATGCAAACCAATAGTAAAAGCTGACATCTCCTTCATAACCTTGACGCTTTAATAACCTTAACCATTTATATGCCGATGCAAAGTGACCAATTGTCGCGAATGTTGTTCCTAGCTTCAATCGATGCTCAAATGACATCGGATATACGGATTCTAGTTGCTTCGCTAACGCCTCTACTTGCTTATGCTCTCCAATTGAATATAGAAAAATAAGCGTATTACATAACGCATGCATATTACCAGGATTTTTCTCTAAAATCATCTCTGTTAACTTTAATGCTTTATCTACATTTCCTAACTGAAAATGAGCAATTGCTAAATTATTATAACCTGACCAAAATTCTGGATAATCTTTCGTAACAACTTCAAGTGTAGCAATTGCTTCTTCTAATTGTCCGTTGCGAATATAACGGTTCGCTTGTTCCTGCATGACAATTAACTCATCTTCATCTTCAAACTCTTCCGCATCCATTGATTCTTCTTCCATAATTTCAAGCAATTCTAACGTCTCTTCCACAAATTCCTTCTCTGTAGCTATCTCTAAATATTGCTCCGCATACTTCTTCGCCTGCTGAAACAAGCCAAGATATGCGTAATTATTTGCTACAAAATAATAGCACTGTTCAATATTAGAATTCGAACGAATCAGTTTCAAGAAAATTTGATTTGATTCTTGATACTCACCGACTTCCGATAATACCGTAGCTAATTGACATAAAATAAACGGCTCTTTCTCACTTTGTGCCGCTCTTCGAAAATATTTAATCGCATCTTGTAATTTATGATTGCGATAAGACTTCATCCCTTTTTTATAAAAGAAATCAGCTAATTGATTAAAAGAGATAACTTGTCCGTTCTCCTTAAATATTCTTTGATTTTTCCCCATATATCCTCCAGTTTTTTGTTTTCTTCGTTCATACCTTCTTCTATTTATAAGTATAAACGATTCCGTAAAAAACAAAACAGTATATTATAATCAATTATTTCCTTTTTATTCATAAAAAGAGAAGAGAAATGTTACATTTTTAACATTGACTTTCTCCTCTCTGCCATCTCTTCCTTCGTATAAATGATACGCATTGGATTTCCACCTACAAAAGCACCGCTTGGTACATCACGGTGAACAAGCGTACCTGCTGAAACAATAGCACCGTCCCCAATCTTCACACCTGGCAATACAGTTGAATTTGCTCCAATCATCACTTCATTCCCTATGATTACTTCTCCAAGACGATATTCCGTAATTAAATATTCGTGAGCTAAAATCGTTGTATTGTAACCAATTATTGAATTTGCTCCAACTGTAATCTTTTCTGGAAACATAGTATCAGGCATAGCCATAAGTGCAAATGATGTTTGCTCTCCGACTTTCATCCGTAAAAACGTACGATACAACCAGTTCTTCACAGATAAAAATGGCGTATAGCGTGCAATTTGAATAACAATAAAATTTTTCATTACCTTAAAGAAGGATACTGTTTTATACACATTCCATAATGAATTTGCTCCTGAAACAGGGTAGCGCGTTGTCCGTCGCACTTTGCTCTCTCCCCTTATCTACTATTCAGACAAAATAGATAATAAATCACTCATTTTATCTAGTACATAATCCGGCTTATACGATTCTAAGTACTCTCTACCTTTAATCGTCCATGCCACTGCTGCTGTTTTCGTACCTGCGTTTTGTCCGCCTACTATATCATGATGGTTATCACCAACCATTAATGTTTCTTCCGGTTTTGCATCCAATAGTTTCAATGCTTTTTGAATGGGTTCTGGATGTGGTTTCACGTGTTCTACATCATCAATTGTTACAACAACATCAAAGAACTCCTTTAATTTTGAAAGCTTTAAACCCATTTCTACTGTTTGTCTCGCCTTCGTGGTCACAATTCCAATTTTATAACCTTGTTTCTTTAATTCCTGAACGGTTTCATAGACAGTTTCATATTCTTCCACTAGTTCATCATGATGGTCATGATTAAACTGACGATAGCACTGAATCATCTCATCTACCTTGCCCTCATCCATTGAACGAAACGTCTCATGCAAAGATGGACCGATAAATGGCAATATATCTTCGCGCTTATACTGATCTGGATAGTACTTATTTAACGTGTGTAAAAAAGAAGAAATAATAAGTTCATTTGTATTTATTAATGTTCCATCTAAATCAAATAACACTGTATTTATTTTCATATGCTAAGGTCCTTTCACTGCCTGAATATGAAAGAAGCAGCATCTCATATAAGATGCTACTTTTCTCTAGTTTTCTGAATATCTTTTATCAGCTTGCCCCATTATACGTCTCACAATAATGAAAATGATAGAAATAACAACAAGCCCGATGGACATCACTTGCGCAATGCGAAGCGGTCCTAACATTAAGCTATCCGTACGTAGGCCTTCCACAAAGAAACGTCCAACTGAATACCAAATTAAATACGTAAAGAATAATTCACCACGGCGTAAATTCGCTTTGCGTAATAACAATAATAGAATTACACCTGCAAAATTCCATAATGATTCATATAAGAACGTTGGATGATAATATACACCATTAATATACATTTGATTCACAATAAACTCTGGTAAATGTAAGCCTTCTAAAAACTGTCTTGTTACTTCACCGCCGTGAGCCTCTTGGTTCATAAAATTTCCCCATCGGCCAATTGCTTGTCCAAGAAGAATACTTGGTGCTGCAATATCAGCCAGCTTCCAGAAGGAAATACCACGTTTTTTCGCAAAGAAAATCCCCGTAATCACCGCTCCGATTAAACCACCATGAATCGCCAATCCACCTTGACGAATATTAATAATTTGCCTTGGGTCTTGCACATAATATTCCCACTCAAAAATAACATAGTATGCGCGTGCGCAAATAATCGCGATTGGTACCGCAATTAAAACAAGATCGACAAAAGTATCTTTTGGAATACCTAATCGTTCACCCTCGCGCGTAGCTAACCAAAGTCCAAGCAAAACACCTGTCCCAATAATAACCCCATACCAATAGACTGGGAATGGTCCAAGCTGAATCGCTACACGATCTAGCTGTGGTACAGAACCTAACAGCATATGTATGACCTCTCTCTCCAAACTTATTCTTGATTTCCTAGTTCAATCGCACTCATTAAGCGCTCAGAAAATTGTTGTGCTGCATTGACTCCCATTCGTTTTAATCTGAAGTTCATTGCTGCTACTTCAATAATAACAGCCAAGTTTCGGCCAGGACGAACTGGAAGTGTAATCTTCGTAAGTTCTGTATCTATAATTTTCATTTTCTCTTCATCAAGACCTAGACGATCATAGTTTTTCTTTTGATCCCAAATCTCAAGATTAATCACAAGTGTAATACGCTTGTAGTTTCGCACAGCCCCTGCACCAAATAACGTCATGACGTTAATAATACCTAGACCACGAATTTCTAGTAAATGCTCAATTAAATCTGGCGAGCTTCCTACTAACGTATCTTCATCTTCTTGACGAATTTCTACGCTATCATCCGCAACTAAGCGGTGACCGCGTTTAACAAGTTCAAGTGCTGTTTCACTTTTCCCGACGCCGCTTTGACCTGTAATTAAAACACCAACGCCGTAAATATCTACTAATACACCGTGAACGGCAGTTGTTGGTGCTAACTTACCTTCTAAATAATTTGTTAAACGACTTGATAGTCTTGTCGTCGTTTGGGAAGAGCGTAAAAGAGGCACACCAAACTCACGTGATGCTTGCAATAATTCTCCAGGTACATCTTGACTACGCGTTACAATAATACACGGCGTCTCTTCTGTACAAAGAGCTGTCATTCTTTCTTGCTTTTGCTCAGTTGTTAATGTATCAAAAAAAGTAAGCTCCGTTTTTCCAAGAAGCTGTACGCGATCTGCTGGATAATATGTAAAGAATCCTGCCATTTCAATTCCAGGTCGCGATAAATCACTTGTATCAATTGGACGATGAATTCCTTCCTCACCACTTACTAATTCCAATTGAAATTGCTCAATTAAATCTTTTGTCCTTACTTTCGGCATATGTAAACCTCCACTCCGCTGCGGGTTCAGTCTTATTTGATGTAAAATTCCATTCTAACCGATATTGTACCATTTTTTTCTGAAAACAAGAAATATGGTTTCTACTAAATAGAAAAACATTTCATGAGGTTCATGAAATGTTTTTCTTTTTGTCATTTTTCTATTTTTTCTCAGATAATGGTTCGACAATTACTTTATCAATCAGCATATTTAAGATAGAAATACAAATTGCCGCAAGAATTGCTACACCAAATCCTGATATGTTAAAAGCATCACCTAACAAAGAATCTGTCATCTCTAATGTAATTGCATTAATTACAATTAGGAAGAAACCAAATGTTAAAACAGTAATCGGTAACGTAATTAAAATTAATAACGGTTTTACAAACACATTTAAAATCGACAAAATAATGCTCGCGATAATCGCGGTTTGTATGTTTTCTATGTAAAATGCGTCTGGTGCAATTCCCTTTAGAAGACCTGATACAACAATTAATACGACGCTATTTACAAGAAGTGATAGAATCCATCTCATTTTCTTACACATCCTTTTGATATATATACTTAATCATACGCTAATGGATAGCAAACGCCAAGTAACCATAAAAAAAGCGAGGGAAAACCTTTCTTTTTTGGTGGGAAGAGAGCATCCACCCATCCATAGGGGGGACAGATCCTTTTTTCGCCCCATCCCAGGAGGAAATGAGTAGAAGTCTCCTTTTGGCTTCATAGTCATGATTTGTATGCTGAAAACCGAAATGAGTTTATCCCGCATTAACGGACAGTAACACTCCCACCTCAAAATTCAGCGAAAGCAAAGAAGTTAGGTGGGAGATGAACTGTCCGTAAAAGCCCGATTCGTTCAACTCATAATCAGTGGGGGATGAAGAAAACCCCCACTGATTAAAGTTTCACTTTATATAACAACTTATTCCAGCCCTTATACTTGTATACCTGCCACGCTAAATCCTCTCCCAAACTAAAACAAGGAGCTAGCCAATTGGCTTAGCTCCCTACTTCAACCCCATTCATCTTCTCTTTCATACGAGCCGTATCACGCTCTAAAATCTCTTTTAAATACTTCCCTGTATACGAACGTTCTTCTTTTACAACTTGCTCCGGCGTACCTGATGCAACGATTTGACCACCTTTGTCTCCGCCTTCTGGACCAAGGTCAACAATGTAATCTGCTGTCTTAATTACATCTAAGTTATGCTCGATAACAAGCACAGTTTCCCCACTTTCAACAAGGCGCTGTAATACTTCTAGAAGTCGTGCAATATCATGTGCATGTAAGCCGGTTGTCGGCTCATCTAAAATATATAACGTACGACCTGTAGAACGGCGATGTAATTCAGATGCAAGTTTCACACGCTGCGCTTCACCACCCGATAATGTAGTAGCCGGCTGCCCTAATTTCATATAGCCTAGCCCTACATCTACAAGCGTCTGCAACTTCCGTTTAATTTTCGGGATGTTGGCAAAGAATTCTACCCCATCTTCAATCGTCATTCCTAGTACTTCAGAAATGTTCTTATCTTTATATTTCACTTCTAACGTTTCACGATTATAACGTTTTCCATGACATACTTCACATGGAACATATACATCCGGTAAGAAATGCATTTCAATTTTAATAATCCCATCACCGCGGCAAGCCTCACAACGGCCACCTTTCACGTTAAAACTAAAACGTCCCTTTTGATACCCACGTACTTTTGCTTCATTCGTTTGCGCAAACACATCACGGATATCATCGAAAACGCCTGTGTATGTCGCTGGATTTGAGCGCGGTGTACGTCCGATTGGTGATTGATCAATATCAATAACTTTATCTAAATGCTCAAGGCCTTTAATTTCCTTATGAGCTCCTGGCTTACTTTTCGCTTTATATAATTTCTGTGCTAACGATTTATATAGAACTTCATTGATCATCGTACTTTTTCCTGATCCAGATACACCGGTTACTGCTACAAATGTCCCAAGCGGGAATGACATCTTCGCATTTTTTAAGTTATTTTCTTTTGCACCAATAATCTCGACCTTACGCCCATCCCCTTTACGTCTCTCAAGTGGGACCGGAATAAATTTCTTACCGCTTAAATATTGCCCTGTTAATGAATTATCATCATTCATCACTTCATCTGGCGAGCCAGATGACACAACTTGCCCACCATGAATTCCTGCGCCAGGGCCAATATCAAGTAAATAATCGGCCGCCATCATTGTATCTTCATCATGTTCAACAACGATTAGCGTATTTCCTAAATCACGCATTTCCTGTAATGTACGAATCAGGCGATCATTGTCACGCTGATGTAAGCCGATAGAAGGTTCATCAAGAATATATAATACACCAGTTAAACGAGAACCAATTTGCGTTGCAAGACGAATACGCTGTGCTTCCCCACCTGATAATGTTCCTGCTGCACGGCTTAATGTTAAATAATCAAGTCCAACGTTAATTAAGAAACTTACGCGCTCTTTAATTTCACGTAAAATTAAACGAGCAATCTTTTCTTGTTTTTCTGTCAGTTCAATGCCCTCGAAGAAATCATAAACTTCTTGAACAGAGTACTTCGTTACATCCGCAATCGTTTTTCCGCCAACAAAAACAGCTAAGCTTTCTGGCTTCAAGCGGCCGCCCTTACATTTCGGACACGCCTGCTCCGCCATATACTTCTCCATTTGTTCACGAATGTAATCAGAACTTGTTTCACGGTAGCGACGTTCAATATTTGGAATAACTCCTTCAAATAAAATATCACTTTCTTTCACTTGTCCAAAGTCATTCACATAACGGAAATAAACCTTCTCTTCTCCACTTCCGTACAACACTTTATCAAATAACTCTTTCGGTATATCCTTCACAGGCATATCCATATCAATGCCGTAATGATTACACACAGATTGCAGTAATTGCGGATAATATTGCGAACTAGTCGGTTCCCAAGGGGCAATCGCATGCCCATTTAACGATAAGTCCCAATTTGGAATTACAAGTTCTAAATCTACCTCTAATTTTAAGCCAAGCCCATCACAAGACGGACACGCACCAAATGGGCTATTGAAAGAGAACATACGAGGTTCTAATTCACCGATTGAAAAACCACAATGCGGGCAAGCATGATGCTCACTAAATAAAAGCTCCTCTTCTCCAATCACATCGATTAATACACGACCTCCACCTAGTTTCAATGCACTTTCAAGAGAATCTGCAAGGCGGCTTGCAACCCCTTCTTTCACAACGATACGGTCAATTACGACTTCAATGGAATGCTTCTTGTTTTTATCTAACGTAATTTCTTCAGACACATCAAGCATTTCTCCATCAACACGAACGCGAACATAACCTTGTTTCTTTATATCCTCTAATACTTTCACATGTGCACCTTTACGACCTGATACAATCGGTGCTAACACTTGTAATTTCGTGCGCTCTGGATATTCTAAAACACGGTCTACCATTTGTTCTACCGTTTGTGATGTAATTTCAATCCCGTGGTTCGGACAGATCGGTGTCCCAATACGCGCAAATAATAGGCGTAAATAATCATAAATCTCTGTCACCGTTCCGACTGTTGAACGTGGGTTACGACTCGTCGTTTTTTGATCAATTGAAATTGCTGGCGATAACCCTTCAATTGTATCCACATCCGGTTTATCCATTTGCCCTAAAAATTGGCGCGCATACGCGGATAAAGACTCCACGTATCTGCGCTGCCCTTCTGCATAAATCGTATCAAATGCTAATGATGATTTCCCTGAACCAGACAGACCTGTCACAACAACGAGCTGATTTCTCGGAATGGTTACATCAATATTTTTCAAGTTATGCGCCCTCGCACCTTTTACTACGATAAAATCTTTGCTCACTATTTTCACCCTTCCGCTTTTAATTCTAGCAGTAAATCTCTCAGCTCAGCTGCACGCTCGAAGTCTAGTGCCTTTGCCGCTTCCTTCATTTCTGCTTCCATCTTCGCGATTGTTTTTTCTCGTTCTTTCTTCGTCATTTTCTTAGCCGGCCCAGCTTCATATACTTCTGTTTCTTCTGCGGCTGTTGTTGCACGAATCACGTCACGTACTTCTTTTTGAATTGTTTTCGGTGTAATGCCATGTTCCTCGTTGTAAGCTTCTTGCTTTTGACGACGGCGTTTCGTCTCTTCAATTGCAATTCCCATCGATCTCGTTATGCGATCTGCGTACATGATTACATGACCGTGTTCATTACGCGCGGCACGACCAATTGTCTGAATCAATGATCGCTCTGAACGTAAGAATCCTTCTTTGTCCGCATCTAAAATCGCTACGAGTGATACTTCTGGAATATCAAGCCCTTCTCGCAACAAGTTAATACCAATAAGCACATCAAATTTGCCAAGGCGAAGATCTCGAATAATCTCAATCCGCTCTAGCGTTTTAATTTCAGAATGTAAGTAGTTTACTTTAATACCAACATCTTTTAAATAATCTGTTAAATCCTCTGACATTTTCTTTGTTAATGTCGTAATCAATACACGCTCATTTTTCGCAATGCGATCATGGATTTCTCCTAATAAATCATCTATTTGCCCTTCAATTGGTCTTACATCAATTTGCGGATCTAAAAGCCCCGTTGGACGGATAATTTGCTCCACAACTTCCGGTGTAAGCTCTAGTTCATATGGGCCCGGCGTTGCTGATACATACACAACTTGATTCGTTTTCTCTTCAAACTCTTCAAACATAAGCGGTCTATTATCCATCGCTGACGGCAAGCGAAATCCATGGTCAACAAGCACTTGTTTACGCGCTTGGTCCCCATTATACATCGCTCTTACTTGCGGCACTGTTACATGCGACTCATCCATAACAATTAGGAAATCTTTAGGGAAATAATCTATTAATGTATATGGTGTTGAACCAGCTGGACGGAGCGTCAAATGACGGGAGTAGTTTTCAATCCCCGAACAAAATCCCATCTCTCGCATCATTTCTAAATCGTAACGAGTTCGCTGCTCAATACGCTGGGCTTCTAACAATTTACCGTTATCATTTAATTCTTTTAAACGCTCTTCTAATTCTTTTTCAATATTTTCAATGGCAACTTTCATTTTTTCTTCACGTGTAACGAAGTGAGATGCCGGGAAGATTGCTACATGTTCACGTTCTGCTAATACTTCACCTGTTAAGGCATTCACTTCACGGATACGATCAATCTCATCGCCAAAAAACTCAATCCGAATACAATGTTCATCAAGCGATGCTGGGAAAATCTCAACTACATCTCCGCGCACTCGAAATGTTCCGCGTTTAAAATCAATATCATTACGACCGTACTGCACATCAACAAGTTCACGAAGCAATTGATTACGGTCCTTTTCCATACCAACGCGCAAAGAAACCACAAGTTCACGGTATTCTTCTGGCGAACCTAAGCCGTAAATACAAGAAACACTTGCTACAATAATGACATCATCTCGTTCAAATAAAGCTGATGTCGCTGAGTGACGTAATTTATCAATCTCATCATTGATTTGTGCATCTTTTTCAATAAACGTATCGGTTTGTGGTACATACGCTTCCGGTTGATAATAATCGTAATAACTCACAAAATACTCAACAGCATTGTTCGGAAAGAAATCTTTGAGTTCACTATACAGTTGTCCTGCTAATGTTTTATTATGAGCCATTACAAGTGTTGGCTTCTTCACTTCTTTAATAACATTCGAAATCGTAAATGTCTTTCCCGTTCCTGTCGCTCCAAGCAACACTTGATGTTTCTTACCATTATTAATCCCCGCTATCAGCTGCTTTATCGCTCTTGGCTGATCACCTTGCGGGGAATATTCTGAGACAATCTCAAATTGATGTTCCAAACAAAACCGACCTCCTCGTAAAAAATCTGTATTCCCATTTTACCACGAATGCCCATGAAAAAACCAAGAAAACGAACAGATATTCGGTAAAGTTTTCGACAATATAAAGTGAAACTTCCATCAGTAGGGGTTTTCTTCATCTCTACTGATGGTTAATGAATCTATCTTTTACGGGCAGTTGTCCCCCGCCTATCTTCCTCGTTTCTCTCTGAATCTTGAGATGGGGGTCTTACTGCCCGCAAATAGCGGGATAAACATAGCAAAAGGAAGGTTTCTTTTTTTATAAGCTCCTTCCTTTTTTAATCCCATTTATTTTGCCGGTATACGAAACAGGTCATATCCATTATGACCTGTTTCTTTCACACAATCATGTAGCGTATACCCTATATCTTCACGAGTATCTTTCATTATCTTTTTACAAGTATCGGAGTAAATCCCTTTATCTTTACCAGCAAATTTATCATAAGAATTATCTACCTTATAGCTGATTTCTCTCCCATCATATTCTAACGTTTGAAAGATTGGATCTCCTTCATGTGTATAATTCACAATGCATATTTTATCCGCTCTACCTTTTTCAACATTCATGAAGAACTTCTCGAATTTATGTAAATTAGAAATTTTATGTCCTTTTGCAATCACATCATTATTCTCATCAATTTTACCGCCCGATTGTGAACATGCTACTAAGCTTCCAATACAAAATAGAAAACACAATGAGGCAATTCCTGTTCTCATATTAAATCCTCTCCAGCTTGTTTTGGCTTTATACTATCATTCAACACGAGATTAACTAGAAGAACAATATTAATAGGTAGAATTTTCTAAAAAATAAATATTTACAAAAATATTATTTTACTTTAGAATACGAACTACAAAGATTCGACACGATACGACAAAACGGAAATATTTTTCAGAATATTATAACAACTAAGGAGTGAGGGATCTATATGAATCTATTTCGGAAAAAATCCATTTCAGCATTATTAGCACAGGCAGAACAAAAAGGGGCATCTTTAAAGAAAGAACTCGGTGCATTTGATCTCACAATGCTCGGGGTCGGCGCCATTATTGGAACAGGCATTTTCGTTCTTACTGGTGTTGCCGCAGCAGAACACGCAGGACCAGCACTTATTCTATCGTTTATTTTATCCGGTTTAGCCTGTGTATTTGCAGCACTATGTTATTCTGAATTCGCATCAACTGTACCGGTATCTGGTAGTGCATACACTTATAGCTATGCAACATTTGGAGAGTTAATCGCTTGGATTTTAGGATGGGATTTAATTTTAGAATATGGCTTAGCTTCCTCAGCTGTTGCCTCTGGTTGGTCAGGATATTTCCAAGGACTATTAAGTGGATTCGGGATTACATTACCTACAGCTTTAACAAGCGCGTATAATCCTGAAGCTGGAACATACGTAGACTTACCGGCAATCTGTATCATCTTTCTAATGACATTGTTATTAACAAGAGGAGCAAAAAAATCAGCTCGCTTTAATGCGATCATGGTAGCTATCAAACTTTTTGTTGTCTTACTATTTATCGGTGTTGGCGCTTTCTATGTCAAACCTGAAAACTGGACACCATTTATGCCGTTCGGCTTCTCTGGCGTAACAACTGGAGCTGCAACTGTATTCTTTGCTTACATCGGATTTGACGCTGTATCAACAGCTGCTGAAGAAGTGAAAAACCCACAGCGTAACATGCCAATCGGCATTATTGCTTCTTTAACAATCTGTACAATTTTATATATCGTTGTTTCATTAATTTTAACTGGAATTGTGCCTTACGATCAGTTAGGTGTTAAAAACCCTGTTGCATTTGCACTACAATACATCCAACAAGATTGGATCGCAGGTTTCATTTCTTTAGGAGCAATTACTGGAATTACAACTGTATTACTCGTTATGTTATATGGACAAACACGTTTATTTTACGCAATTAGCCGCGATGGCTTACTACCAAAAGCACTTTCTCGCGTGAACAAGAAAACACAAACACCTGTTATCAATAGTTGGATTACTGCAACTATGGTTGCTTTCTTTGCTGGTTTCATTCCTTTAAACAAACTAGCAGAATTAACAAATATCGGTACACTATTCGCATTCATCGTTGTATCCATCGGAGTAATCATCTTACGCAAAAAACAACCAGAACTACCTCGTGCTTTTAAAGTGCCATTAGTACCATGGATTCCTGCTTTAGCTGTTCTATTCTGTGGATACCTCGCATTGCAGCTCCCAGCAACAACATGGATTGGCTTTGCAGTATGGCTTGTAATTGGACTTGTTGTCTACTTCAGTTACGGTTACAAAAATAGTACGCTACAAAATGAACAAAAAGAAGACGTTGCATAATGAAAAAGCTGTTGTCCCATTAGGACAGCAGCTTCTTTTCTTTTTTGGGGAAAATGACATATGAGAATGTAATTACCGTATCAACTAAAAATACAATTCCCCAAACTTGACTCACACGGCTGGCGGCCTCATTTAACACAATTCCTTTTTCAAGCCAATTTCCCCACTGTTCAATCGGCACGAGTCCATACATAAAGAAAAAGACAATATGAACAACGATAAACAAAGCGAGATGTAAGCCCCACTGCCCCATTTCCTGTTTCGCATAAGCCCAGCCCGTAACTTCTACTGGCTCTTTTATAATAGGCATCGGCTCATTCCGCCACTTTGCAACAAGTTTTTGTACCCATACATCTAATTTTTTTAGATCTTTTTTCCCATAGAAGAATGCATATAATAATATCACTATCGTAATGATTTGAAAGTTAGAAAACTTACCAGTTTCATAATAATCCATGACACCTAAAGCTAAAATAAAGACTTCATTGAGAAGTAACACAATGCCAGCAATGAAACTGGCTTTCCGTAATCGAAATCCGTAACGAAGTAAAAAGAAACCAATTGCTGATATCCAAAACACAATTTCTGCACCAATTAAGAAATACCAACGATACTCTGCCAGTATACTCATTTCTCCTTCTCCCTCTCATCATATATACGAAAAGCTTCATCCATATACACTAGAAGCTCCTCTTCAATTGGATACATATTCATCTTCTGCGAGTCTTCTTCTGACTTTCGTACTTCCCATAATTTATCTAGAAATGCTTCATCCCCATTTGCCATCTCCAAACACTTAGCCATTAGCTTTTTTATAGCTTCTTGCACGTCATCATGAGATGCATCCTTCCCTTCTTTCATAAAGCTGCGTAACTGTTTTAACAGATCTACCCATTCTCGAACATCCTCATCTTCCTCGCTCATATTTGGCAAATTGCGAAGAAGTTTTTGCTCATCCTCTGAAAACACTCGCTTTTGAAATACTTCACGTATACGAGGAGACTGCCTCGAAAGTTGAATAAGTTCGAACATAATTTTCCAATCTAACTCTCCCTCTAACTCAGCCGAATACATAACAGCTTGTAAAATCCGTTCCATCCGATTAAACTTTTTCTGCTCTTCTTGTACAAACTTATGCTGTTTTTCTAATGATTCTCTTAAGCTAAATTCATCTGTCATTAGTATATTCATAATCTCTTTTAACGAGAAACCCATTTCTTTTAAAAATAAAATTTGTTGCAAACGAATGACGTCCCTTTCACTATATAAACGGTGTCCACCTTCTGTTTTCCCGCTTGGTTTCAGCAAATCAATTTGATCATAATAACGAAGTGTTCTTACCGTAACTCCTGTTTCCTTTGTAAGTTCTTGAATTGAGATCATTTCCATCACCCTTTCCTCTTTCATTGTAAAAGATGACGTAACGTAACTTTCAAGTGTTTTTGTGGAAAACTGCAAAAAAAGCTGTTTACACGCTTCATGTAAACAGCTTTTACGGGATTAAATCGGTAATCCCATCCCGTTTCCCCTTTATTTATCTATTTGTAGAACATACCTCACTACTCACTCTCTTCTACCTTTCTAAACTGCCATTTCGGCCAATAGTTCACAAAAAAGTATATAAACTGTCCAATTACAAAAAGAATAAATGGCGTTCCAGCACTTCCGTAAACAATCAAATTATACATACCCCATACCGCTAAGCTTAGCGCATAAAATACCCCTAAATATTTAAAGGCTTTATCTGACTGATGTCTTTCGTATTCATCTTGCATCCTCATTCCACCTCTATCCGCTCTTTATGCTCGTTTTCCAAATATAGTTGTCACGATTAAACTACCTGTAAATAGGAAGCTACACACAATAAATATTTCTGGTATTGGTATTACAGCTCTCCCGATTGCTTTACTCATACAAATGTAAGTAATAAAAAGAATGAACGAAAATAAAAACGAGATATTTAAATATCTTTTTATATTCTCCTGCACTCGTTCATCTACATCTGGAAGCTCTTCTTTTTTGTATTTACACTTTTTGTAATAAACGTACAAAGTCAAAAATACGATTGCTAAAATATTACTAACCACTAGCGGCAATATCGGTATGGAAGAATCCATAATGCGTATTAGGATGTCTCCTGCAAATAGCCCTAAAATCGTGACTATGTACAATTGTTTATCATCTCTCATGCTCTCTTCCCCCTTACTCCAACGTAAATATTTCCTCCACCTTCATCCCAAAATACTTTGCAATCTTCAGTGACAATTCCAAGCTCGGATTGTAATGATGATTTTCAATCGCCACAATCGTTTGTCTTGTCACTTGCATTGCTTTTGCCATTTCAATTTGCGTTATGTGATTTTGCTTTCTTAGTTCTTTAATTCTGTTTTTTACACCCATAGGATCCACCTTTAAAAGTAAAGATATCTTTACTTTTATTATAAATATTTTCCAGTTTTAAGTAAAGATATCTTTACAAAATAGAGGGAAATATTTTGCTAGATCATAACGATACATTTCAATCCCTTATTGATTTCAATATCACTGGTGATGAAGTTTTTATTAACCATCTCGTCGGAGAAGCTATTTTTTTAGCATATGAACTTATGGGGGATGAACAAGATGACTGCTTTTATGAATTTTTATCAGCCTATATGAAAGAACGAGCATTATCTACACTTGAACAGGAAGCCTTACCTCTTATCATACAAGTTGTACGCCCATTTCGCTTTAGACGCACACAAAAAATTATCCAGCTTGTGAAAGAAGAACAATTTACTGAAGTGGAAAAGGAATTATCCTTTATGATTACCCTTTTACGCCGTGATGTGGAAGCATTCATGAAATAGGAAAAGGAGGCATACCGATTATGCCTCCTTTTGTTACCTTACATAAAACCTAACGCATATACAAGAATATACCCGAGAACAGAAAGACAAACAGATCCCACTAACCCTGCGACAAATGCTCTACTTCCTAATTTACGGAATGTCGTAAATTCTACATTTAAACCAAGTCCCGCCATTGCCATCGCAATGAGCATATAAGCAAGGATTACGATGTATCCTGCTACCACTTCCGGTATAACACCTAATGAATGAAATGCACTCATTGCCAAGAACCCTAAGATAAACCACGGAATCGGAATATCACGCCAAGAACCCTTTTGCTCATTTCTCTCACTACGCTTAAACCATAAACCAATTAAAATCGCTACCGGTACAAGCATGGCAACGCGCGTTAATTTTACAATAACCGCAATATCAACAGACGCGCTTCCACCTGGCGCCGCAGCAGCGATGACATGTGCAATCTCATGCAGCGTCGCTCCAGAAAATACACCGTAACTATACGGGGATAATCCAAGAACTGGGTATAATAAAGTATAAATTAACGTGAAAATTGTACCTAAAATAGCAATAATTGCTGCACCGACCGCTGTTTCATCGTCCTTCGCCTTCACTTGCGGCGCAATTGCCACGACCGCGGCCGCGCCGCAAATTGCCGTCCCGCATGCTGTTAAAATCCCAAGTGTCTTATCTACTTTAAAAACGCGTGTTAATGCGTATACAACAACAAGTGTAAAAGCAATGACAATCGCTGCAATAACTAGCACCTTTGGCCCAGCCTTTGCAATATCAACAAGATTTAATCGCATACCTAGCAAAATAATTCCGAAGCGAAGTAACTTCTTACTCGCAAAATTCGTTCCCGCTATCGCTTCGCTTGGAACACCAATTGTAGCTCTCCAAATCATTCCAATTAGAATAGCGATAACTAATTGGCCCATAATATTTAAAAATGGAAGCTCTGCTAAATATTTCGCGCTAATCGCAATCAACAATGTAATCCCAATCCCCTGCGAAAAACCGAGACGCTTCTTCTTTTGTATAACAAGTGTTTGTTCCACTTTGGATCACTCCAATAATCGTATTAAAACATGCATGTTTCTTATACTTCCATTATAAGAGCATTCCAATAATAAGTTTAATATCAATATTCAATCTCAATCATCAGAAAAACTTATGATAAACTAAAAAAGTGAAGGCGGCTTGTTCAAAATCGCAGGGCGTTGGAGCCCCCGACAGAGAGGCACTTTTCGCCTCGTCCGAGGGGGCGAAACGACCGGAGATTTTAGCCGCCGGAGCTAGACAATAGAAAAGCCGAAGCTAATCTCTAGATCAATAACAAAAGAGCAAAGGAGCAAACATCATGAACGTCGATATTTTAAAAATATTTGTGACCGTCGTAGAACAAAAGCATTTCTCTCGTGCGGCAGAATTGCTCAATCTCTCTCAGCCTGGCGTCAGCATGCATATTCGCAATTTAGAAAACGAATTTGGCACTACGCTCATTCAGCGTTCTCCAAAACATGTCCAAGTTACGGAAGCTGGCAATATTTTATACATACATGCGAAGCAAATGCTATCTCTTTATGAAGAAGCAAAACAAGAAATTAACGAACTACATAACGTTGTTACAGGAACACTGCGCATCGGGGCAAGTTTTACAATTGGTGAATATTTACTCCCAAAAATATTAGCACGCTACGCCAATGAAAATCCGCGTGTGGAAGTACACACGTTTATCTCCAACACAGAAGAAGTTCTCCAAAGCATTCGTTCCAACCAAATCGATATTGGCTTAGTAGAAGGTCAAGTCGTATACACCGATATAGATGTAGAGACTTTTATGAAAGATGAAATGAAACTAGTCGTTCCACCAAAACATCCTCTTCTGGGTGCACATGCAATTAACGAAGCTTCACTTCAAGATCAAGTATGGATTCTCAGGGAGATGGGATCTGGAACACGCGCCTATAGCGATCGTTTTATCCATCAGCACCATTTAAAAATGAAGCGTTTCTTTACATTTAGCAGCATTCAAAGTGTAAA
Organism: Bacillus sp. IT-79MI2; assembly: GCF_949768135.1. Lineage (NCBI taxonomy): Bacteria > Bacillati > Bacillota > Bacilli > Caryophanales > Bacillaceae > Bacillus > Bacillus sp. IT-79MI2. The sequence continues at coordinate 374,131 of NZ_CATKPV010000062.1, read as the reverse complement.
AGAAGCCGTTGCTGCTGGGCTCGGCATTGCAATCCTTTCTGACTGGACCGTAAGGAAAGAGCTACAAGCAAAAGAACTTTTCCATGTCGAAGTTCCAAACGAAAAACTCATCCGCCCTTTCTCTATCGTTCGTGGCAAATACTTTATTCCTTCCAAAGCCATTCAAGTCTTTTTAGACCACGTTCATTCATTTGCACAAAAACAGAGTTGACCTTCACATTGGTGTGAAGGTTTACAATATATACGAAAGGAGTGAAGTGCAGTGCGAATTGGAGAATTATCAAAGCGAACTGGCGTCAGTGAACGTTCATTAAGGCATTATGAAGAAAAAGGGTTGCTTCCTTCGAAACGCCTTACAAATGGCTATCGTGATTTTGAGGCAAGTGCCACCAGAAAAGTTGAACTCATTCAGATGTACTTACAGCTTGGCTTGAATTTAGAAGAAACTGCAAGAATGCTGCGCTGCTTAGAAATTGAACCACAATTATACGAAAATCCATGCAGTAGTATTCTTACACTTTACGAAGAAAAGCTGGCTGAGGTAACAAAGCAAATTTCACTGCTCTCCAATATTCAAGCGAATTTACAGAAGCATGTTTCACTCCTAAAAAAAACGAAGGAAAAGGAATGATTGCATATGTTCGTTATACACGGAAGCTCCCGTTCAAATGGAAATACAGAAGCCCTTACACACATGATGATTGATGGTATCGATGCAGAACAAGTTTATTTACGGGATCATACCGTTCATCCTATTACAGACCAACGTCATGAAGCAGAAGGATTTCAACCAGTAGATGATGATTACCAAAACCTAATTGAGCAAATGCTAGAACACGATACAATTATTTTCGCTACACCTCTATATTGGTATGGGATGAGCGGACATATGAAAAACTTTGTTGATCGCTGGTCACAAAGTTTACGTGATAGATCCCTTCATTTTAAAGAAAAGATGAAAGAAAAAAAGATGTACGTTGTCATTGTTGGTGGAGATAATCCAAAGTTAAAGGCATTACCACTTATCGCACAATTTCAATACATCTTTGATTTTATCGGTTCTTCTTTTGAAGGCTACATTATCGGTGATGCTAATGCACCGGATGAAATTTCAAACGATAAAGAAGCATTAGTAAAGGCGAAACTATACAATGAACAATTCCGGAAATAATAACCAGAAACTAGTTTGACAAATCTCTTTGTATACGTATACGCATACAATAAAAATAACATTATGAAAGGAAGGTAACCCGGCCAATGAAGTTCTAATTCTCTTATTTATTCATCCATCACGCATAGTGAAACAAAATGATGAAAACTAGAAGAAGATGAGTCTGTCCATTTGTCGATACTTTCTTTTATCGCGATCGTGTAAAAATATGTGCATCGCTTATTTCTACACACTTTTTACATCTATGGGTGACGTCTATCCTCTCTAGTGAAACTAGGGAGGTTTTTTTATGACCATTTTATTCGTACGTAATATTGAAAAAATCTTTGGTGACCGCACTATATTTACAGTACAATCGCTTGAAATTCAAGGAAATGACCGCATCGGCATTGTCGGAGTCAATGGAGCCGGAAAATCTACACTATTACAAATTTTAAGCAAAGAAATAGAGCCAGATGAAGGCACTGTCTCACATCACGGTTCTATCACCATCATTCCTCAGTTTAGCGAAGAAACACTAGAAACAGCCACTTCCCTCGCAAAAGGAAAGTGGCACATTGCGAACGTTTCAAACTCACTGAGCGGCGGCGAGCGAACAAAGGTAGCACTAGCGAAAGTGTTTTTAGGAAACTATAACATGCTTCTGCTCGATGAACCGACGAATTATTTAGATGTAACAACTCAGGAAGAACTAGAAAACATGTTACAAGAATATCCTGGCACCGTCCTTTTCATTAGCCATGACCGTGCATTTATTCGTTCGGTTGCAGATTATATCTTACACATAGATGAGACTGAACCACGACTCTTCCATGGAAACTATGATCAATATATGAATCGAACAGAACAAACTTCTGTAAACACTACCGAGCAAGAACTGTTGCGATTGCAAACAAAATTAACAGAAATCATCAGCCCGATTTCGATGCCTGATCGACATGATGATGTTACAATTCTTGAACAAGAATATGAGCAGTTATTGGAGAAAATCAGGAATTATAAGGACGCACTCTAATGTCTTCCCGATATCTCGACGAGGATCCTGAAATTTCCCAAGAAATATCAGTGATTCGACTGCAAATATATCGTCGCTTCTACAATATACAACATAACAGGCATACAAAAAGCCGTGTACTGAGCACGGCTTTTTTCTTTATATGTTACACACGGACAGCTGTACCACTTACCGCAACCATTAACATCCCTTCACGAACTACCTCATAGTCTACGTCAATGCCAACAATCGCGTTTGCACCTTTTTGCTTCGCAAAAGATTTCATCTCTTCCATCGCAATATCACGTGCTTCTTTTAATTTACTTTCATATGCACCAGAACGGCCACCGACAATGTCACGAACAGAAGCAAATAAGTCGCGGACGATATTTGCACCCATAATCGCTTCACCGTTTACGATATCAATGTACTCGATAATTTCTTTCCCTTGAATAACAGAAGTTGTTGTTACGATCATTTTTTACAGCCTCCTATATATGTATCTTTTTCTTACCTACCTATATGGTACGCTAATTCTGTTAAAATTACATATACAAGGTCTTTTAAATTACACTGCTTCCGTATCCCACTTATGATTCTGTTCTACAAACACAATTCCCAATTCATGATGTCCATCTGCATATAGTGCCGTTTGAGCAAGGCGGAGCTCGCCTTTTGTATCAAGTACTTCTAACTTACAAAATGCCCCTGTCGTCTTGGACTGAAGCGCATCATAAAACTCTTCTGCACTTTTAGGAATTACACCGTTTACCTTCGTAATAACCTCTCCGGGCTTCAGATTCATTTCTACACCGACTGTATTCGGAATTATACCTAATACAACTAATCCATCATCGCGCGCTGCAAAATATGCTGGGCGCGTTTCATCAGCTATACGTTCCCGCATCGCAATAGTAAAGCGACCAAGCATCGCGACTCCCATCGCAAGAATAGCTACAACAGGCCACCAATAACTGACCACCCCTAAAACAAGAACAAGGGTCGCTAAACCAAATATACGTCTTCCTGTAAATAATAATGCTTCTGTCGGTTCCTCACTTCTAATTGTTCGCATAAAGCCAATTAAAAACGGTACAAGGAATAAGGAATACGTTTGTGAACCAACAGAAATGACCGGCCACCACGAAACAAATTGTGTAACAGCATCTCCCGGCACAAGAATAAAAATCGGAACGAGCCATAAACGCTTTGATTCATGTAGTCCAATATTTAAACCGCGCTTTCCTTTACGCATCTTAGGCGTTGAATGCCGCACCGCATTTTTCGAAATTAATAATCCTTCTACTACTAACATCAAGCCAATTAAAATGGCAAGTGATGCAATGGTACTCTCTTCTCCTTCTCCAAGCTGTAAGAAAGAGATTGGAAGTTTAGAAGATAATAAAGCTGCTACAATCGCCACGCCAAATGTGTAAGCAGGAGATAAATATCTATATTGAGCAGCTAGTCCAAATACTAGTGTCCAAATTAAAATCATCCATATACTTGCTTGCGACATAACTAGTCCGGCTCCAACTGTTATGATGGATACAACGAATCCATATCCAACTCCTGAAAATAAGGATGTTCGTAGTTCAAACCAAATATCATATACTTTAAAAGAAAAATCTTTTCGTTCTCGTAATATACGTAAGTATCCAGCAAAAATGCTACTTATCAAAAATACATAGACAGCAGGGTGTAAGAAAAAACGCCCAACTGCTCGCATTATCTCAAAAGACCACGCCTCCACGAATCGCTTCACCACCATTTATTCTTTCTTTTTATCTTATCATAAAGTGAAACTTTAATCAGTGGAGTTTTCTCCATCCCCCATCTACCTTCTTTTCTTTTTCTAAATTTTGAGATAGAAGTGTTACCGTTCATAAGTAGCGGGATAAACACATACAAAAAAATACAGGCAATAATATGCCTGTATTTTTCCTTATTTCGCCATTAATTTTAATGCTGCCTGCAATTGCAGATCATTTTCACCAGAGCGAATCTTTTCAATGATTTTATTTTGAATCGCTTCAGCTGTCTTTTTATCAAGCTGACCTGTCATTTCCATTTCATTTGCATTTTGGAATGCTTTTAAAGCCGACTCTGTTTCCTTACTAAAGTATCCATCCTCACGTCCAGGTACATATCCTAAACTTTTCAGCATTTCTTGCGCATGCTTCACTTGTACATCATTTGAATTATAAGAAAGTGTTTTCTCAATTTGAATTGGCGTTGCATGATAATAATCTGGCTGTTTCACTTCCACCGTTGGGGCAATTCCTTTCTTATGAACCCAATTGCCATCTGGTGTAAGCCATTTAAACATTGTCAGTTTAATATTGCTGCCATCTTTAAACGGAACAGCTTGCTGAACAGTACCTTTTCCAAATGTTTTTTCACCAACTAAATCATATCCTTCGCCTTCTTTTAATGCACCTGCTAAAATTTCTGAAGCCGATGCACTTCCTTTATCAATTAATACTGAAATTGGATATGATTTTCTCTCTTTTAATGCAGTTGAGAATTTCTTTTTCTCACCATTTCGTTGTTCAACTTGCATCATTGGCTTTTTGTCCGTCATAATTAATCCTAAAATATCTTGTACGCTATTTAAGTAACCTCCTGGATTACCACGTACATCAATGACAAGGCCTTTTATATCTTTCTTTTCAAGTTCTTTTAATTGATCTTTAAATTCTTTCGCTGTATTTTCAGAGAAAGATGTAATTTGGATATAACCAATATTTTTCTCCTTCTCTTTCTTTACAGAACTAAACACAGTAAAAATCGGAATTTTTTCACGTTTAATTTTAAATTCTAGTGGATCTGCTACTCCTGAACGTTTTATCTCAAGCGTAACGTCCGTTCCTTGTTTACCACGAATCTTTAAGACCGCTTCTTCACGTGATAAATCTTTTACACTGTTTCCATTTACTGATAAAATTTGATCATTTGGCTTAATGCCTGCTTTTTCTGCTGGTGACCCTTTAATCGGAGAGACAATGATCAGTTTTCCATCCGTTTTGTTCACCTCAGCACCAATACCTTCAAGCTCCGGATCAAGCGACTCTGTAAATTGCTTCGCTGTTTCCTTATCCATATACGTGGAATAAGGGTCCTTCAGCGTCGACAACATACCCTGTATCGCACCCTCAACAAGCTTTTCATCCTTCACGTCTTCCACATAACGCGAATCAATCAGTGCATACGCCTCATTAATTTTAGCTAAATCCCCTTGTTTCGTGCCGGCACTATCGCCTGTAATTGTTTGCGCCATATATGATGGATTGATTCCAAACATATACATACCTGCAAACATTCCGCCAGCACCAATTAAAAATGCAACAATCATTCCAATAATCGCAACTCTACGTTTCAATGCGGAATTCCCCTTTCCAGAACACACAGGTGGTGTAGCAAAAGGCATCACACATTGTGTGATGCCTTTACCTATTTCTACTATATGATAAGCTTGTACGAATTATGTTTGCAACTTTTTATACTTTTAAGAAGCGACGAATTGACATTACGCTTCCCCACATACCGATTAATGCACCAATTAACACTAATAAACCGGAAAGTTGGAATACAAACGGACTATATGGAAGAAGTTCAAAAATCGTTCCTCCAAGCTTCTGGTTAAACATACCTTGAAGCGAATTATAAGTAGATAAAATTACAACAATTGGGAGAATTGAACCAAGTACACCTAAGAATAAACCTTCTAATAAGAACGGCCAACGGATAAACCAGTTTGTCGCACCTACAAGTTTCATAATTTCAATCTCCGTGCTTCGTGCATAAATTGTAATTTTGATTGTATTAGAGATTAAGAACATTGCTGTGAATAATAGACCAGCAATTAACAAAATCCCAATATTACGGCCTGTGTTCACTGTATCAAATAATTTTTCAACTTGGCCTTTACCATATTGGACTGTACTTACAAACTGCATTTTTTCAACTTTTTTCGCAATTGTAGCTGTATCTGTTGGTTCTTTCGCCTTTACAATAAATACGTTTTTAAGTGGATTATCTTGCTCAAATAACTCAAACGTTTTTCCGCTGTCACCTAAGCTTTTAATCAAACGTTTTAACTCTTCTTCTTTAGAAGAATATTTAACAGAATCTACTTTTGCAATTTTGCTAAGATCTTTTTCCAATTTCTTTTGATCCGCTTCTTTCGCCGCTGGATCAATGTGTATACGAATTTCTACATCTTGCTCCACTTTCGTTGCAAAGTGGTTCATATTCATAATCGCTGTTAAAAAGACACCTACAAGTAATAATGTAACTGTTACTGCACTGACAGAAGCAAACGTCATCCATCCGTTACGGGATAGATTTTTTACACCTTCTCGTAAATGCCGACTAAGGGTTTTAGTCTTCATATCCGTATCCTCCCTCAATCTCATCTCGAACAATTTTTCCGCCTTCAATCGCAATTACGCGATGACGAATTGTATTTACGATATCTGCATTATGCGTTGCCATAACAATTGTTGTACCGCGTTCATTAATACGTTTAAAGATACTCATAATATCAAGTGCTGTATCAATATCTAAGTTTCCTGTCGGCTCATCGGCAATCACAACTTTGGGCTTATTTACAATCGCCCTTGCAATCGCCACACGCTGTTGTTCTCCACCTGAAAGTTCAGTTGGAAGTGCGTCCGCACGATCTTCAAGGCTTACAAGACCCAGTACTTCAGTAACACGCTCACGAATTGCATCAGGCTCTTCTTCAATTACTTCTAAAGCAAACGCTACATTCTCATATACCGTTAATTTAGGTAGCAATTTAAAGTCTTGGAAAATTACGCCTAGCTGACGGCGAAAATATGGTACATCTCGCTCTGCTAACGTTTCAATTACAAGTCCATTCACATTGATAGATCCTGTTGTTGGTTTTTCTTCACGATACATCATCTTAATAAATGTAGATTTTCCGGCTCCACTCGGTCCAACTACGTATAAAAATTCACCTTGCTTAATGCTAACTGTGAGTCCATCGATGGCTTTCATACCATTTGGATACTCCTTATAAACATTCGTCATTTTTATCATTATTTATCACCCAATACTTAATGATTTTTTTCGACATACTTTTTCTGTCTATCTGAACATGAAAGCAAAAGCTCCCACTCTTACTTACACTCTGCTGTACTACAAACCTATTGAAGTATTTCTGTTGTTTCAAATAACAGTAACAGCATTTTCAGTCTATCACTGTTGCTTATGTACATGTTTCAGCAAAATTCTACAAACTACATTGTAACATCATTCGGTTTCCAATTCGGATACAATTTTGTTACAGTTATGTTACAGCACAAAAAGAAACAAGAAAAAGCAGTTATTCAAAGCTCCCTTTCCTCGATAAAAGGTTAATTCCTAACTATATAAGTACAAATTGAAAAAACAAACATAAAAGAAGCAGTCAGATCCTTTTCCTACCCCATGCCAAGTTAAAACAAAGAGAGAAAACGAGTACAGGTCACCTTTTGTTCTTCATAGTAGCAGTTTATATATTTTAAAATCAAAATGGATACATATATATCATAAACAAGTCTATATCATTTTATGAATCATTTTATAAGTCTAGCTTTTTATAAAACAACCCAAAAAACTGACTGTTTAGCCCATCATGTCTAAAAACCTTCCACACAAAAAAGCCCCTTAGCCAACACTGCTAAACAGTCAGCTCCACTTTTTTTACGTTCTAGCTTTAGCGGCTAGAATGCTCAGTGTCTTTGCTTCTTCCTTCTATTCTGAACAAGCCACTTCCGCTTTTCTTTTGTCTAGCTGCAGTGGCTAAAATCTCCGGCCGTTTCACTCCCTCGGACGAGACAAAAAATGCCTCTCTGTCGGGGGTTCCAACGTCCTACGATTTTAAACAAGCCACTTCCGCTTTTCTTACTTATGTTCTGCTAACCATTCTGATACTTTTTTTGCATCTTCACCTTGAATAATTCCTGGTGACATTGCCCCGCGCCCTTTTTGGATAATATTTTCAATCTCCGCCGCGTCGTATTTACCGCCTACTTTTCGTAAATCAGGTCCAGTTGCACCAGATAAGTCGCTAGCATGACAACCTGCACAACTTTTTTTGAAAATTTGCTCTGCACTATCTGTACTTGCAGATTGATTAGAAGATTTATTTTCTTCTTTCTTTCCACATGCTCCTATAGTAAAAGCTAATGATGTTCCTAATACAATAGCCAACAATTTCTTTTTCACTTTTATCGCCCCCCATTGTTGATATCCTTCTTATTATTGATATAGCCATACTCTCACATAGCTCTCACTTGCCATTATAATAATTATCCCCTTATAGAAAAACCAACCTTCATAGGATATTTTTTACAAAAGGGATGAGAACCCTACTCATATAAAGCTTTCACCAATTGTTTCAATTCTGTGAACAAATATAAATTACTATAAAGATACTGTTTTTGCAAAACAAAAAAGGAAAAATTCTATACGGCTTCCTTATCATTTATAGCTTGCTTCTTAATATTTTTCACTTTTTACAAAACAATATACGACCTTGTATCATAAAACCAAGCTCATCAAAAAGAGAAGTTGTCACCCAACTCCTCTTCCTCCTTCTCTTATCAATACAGACAAGATGTACCTCATTATTCCCCGCTATCTCCTCAACGATAGGCCAACAGTCCGTTGGCTTTTTTCTTAAGAAATACGAGAGCGTAAATATGCATCAATAAACGGATCAATTTCTCCATCCATAACCGCTTGTACATTACCAACTTCCGTATTTGTACGGTGGTCTTTCACTAGAGAGTATGGGTGGAATACGTAAGAACGAATTTGGCTACCCCAGCCAATTTCTTTTTGTTCACCACGAATTTCATTTAACTGTGCTTGCTGTTCTTCTAATTTCTTTTGATATAATTTCGCCTTTAACATTTTCATCGCATGTTCACGGTTTTTAATTTGCGAACGCTCGGATTGACATGTTACAACCGTATTCGTTGGCGTATGTGTAATACGAACCGCTGAATCCGTCGTATTAACGTGCTGTCCACCCGCACCACTTGCACGGTACGTATCTATTTTTAAATCTTCCGTACGCACTTCAATCTCGATATCATCATTAAATTCAGGTACAACTTCACAAGATACGAACGATGTATGACGACGGCCTGAAGAGTCAAACGGTGAAATACGTACAAGACGATGTACACCTTTCTCTGCTTTCAAGTAACCGTAAGCGTTATGACCCTTAATTAACAATGTTACGCTTTTGATTCCTGCTTCATCGCCTGGTAAATAATCGACTGTATCTACTTTAAATCCGCGTTTTTCAGCCCAGCGTGTATACATACGTAATAGCATAGAACCCCAGTCTTGTGATTCTGTTCCACCAGCACCTGGATGTAGTTCTAAAATCGCATTATTTTTATCATAAGGATCGCTTAATAATAGCTGAAGCTCGTACTCATTCATTTCTCGAACTAAAGATTTCACTTCAGATTCTAATTCCTCATGTAAATCTTCATCATATTCTTCTTTTAAAAGTTCATGTGTCACTTCTAGATTTTCGAATGTTTCATCTAACTGACGAAATTTCCCAACCATTTCTTTTAACGCATTCGCTTCATTAATTACAGTTTGTGCGCCTTGTTGATCATCCCAAAAGCCTGCACCCATCATTGTTTCTTCTAATTCTGCAATGCGTTTTTCCTTTGTAGGAAGGTCAAAGAGACCCCCTAAAAGCCGCTAATCTCTTAGCCATTTTCTCTAATTCTTGCCTAATTTCTACTAGTTCCATGCTCTTCACCTCTATGTAATTGCTATCGCTTTTATATAAAACAAGGGAAACTCCCTCCGCTTATTACAGAGAGAGTTTGTCCCTTTTTATTATATGGATACTTTTAAAACTTTTCCATTTTGAAAATAAAATTTCGTGTAAGGTCGATTTTGAGCGCCTTCCTGCGAGGCAAACTACGCCTCTCTGTTAGGAGCTCCATCCTCCTCACATTCTGAACGAGCCGCTTCCGCACAAGAAAGTACAAATCACTTTCTGTGCGGAAGAACCTTAGCCAACGATGCTGAACAGTCGGCGCCACTTTTCCTTATTTCCCAATACCACAGCAGTTTTTATATTTCTTACCACTGCCACATTTGCATAGGTTGTTACGTCCTTCTTGTTCACCTTTTACGACTGGTTTCTTTTTCACTTCTTCACCGTCATCTTTCGGATGAACTGCTTCACCTTGAGCTACTTCTTGGCGCTCTAAGTTTTGTTCAATTTCTGCTTTCATAATGTAACGAGAAACCTCTTCTTCAATGGAAGCGATCATGGATTCAAACATTGCGAATCCTTCCATTTGGTATTCACGAAGCGGGTCAATTTGACCGTAAGCACGTAAATGAATACCTTCACGAAGATGATCCATCGCATCGATATGATCCATCCATTTCGTATCTACAACGCGGAATACAACAACCTTTTCAAATTCACGCATTTGTTCTTCTGGTAGAAGTTTTTCTTTTTCATCATAACGCTCTATTAATTTTGCAATGATTGGCTCGCTCATTTCTTCTGGTGCAAGGCGGCGTATTTCTTCTTCCTTAACATCACCTTCCTCAAGAAGGTTTGTATTTAAGTAGTCAATCAGACCTTTAATGTTCCAATCCTCTTCAATTTCCTCTTGCGTATGAAGGGCAACAGCACGTTCTACAGTAGATTTCATCATACCTTCGATAATGCCTCGTAAGTTTTCAGATTCCATTACTTCTTGACGTTGCTTATAAATTACTTCACGTTGTTGGCGAAGTACATCGTCATACTGCAAGAGCTGTTTACGTGCATCGTAGTTGTTTCCTTCTACGCGTTTTTGCGCAGATTCTACAGCACGAGATACCATTTTACTTTCGATTGGCTGTGAATCATCCATACCAAGGCGATCCATCATCGCTTTCATATTATCTGCACCGAATCGGCGCATTAATTCATCTTCCATTGATAAGTAGAACTGCGTCACACCAGGGTCTCCTTGACGACCAGAACGACCACGTAACTGATTATCAATACGACGACTTTCATGACGTTCTGTACCGATAACCGCTAGGCCACCAGCTTCTTTTACACCTTCGCCTAGTTTAATATCCGTACCACGACCAGCCATGTTTGTCGCAATCGTTACAGAGCCTTTAAGTCCTGCTTCTGTAATAATATCCGCTTCACGTGCATGGTTTTTCGCATTCAAGACGTTATGACGTACACCTTTACGTGTTAACATGTTTGAAATAAGTTCAGATGTTTCAATTGCAACTGTACCAACAAGAACTGGTTGCCCTTGCTTATGGCGTTTTACAATATCCTCAACAACCGCATTGAATTTTCCTTCCATCGTTTTGAAAATTAAATCCGCACGGTCATCACGAACAATTGGTCTGTTTGTTGGTATCACGATAACATTCATATTATAAATGTTACGGAATTCCTCTTCTTCCGTTTTCGCTGTACCAGTCATACCTGATAACTTTTCGTACATACGGAAGTAGTTTTGGAATGTAATGGTTGCTAATGTCATACTTTCATTTTGAATTTCTACGCCTTCTTTTGCTTCAATCGCTTGGTGTAAACCTTCACTATAGCGGCGGCCTTTCATAAGACGACCAGTGAATTGGTCTACAATTACAATTTCGCCTTCTTGTACAACATAATCTGTATCGCGGTGCATTACAACGTGTGCACGAAGCGCCTGATTAATATGGTGAAGAAGTGCAACGTGTTTTAAATCAAATAAGTTTTCAATATGGAAAGCTTTCTCTGCTCTCGTAATCCCGTCTTCTGTTAACATGACATTTTTCGTTTTCACGTCAAATGAGTAATCTTTTTCATTTTCTAACGTACGAATAAATGCATTTGCAAAGATATATAGTTCTGTTGATTTTTGTGCTTGTCCAGAAATGATAAGCGGCGTACGCGCTTCATCAACTAAAATGGAATCGACTTCATCAATGATTGCGAAATGAAGCGGACGCTGAACACGTTGCTCTTTATATAGCACCATGTTATCACGCAAATAGTCAAAACCAAGCTCGTTGTTTGTACTATATGTGATATCAGCAGCGTAAGCAGCTTGCTTTTCTTCACGTGACATGCTATTCAAGTTAATTCCTACTGTTAAGCCAAGGAACTCATGTAGTCGTCCCATTTCCCCTGCGTCACGTTGCGCTAAATATTCATTGACTGTAACAACATGAACACCTTTACCTGTTAAAGCATTCAAATAAACCGGTAAAGTAGAAGTTAATGTTTTACCTTCCCCTGTTTTCATCTCAGAGATATTCCCTTCATGTAAGGCAATACCACCCATTAATTGCACAGGATAAGGGCGCATACCAAGAACGCGTGTCGCTGCTTCACGAACAACCGCAAAAGCTTCTGGTAATAAATCGTCTACTGTCTCGCCTTTCGTAAGACGCTCTTTAAATTCAATTGTTTTCCCTTTTAATTGTTCGTCAGTTAACGATTGAATCGATGATTCAAACCCTTCTATTTGATCCACATTTTTCTGCATACGTTTAATTTGGCGCTGGTTTACATCAAACACCTTTTTTAAAATACCGATCATAGGAAATACGCTCCTCTTTTATTAAAATAAAACTTCCGATCGTGCTCTATATTTCTGCTCACTAATCAGTCGTTATAAAACGCAAATTTATTTTCTAGCATTTTCTCTCCTAATTAAAAAAACAAAAAAAGTATAAACCTAATGATAATTGTAACACTTGTTTTATAGCTATGACAACAACTGGCCAAACGCATAGCCTAAATTAGCTGAAATTTTGATTAATAGGCGTTTTATAGCGATTTCATCCTTTACTAAACTTCTTTGTTTCCTGTTCCATTATGAGACAGCGGTATGTCTTCCCAAAAATAATAGAGTGAAAACTCAAAGACTTTCATATGTTTCATCGGTCTACACGTAAAACATTTTATACACAATAAAAAAACGCAGCCTTTTACAGCTGCGTTCTTTACTTATTATTTTGTTTCAATTAATCCATATTTTCCATCTTTGCGGCCATAGACAACATTAGTTTCATTTGTATCCGCATTTGTGAAGACGAAGAAGTTATGACCTAACATAGCCATTTGTAAGATGGCTTCTTCAACATCCATTGGTTTTAAATCAAATCGTTTTGTACGTACAAGCTCTAATTCATCCTCTTTCACTTCTTCCAACGTTACCGCTGGCTCTGTAAGGATAAATGCAGTTTTCGGAGAACCTTTTTCACGTAATTTACGATTTACTTTTGTTTTATGTTTACGAATTTGTCGCTCAACTTTATCAACCACTAAATCAATTGCAGCGTACATATCGCTATGAGTTTCTTCTGCACGAAGTAATAAATCTGTAAATGGAATTGTTACCTCGATACGTTGCTTGTCAGAGTATACTTTTAAATTAACTTTAATCTCTGGAAATGTATCAAAATAACGCTCTAATTTGCTAAGTTTTTTCTCTACATATTCCTTTAATGCTGGAGTTACTTCAATATTTTCACCACGAATGTTGAATTTCATAGATGAATTCCCCCTTTCAAGCCTATGTATACAATTTCGACAACGGCTTAAGAACTCCTGCTAACTTTTTTGAAAAAGTTAGGGAAATTGAAATTTTTTATCGTTTTTTGTTGAAAAGAAAAGATGCATCGTTTCTATTTACATTTTACCCTATTAACATCGTAAATAACGAATATAAGTATGGACAATTCGTTACAGAAAAGAAACAACTTTTTGACAACATTTTTATCATTTGAATGGAAAGACCGACTGAAAACACAACCATCTCTTTTAGGCGGGAGGGAGCATCCGTCCATGGCTAGTAGCGGGCAGGGCCTTTTTTAGCCCCGTGCCATGTAAGAACACAAGGAGACAATGAGCGGAAGTCCCTGTTTGTCTTTCATAACCGTAATTTATGTGCCGTGAAATCAAATTAAAGTTATAAATTGAAAGAACCATATACAACCATTTCTTTTTGGTGAGAACGAGCGTCCGTCTTTGCATAAGAGCGGACAGGACTTTTCCCCCCATGCCACGCAAAAAAAACAGAAGGGGACAATAGGTGAAAGTCTCCTTCTGTTCTTCATAGCCGCAATTTATATTTTGGAAGATTAAATTGAATATATATAAACCGTTGCCACAACCCCAGCTCTATGTTTCTCACAAAACTCTTCGTTCGAAATTATAATTTCACAACATTCGCTGCTTGTGGTCCACGCGCACCATCTACAATGTCAAATTCTACTTTTTGTCCCTCTTCTAACGACTTATACCCATCCTGTTGAATTGCAGAAAAATGAACAAAAACATCATCACCGTCTTCACGCTCGATAAACCCAAATCCTTTTTCTGCATTAAACCATTTTACTCGTCCTTGCATGTTCGTTCCATTCCCTTCACTCTAAAAATAAGGGCATTTACCCCATAATTTGACTATAACGAATGACAACATATCAAGTCAAAGAAGTCTTGTCGCCTTTTTATTGTATCTTTCGACATACATATATTATCCGCGGCAAAGAGTAAGGCTAGAAATTTTTTGAGCACCTGCATCATACAGGCACTTTGCAACTTGCCTAACCGTAATTCCTGTCGTATACACATCATCAATGAGTAAAAGATGCTGTCCAATAAACATTTCTTCTTTGTGAAAGTAAAAGGGATTCGCTACTGAAAGCCTCTCTATACGTTTCTTTTTACTTTGCTTTTGCGTGTCTTGTCTACTTAAAGATGTTTGTAGAAAACTAAGTGGTAAACAAGATGCTAACAATTCCGCTTGATTAAAACCACGCTCGTATTCTCGCTCTTTACTAAGCGGAATCGGAATCATCGCATGACAATCTGAAAAATACTTACGAAATGTAGCTACAAAGTGCGCATGAAAAATACGAACAAGCTCAGCATCCCCACGAAATTTAAACTGAGCTAATATTTCCTTCATCCAATCATTATAGACGTACACAGATCGATTTTTTATAGGTAGAAACTTTCTCTCTTCCTGCCATCTTACGCAATCCTTGCAAAGGTTACCTTCTCTATACTCCTCTGACAGAGACTCAAATGGCCTGCCGCAGTCATCACAAATTTCTCCTATAATATAGGAAAGTTTTCGTTCACATCGCTCACATATACACCGCCTGTCAGACTGAATAAAAAAAGAATACCAGCTAACGCTTTCTGAAATAAAATCATGACAAAGTAGACAATGCATTAATGTATCAATCCTTCTTGCTTTGCCTTTTTATTCATAAATTGAATATGTTTTTTTGCGCGTATCATTGCTTCTGTTTTTCCATAATGAAAATAAAGAATATCACCATCTGGCCTGCGATGACTTCTGCCGGCCCTACCAGCAATTTGTACAAGTGCACTTTCCGAAAAAATGACTTCTTCCGTCCCTAACACAGCTACTTGCAAATTCTCTACCGTCACGCCGCGTTCCAAAATCGTCGTCGTTACTAATAATGGGATATTTCCTTTTCGGAACGAAGCTACCTTTTCTTTTCGCTTTGGATCCTCCGCATGAACACCTTCAATGCGATCATCTATTTTTTTTAATAATACACTTACTTCATCAATATAACGTACGTGAGGAACAAATAGAAAAATAGGAGATTGTTTAAGGAGATGATACTGTAGCCATTTTAAAACAACATGCGGGATTTCTTTTCGTTTTAGCGCCTTTTTCCAATTACCGCACCACCTGAACCTTGGGACTGGCAAAGGCTGACGATGATAACGCCCCGGAATGATTACACCTTTTTGTTCACCACTCCATAGCTTACGTTTCCATGTTTCTGCTGGGGTTGCAGTTAAATAAATTTGCGCAGCTCGCTCTTTACTCGCTTGCTCTACTGCATGATGAAGCATTTTGTCCATCGCATATGGAAAAGCATCAATTTCATCCACAATCATAACATCAAATGCCCTATAATAACGAAGCAACTGGTGCGTTGTAGAAACGATGAGCCTCGCTTCCTTTTCACGGTCCAAGCTACCACCATATAACGCAGCAATCGGTACATCTGGAAAAACAGTTTGTAAACGGGGTGCGAGCTCTAACACCACATCAGTCCGCGGCGTTGCAATACAAACCCGTTCGCCTTTTCGTAAAGCTTCGTCTATACCATAAAAAAGCATCTCTGTCTTACCAGCTCCGCATACTGCCCATATAAAGAAGGATTCTTTTCGGCGTACTGCTTCTGTTACTCCGCTAGCTGCTCTCTCCTGCCCAGGTGATAAATGGCCCTCCCACCGTAAAGGATTCGGCAAACTTTCCCATACTACATGTCGTATATCTCGAACGAGCACTGTACATTCTCCCACACGCCCCATCGTGATGCACTTTCGGCAATACGTGCACATTTGATTACACCTTTTACATAAAAACGAAGCAAATAACCGTTGCTCGTTATTTCCGCAGCGCTGGCATACATAACATGAAGATTTCTGTATAACACCTCTTTCTAAAGAAATATCCCCTTCTCTTTCCAAACAGTCTAATTCATCCTTTGTAAGTGACAGCTCTTCTAATAGCATCTGTCTTCCTGCTAGCATAGTAACGCCCCCTATATAAATCCATTTTGATTTTTCAGCATATAAGTCGCGGTTATGAAAACAAAAGAAGTTCTCCACTCATTCTCTCCTTCTGTTTTCACTTGGCATGGGGCTAAAAAAGGCACTGACCACTCCTATCCATGAGCGGATGCTCTCTCCCACCTAAAAGGAATGGTTTTATGTCGGTCTTTCTATGCGTATTTATATTTATATAGCTCTACTATAATCCCTTCTCTTTATCTCGTAAAAACGCAAAAAAGCCGATAACCTACTTTTAAAATAGTAAGCTATCGACTTTATACACATGTTTTATTTAGTTAAAAATCTTATAATCTACCGTAACCTAAGAAATGAGCTGTGTTATAACTGCTATTTACACTACCGTACGTAACACCAGTTGATTCATCAGCAGCGTGAATCATTTGGCCTCCACCAATGTAAATACCAACGTGTGATACGCCTGCTCTGTAAGTACCTTGCAAGAAGATAAGGTCACCTGGTTGCGCTTCAGATGCGCTAATTTTTTGTACAGATCCCCATAAACTTCTTGTATCTTGTTGTCCTAAACCATATACATAAGAAACTAATCCACTGCAGTCAAAACCGCCATTTGACGGTGAAGAACTACCCCAAACATATTTCATACCAACTAAGCTTTTTGCTTTTCCAATTACACCCGTATCTGGAACTGGTTTTGGAGCCGGTACTGGTTTAACATCTTCTTTTTTACCTTGTCCACCACTATTTGCTGGTGCTGGTTGTTGTGCCGGTGCAGCTTGTTGTGCCGGTGCAGCTTGTTGTGCCGGTGCAGCTTGTTGTGCCGGTGCTGGTTGCTGAGCTTGCTCTGCTTGTTTCTTCGCAGCGGCTTCTTGTGCTGCTTTTTCTTGTGCTTCTTTTTCTGCTAATTGTTGTAAGTATAACGCTTGTTTTTCAAGCTCTTTTAATTGACCTTCTGTGCTTGTCATGCTGTTTACAACTGTATCCATTTTACCGCTTAAATCGGTCACTGCTTCTTGTTTTTTCGCTTTTTCAGCATCAAGTTCTTTCTTTGCAGTTTCGATTTTCACTTGCGCTTCTTTTAATTCTTTTTGTTTTTCTTTTACCGTTTCAACATCTTTTTTCACAGTTGCTTGATCTTGTTGTTGTGTTGTCATGATATCTTCATCAGATTCAAGAATTTTCGAAACAGAAGTTAAACGATCTACTAAATCTGCAATGTTTTTAGAGTTTACAACAACTTCTGTTACAACGTTTGTATTTGGTTGTTCTTGAAGCGCTACTAAACGCTTTCTTAATAACTCTTCACGTTTTGCAATTTTCGTTTGTAAATCTGCAATGTTTTGATTTTTCTTCTCGATTAATGCTTGTGTTTCTTCAACTTTTTTCGTTGTTTCATCAAGTTTTGCTGCATTTTCTTGAACAGACGTATCTAAATCTTGAACCGTTTTATTTAAGTCGTTCATTTGTTTTTGAAGCTCGTCACGTTCTTGTTGTTGTTTATGTAAAGTGTCATTTTGTGTGTTAATTTGTGTTTTTACGTCCTCAATCTTTTCCGCAAATACATTTGGTGTTACTACTGAAAACATCATAAATCCTGCAGCCAATGCGCAAGATGCCATTTTTAGCTTTTTCATTTTGTTTTTACACCGCTTTCTTTTTTTCTTTTCCGTATGTAATAATCTATTAAAATTTATACCATATTTCGGGAGATATTTTATCATTGTTACGATTTTGTAAAATAAATGTAATATTATACTTGTAATTTCCTGACATTTTTCTTCTAATCCTGTATTTTCTTGTAGAATCTTAAGAAAATCGCGCTGTTTTTTTGTACAATTGTCATACATTCGTTATAAAAAAAACACAAGGAACACTCCTTGTGCTTTTTTCTCCCTATTCATCGAACAATCTATTATTTCACCCATTTTTCAGCCCAATTTTGGACTTCATTCATAACACTTTCTAATGCTTTTCCTTTGTCTGTTAATCCGTATTCGATTCTAACAGGTACTTCTGGGTACACATTACGAACGACTACACCTTCGCTCTCTAATTCTTTTAAACGCTCTGACAACATACGATCACTCATATTTGGAATAATATCCGCAATTTCTCTAAATCGCTTCGGCTCTTCTAACAAAGATTTAATAATTAAACCCGTCCACTTTTTACTAAGAAGTGTAAAAGCCGACTCAAACTTTGGACATAAACAAGAATTATGCTCCATATGTTTCACCTCTCCTTTATTATAAAATAGTTTCTTATAAAAAGTAAGTAATAAAACTTTCCTTATTTTTTATAAATGCATTTTGATTTTCCAACATATAAATTGCGACTATGAAGAACACAAGGAGACTCCCACTCATTTTCTCCTTCTGTTTTCACATGGAATAGGGATAAAAAAGGCACTGTCCCTAAAAGCCCGATTGGCGAGGGCTAATAATCAGTGGGGGATGGAGCCCCCCACTAATTAAAGTTTCACTTTATGTCGGTCTTTCAATCCGTATTTATATAAATTAAATTTTATCACTTCAAAATATTAACTTGTCAAATAGGCATTCGTATATCCGTAAAAAACTCTCTACAAAAAGAGAGCTTTTACATTTTTATTATTTTGTATACCACCCTAGACCTAGTGATCCCTCTCCTAAGTGCGTTCCAATTACAGGGCCAAAATAACTGATACGGATTGTAACATGAGGGTACTTTTCCTCTAATTCTTGCTGCCACTCTTTCGCTTCTTCTTCACGATTTGCATGAATGATAACAGCCTCCATCGGCATACCTTTACTCGCATGTTCATCGAAAATTTCAACGATACGCTTTAGTGCCTTTTTGCGTGTGCGAATTTTTTCAAACGGGATAATAACTTTATCTCTAAAATATAAAACTGGCTTTACTTGCAATAAGCTACCGATAAATGCTTGCGCGCTATTTAAACGGCCACCGCGTTGCAAATGATGAAGATCATCAACAACAAAATAAGCATCTATCGTTTGCTTCATTTCATCAAACCTAGCTAAAATCTCTTCTGGCACCTTTCCTTCGCTTACCATTCTCGCACCTTCACGCACATAAAACCCTTGTACCTCACAGCTAATTTCAGAATCATACGTATATACGTTTATCCCTTCGACCATTTGCCCAGCTGTCGTTGCTGTTTGATATGTACCACTAATTCCGCTTGAAAGATGGATACAAATCACCGCATCGTATTCTTTTGCTAGTTCTTCAAATAGCTCCACAAATTTTCCAATTGCTGGTTGAGAAGTTTTTGGAAGTTCTTCATGTTCACGTACTTTTACATAAAAATCATCCGCTGTAATTTCTGCTTCTTCTTGATAAGAATTCGTTCCAAAAATCACATTTAATGGAATCATATATATATTGAGTTCTTCACGAATATGCTTCGGTATATATGCTGTACTATCAGTAACAATAGCTGTTCTCATTTTCGTACCTGCCTTATAAAAAAGTTTTTATTTCCTAATTTTACACGAAAATAGGAAAAGGTGCATTAATGTATGAAAAATGCCGGGATAAGATTATAATAAACACTTGGACAATTTACAACAAAAATATTAAATTTATAATAGAACTTGCTATTTTCCTACAAAAAATGTTTGAATCTGAAAACTCCCCCTTTTACAATAAAAAGTACTAGTAATCTTGAAAGGTAGGGGCGTATATCATTGTTATTACAATATTTAACAATCAAAGACTACGGTGAACACAAAATTGTCATTCAAAAGTCACGGTTTATTTGCTATATAAGTCGAGCGAAAACAGAAGAAGAAGCACAAGAATTTATTCAAAAGATAAAAAAGCAGCATTGGAACGCAACACACAACTGCTCAGCCTATTTAATTGGGGAGCAAGATCAAATTCAAAAGGCAAATGATGACGGTGAACCAAGCGGTACAGCTGGTGTACCTATGCTAGAAGTATTAAAAAAACGTGGATTGAAAGATACAGTTGTTGTTGTCACACGATATTTTGGCGGCATTAAACTTGGTGCCGGTGGTTTAATTCGTGCATATGGAAAATGTACAAGTGAAGGAATTAACTATGTAGGTGTTGTCGAACGAAAATTAATGCGAGTTATGAAGACAGAAATTGACTATACACTACTTGGAAAAATTGAAAATGAATTACGCCACTCAAAATATGCTATTAAAGAGATTCATTACCTAGAAAATGTGACATTTGACACTTATGTGGAAGAAGATCAAAAACAAACTTTCACAGAGTGGATGATTGAACTAACAAATGGGAAATGTACAATACAAGAAGATGACATGCTGTATTTAGAACAAGACATTGTGCAACAATAACATATATATATTAAAAGGAGTTTATGTATGGAAGAGCGTTATCATCATCTCCAGAAAAGAAGAGTGAAAAAAAAGCGCAGACGTAGATTGTTTATCTACCTCATTTTTATGTCCTTAATTGGTAGTGCAGGGCTTTACATGTTTAACTCTTACTCTTCACTCATGGAGATGTATAGTGGCTTTACTCGTGATAAATCAAAATTACGTGCGAAAGATGTAGAAATTACAAAAGAACCTTTCAGCGTCCTTATTATGGGAATTGAAGATTATGCAACGGATGGACAAAATGGACGAACAGATTCTCTTATGTTCGCAACAATTAACCCAAAAACAAAAAATGTTTCACTCATGAGTATCCCGCGTGACTCACGTGTTACGATTGCTGGAAAAAATAAAAAAGATAAAATTAACGCGGCGCATGCTTACGGCGGAGAAAAAATGGCATTAGACACAGTCGAGAATTTTTTAGAGGTGCCTGTTGACCACTACGTTAAAATTGATTTCAAAGGCTTTAAAGGGATTGTCGATGCCGTTGGTGGCATTACAGTCGATGTGCCGTTTAATTTCGAGGAACGATCTGATATAGATTACTACAAACTGATTCAATTTAAACAAGGACAGCAAGAATTAAATGGCGAAGAAGCACTCGCTTATGTCCGTATGCGAAAGCAAGACCCAAATGGAGATTATGGCCGAGCTGCAAGACAACGACAAGTACTTGCCGCGGTTGTCCATAAACTAAATTCCGCTTCTACAGTCTTTAAAATTAAAGACTTAGCAGAGGTTGTTGGGAAATACGTAAAAACTGATATACCTGTATCCGATGGACTTGCCTTATATAATAAGTTATCTGGATTCGATCCTTCTACCATACAAACGATTAAATTAGAAGGTGAAGATAAAAAACTAAATGGTATCTATTACTTTATTCCAAATGAAATGAGCGTTCAAAATGTTCGTAATGAAATTTTGAAAAACTTAGGACAAGATAAAACAGACACGCATTCTACAACCAATACAAGTTCTAATTCTGATACGAATTCAACAAATTCATCTACTAAGAAAAAAGAACAGGAACCTCCGTCTACGAACGCTAACGCGGAATGGTTAATGCGAAATCATCAGTAGAGATTACTACTTAAAAGAAAAGAGCCGCTTCTTATATCAACAGATATGAGGAGCGGCTCTTTTTTCTACTTATTTTTTATTAAAATATTGTAAAATTGCTTCTACAATACGCTCTGAAGCAAGGCCATCACCATAAGGATTAGATGCTTGCGCCATTTTGTCATGTGCTTCTTTATTAGATAATAATTCGTCTGCAAGTGTAAAGATTGTTTCTTCGTCTGTACCTGCTAATTTTAATGTACCTGCTTCAATACCTTCCGGACGTTCTGTCGTATCACGTAGAACAAGAACCGGTACGCCAAGAGAAGGTGCTTCCTCCTGCACACCACCAGAATCTGTTAACATTAAGTATGAACGTGCTGCAACATTATGGAAATCAATTACATCTAGTGGCTCAATTAAGTGAATACGATTATGATCTCCTAAAATATCGTTAGCTGTTTCACGAACAACAGGATTCATATGAACTGGATACACAACTTGTACATCTTCGTACTTTTCAACAAGGCGTTTAATTGCACGGAACATGTTGCGCATTGGTTCACCTAAATTTTCACGACGATGTGCTGTCATAAGTACAAGTCGGTCATTTCCAAGCTTCTCTAGTACTGGATGACTATATTCTTCTTTTACTGTTGTTTTTAGTGCATCAATCGCTGTATTTCCTGTTACGAAAATACGTGCTTCATTTTTATTTTCTTGTTGCAAATTCGTTGCTGATTTTGCAGTAGGAGAGAAATGAAGATCTGCCATTACACCTGTTAATTGACGGTTCATTTCTTCCGGGTATGGAGAATATTTATCCCATGTACGAAGTCCAGCTTCAACATGGCCAATCGGAATTTGATTATAGAAAGCAGCAAGGCTCGCAATAAAAGTAGTTGTTGTATCACCATGTACAAGAACGATATGTGGCTTTGCTTCCTTCATTACTTTATCTAAGCCCTCTAAACCACGTGTTGTAATATCAATTAATGTTTGACGATCTTTCATGATATTCAAATCAAAATCCGGCGTAATACCAAAGATATTCAATACTTGATCTAACATTTGGCGATGCTGTGCTGTCACTGCTACAATTGATTCAATTTGCTCAGGATGTTTTTGCAACTCTAACACAAGAGGTGCCATTTTAATCGCTTCTGGACGTGTTCCAAAAATCGTCATTACTTTTAAACGTTCAGTCATTTCAATGCCTCTTTTCTTTCACTAGTTACGATATATGAAAAACTAACATAAAACCTCCCCTTTTGAGTGGGAGAGAGCGTCTGGCTATGCATAGTAGCGGTCAGACCCTCTTTTAGCTCCATGCCATATGAAAACAAACGGAGAAAACGAGTGAAAATCTCCTTTTGTTTTCATAGCCGCAACTTATATGCCAGCTAATCAACATAGATTTATATAAATACAAATTGAAAAACTAACCTAAAATCTTCTCTTTTAGGTGGAAGAGAGCGTCCGGCTATGCATAGTAGCGGTCAGACCCTTTAGCCCCCATGCCATGTGAAAACAAACGGAGAAAACGAGTGAAAATCTCCTTTTGTTTTCATAGCCGCAACTTATATGCCAGCTAATCAACATGGATTTATATAGTATTGTTACACTCACCATTATATATTGAGAAGACAAAAGGACAAAAAAAAGCGTTTTTAATAGACGGTAGAAACTTCCCTATTACGAATGCTCTTTCTGCCAACGGAATAGTAATCCATTCTATGTTTCTCAACATCTTTCCCAGTATAACAATTTCTCCCATCAAATAAAATAGGTTCACCCATAAGTTGCACATACCTTTCTAATGGATACGTTCGTATGCATTCCCAATCGGTTACAATAAACGCTGCGTCCACTTTCTCACATATATTAGAAATTTCACTTATGAAGCTAATTTTCGTAGCCAAAAAAGCATTTGAAGCATATTTAATCATCTCCGCACTGCGGATATCTGTAACAAACGTTTCAATTAACAGCTTACTGTATAGCCTCTCTACCTTCTGCGCGATTTCTTCTGTCTCCGCTCCTATGACGATGCGATCACCATGAAAAAAGTCATGTATACCAGAACCTTCATGTAAAAATTCCCGATTTGATACCATATGTATCATATGATACATATGCCGCCCTTGTAGCTTCTCTTGAATCCATTCTTTCATTTGATTGTTCGTACCTACAGGAACCGTACTTTTTGTAACCACAATTATATCTGAATTGGCACACATACCAATTTCATAATAACTATTACGAATATATGTTAAATCTGCCGTTCCATCCGGTAAAGATGGTGTTCCTACTGCTACAAATATGAAATCTGAATGTTTAAATGCCTCTGTTTGACTTGATGTAAATGCTAATCATTTTTCTTGGACTGCTGCATCTACTAATTGCCCCAGACCAGGTTCATAAATTAGCATTTCCCCTTACTTCATTCTCGCTATTTCCCCTTGATTTATATCAAAACAAGTAACCGAATGACCTAATGTGGTTAATCCTACTCCAGTAATTAATCTTACATATCCAGTACCTATCAACGTAATTTTCATTAGATGTTCCGCATAGAATACCTAAGATTATAGTTTAGATATTCTAGGCTTCCCCCTTTCATACTAAAACTGAATATATGTCGATGTCTTTAAGGCACCCTGTTTCCCATACTAAGACATGAAGTTGTTGCTTTTAAGTATATAAAAATGAGATAGCATGCAAGCCCTCACTCCCTATTATATGAGACGCCTGCTCTTTCTTTTTTTAAGATTTTGTAAAATAACATCGTTTATTTGGATGTATTTCTTTACAAACTGTTCTATTATCGGCACATTTGAAGTTTCCATATTTTAACGCGGAACGTACGTATTTTAACGTGCAACACTTATAGTAAAGAGAATCGGTCACATCCTACCATCCCTACTAGGGACAGACTTATATGTAAATGTCATAAATCTGTACCACAATTTAAAAACTATGCAATACAAGTTAATGATAAGATATATTATAACCTTCTTGTGCGACATCGTATTTATTATAAACTTGTCATATATTTTATCTATTTCCAATTACAGTGAATAGAAAAAAAGATTGAATTCTAATCTTTTTGTGATACCATATGTTATGAGCCTGCAAACAATCATCATAATTTTCAGATAACTTGTTCAAAAATTACGTTAAAATATAAAAGGTGGGGTATTAATGGACTCACAAGTGATTTATGCTGTTTTGGCATCTTTCATTACCGTATTAGTTGTTACTCCTTTCGTTATCAAATTAGCATTTAAGATTGGAGCAACTGATAAGCCAAACGCACGTAAAGTACACCAAAAAATTATGCCTCGTCTAGGTGGACTGGCAATTTTCATCGGTGTAGCCGTTGGGTTCTTTGTTAGTGGATTATATGAACAAAGAATGATGTCGATTACTATAGGTGCTATTATCATTATCATCATCGGTATTTTAGATGATATGTACGAATTATCAGCGAAAGTAAAATTCGGTGGACAACTATTAGTTGCCGTACTTATTGTAAAAAGTGGATTATTAGTACAGGTGCTATATATTCCAATCTTAGGAGATACTGAACTTGGTATCCTTGCATATCCAATTACAGTATTTTGGATTGTAGGTATTACAAATGCCATTAACTTAATTGATGGATTAGATGGATTATCCGCTGGGATTTCATCTATCGTCCTTGCAACATTAGCATATATGGCCTTTACTAGCCCTATGGGTACTGGTGCTGTTATTATTCTGCCACTAGCACTCATTGCACTTGCAAGTACACTTGGATTTTTATTCTATAACTTCCATCCAGCAAAAATTTTCATGGGAGACACAGGTGCATTATTTTTAGGATATTGTATTTCTGTTATATCGTTACTGGGATTATACAAAAGTGTAACGTTATTCAGTTTCCTTGTTCCTATTATCATTTTAGGTGTACCTATCTTCGATACAACATTTGCGATTATCAGACGAATTGTGAATAAAAAACCAATTTCTGCACCAGATAAATCGCATTTACATCATCGTCTATTGGCAATGGGCTTTTCTCATCGTACGACGGTACTTATCATTTACGCATTTGGTATTTTCTTTAGCGTAAATGCAATTATTTTCACTAGCGCAACATTGTGGTTATCCATTATCCTTCTGTTCGCTTTAATCTTCTTTACTGAAATCGTAGCAGAAGTAATTGGTCTTGTGCACGAACGTTACAAACCAATTATTTCCTTCTATAAAAAAGTAAAAAAACGCGAATAATAACTGTAGTATAGCCTTTATTAGTGTAAAATATTCAAATAGCACTCTTTCTTCTTAAGAAAGGGTGCTATTTTTCATTTCCAAAATATAGTTTGTTTGAGAGTTCTTCTATTGGAGAAAGATATATATGTAAAGAGGATAATGAGACTACAATCTTAACTCCTTCTCCATGACTGTTAGACTGAGGGTGAGTATTTTGATGAAGCAAATGTTTCAATGTATTATTATATTTTTAAGTATTACTACATGTCTGGTATCTTATACTGAAGCAGCCGCTAACTCCCCACTTACACATCAATCTACGATTCAGAACGCGGCTCTTCCGCCCAAAATTGCATACTTAACATTTGATGATGGGCCAAACAAATACACATCACAAATTTTAAACATCTTAAAGCAAAAGCAGGGAAAGGCAACCTTCTTTGTAATTGGTGGCAAGGCTTCACATTATCCACAAACAATGAAACGTTTCATACAAGAAGGTCATTATATCGGTCTTCATAGCATGTCTCATGACGTAAAGCGTTTATATACTGGTGATCCATCCGTTTTAATTACCGAAATGGAGCAGGCCCGCTCTATTGTGCGCCATATAGCAAATTTAGATACACACCTTGTTCGCGTTCCGTATGGTAGTATGCCTTATTTAAAAAAGAATTATCGTGATGCACTTGTTTCCGCTCAGTACAAAATGTGGGATTGGACAATCGATACATATGACTGGAAAAGTTATCATAATCCTTCTGCTATATTAGAGCGTGTTATGAACCAAAGCGACGAACAAGTTGAAGTTATTTTAATGCATGATTCTAGCGTTACAGTGAAAATTCTTCCAAAGGTAATTGACTACCTTAAGGCGAAAGGATACACGCTTCTTCCCTATAATCCTTCCTCTCATTCAGAAGTGAATTTCTGGAAGGACGCAAGATTGTAACAGCTTTAGTATAGACTAGAGCTGTTTATTCTTTTTCTCTTCCCACACTTCCCATTTTTGTGTAAAATTTTAAATAGTGACAAAGTTTCGAGGTGAAGAAAAATGAAACGAATGGACCTCATTTATAATGCAATACAAAAAGGGAATTACTCAGAAGGTGTAACAGCATCTGAACTCGCTACACTTCTACAGCTAGACCGTGCAAATGTAAGCAGCGATTTAAATAAACTTGTGAAAGATGGTCGTTTATCCAAAACGGGAACACGCCCTGTCCGTTTCTATTTAGGAGACAACTCCCACGTGGAAACGCATTCACAAAATAACACTTCACTCGATGCCTTTGCAAGAAAAAACACAAGCCTCAAAATTGCGATTGAAAAAGCAAAGGCTGCTGTACTCTATCCTCCAAATGGTATGCATACATTACTACTTGGAGAAACGGGTGTCGGGAAATCTATGTTTGCCTCTTTAATGCACGAGTATGCAATTGAAGTAAATCAGCTCCCAAAAGATGCACCGTTTATCGTTTTTAACTGTGCGGATTACGCAAATAATCCACAGCTCCTGCTTGGACAACTTTTCGGGATAAAAAAGGGGGCTTACACTGGTGCAAGTGACCAAAAAGGGTTAATCGAAAAAGCCCACGAAGGAATTCTCTTCCTGGATGAGGTGCACCGCCTCCCGCCAGAAGGTCAAGAAATGTTATTCACATTTATTGACCGCGGTGTATATCGCCGCCTTGGGGAAACAGAGAACGAGCGCCGAGCACAAGTATTAATTATTACTGCAACAACAGAAGAACCAAACTCTTTTTTACTCAAAACCTTTACGAGACGGATTCCGATGACCGTAACGCTTCCACCACTTCGTGAGCGAACGCATCAGGAACGCTTCGCTCTCTTGCAGCTCTTTTTTACAAATGAAGCAATTCGTCTGCGAAAAAAAATTCATGTCAGTCCGAACGCAATGCGTGCTTTCGTCTTTTATCAATGTCCAAACAATATCGGACAATTAAAAACCGATGTACAAATTGCCTGTGCGAAAGCCTATTCTGATTTCGTAACAAAGAAAAGAGAGCATGTCCGCGTTTCAAGTGCTGACTTGCCATGGTACATGAAGGAAGGCTTGTTTATTGAAAGAAAAAGCCGTCATCTGTATCAAGTGCCAAACGAAACATTTGTATTTACGAGTGACGAAGGATGGAGCAAACATAAAACAGAAGATTCACGTTCTTCCATTTATGATTACATTGATCATAAATATGAAGAATTACAAGCACGCGGTATTGAAGAAGAAGAATTAGAATTACTAATAGACAACGATCTCCAAAGCTTTTTCGTTCAGTATTTTAATCAAATGTCACAAAAGACAAGTCATGAAAATGTCCTTAAAATTGTCGATCGCAATATTGTTTCTGTATGCGAAAAAATCGCTGAACTAGCCGAAAAACATTTAGCTAAGACATTTGATGAAAAAGTCTTTCTTGCTTTAAATTTACATGTACAGACAACTTTACAACGACTGCAGGGCGGGAAACAAATTCATCACCCGCAGCTGAATCAAATTCGCACGAAATATAAAGAAGCTTTCTCAGTTGCCATGCAATGTATTCAACTATTAGAAGAAGAATTACAAGTAACGATGCCCATTGATGAAGCTGGATTCTTAACGATGTTTTTCGTTGTTGATCCCATTCCTGCTTCCCAAACAGAAGTAAAAGTATTAATTTTAGCCCACGGCAATGGTATCGCAACAGAAATGGCAAATGTCGCGAATGAACTCCTCGGTATTGATGAAGTAACAGGAATTGATATGCCGCTTCATGAATCACCGAAAGATTTCTTAGAACGAGTAAAAGTGTACATGAAAACACTCGGGCATATAAACGGACTGCTTTTACTCGTCGATATGGGTTCACTTGCCTATATCGGGGATATACTAGAGACGGAATTTCATATCCCTGTACGCGTTCTCTCTATGACAAGTACGCCGCATGCATTAGAAGCAGCAAGAAAAGCTCAGCTCGGGTACTCATTAGATGCGTTATATGAAACCGTGAAAAACTTAACACCGTTTTACCTTAATGTACAAGAAGAAAAGAAAAAGCCACTTGCTCCCATGAAATCAGTCATTTTAACAGCTTGTTTAACAGGAGAAGGAAGCGCACTGGCCATTCAAAAAATGCTTGAAAACTATTTACGATTCGATAAAGATTTAATAGAAATTATTCCAATTAGTATCGTTCATGAAAAAGATTTAACAAAAATGATCGAAAACATAAAGAAAGAACGCAATATGATTTGTATTGTCACAAACTTTGATGTACAAGTACCATGTTTAACTTATCATTTCCAAGACATTGTAAACTATAAAGCCATTCAGCAAATTCAAGAATTAATTACGTATGAAGAAACATATGCAAAAATGGCTGATATTCTCGGGCAACAAATGCAGCGCCATGATGGGGCACTGATGATTAAAACAATACGGTACGCGCTCAATACAATTCAAGAGCTCATCTCCTTACAGTTAAACTCTGATAGTTTAATGGGAGTTATTTTGCATATGAGCTGTATGATTGACCGGCTTCAAAAGGGAGAAAAGCTCCTCCCTTATCCTGACAAAGAAGCGCGTAGACAAGATGAATATTGGATGTATATGAAAGTAAAAAAAGCCCTGCAACCAATTGAAAATACGTTTGATGTGCAGATTCCAGATGATGAAGTGTTTTATGTAATGGACTTCTTCATAAGAAACCAACCAGAAAAAAAAGAGTAACGTAAACATGCCCGTGAATTTCAAAATTCATGGGCATGTTTATTTACCGGCTCATGGACCTGCTATATTCTTTTACCTTCCCACGAATTTCTCCCCTTGCATGTGCTTTTGTATGAACATTTACATATGCATTCGCTTCATCAATTGCCTGCACAAGATTTTCAAACGTCTTCCCTTGCAAAGGTCCTTCTAAATCTTCAGTGAACACCACACCCGTTATCGTTCCTTCATTTACGCTAATTCCATGCTTCACAGGTCCATATAAAAACACAACTACTGGCCCGGTCTGATTTCCTTTCCCTAAATGAATTTGACAAGATGTTACCTTCTCAATATTTTTCAATATGATCCTATAATGTAGTTTCGTAAAATCACTATTAAAAATAAGCTCCGCGACCCCATAAGCTTTCGTTTTTACAGGAGGTAGTTCATTATCACCTTTCAGCTTAGCAACAAAATGTTTTGTCATACTAGCAACATTCTCCTTATATAAATTTCAAACTCATGCTGATATCTCTTTAACTAATTTATTGCTGGGACACGATCAATTATGACTCTTTCAGAAATGCTTTTTCATAATGGCTATTCTACTCAAGAAATATTTACAAAAAAATTACATAACAATCATTCCTCACACCACACTGCTTCCTGTATAATGCACGTAAATTTGAAATTTCTTCAGGAGGTTCTTTTTGAAAACATTAATAGAAATATTTCTCGTATCACTCAAGTTAGGCCTTACTTCTTTCGGAGGACCCGTGGCTCATCTTGGGTACTTTCATCATGAATATGTACAAAAACGAAAATGGATGGATGAGCGGAGCTATGGGGATTTAGTGGCACTCTGTCAATTCCTACCCGGTCCTGCAAGCAGCCAAGTTGGAATTGGCACCGGTTTATCACGAGGCGGGCTCCTTGGAGCTGTAGTCGCTTGGATTGGCTTTACACTCCCGTCAGTTCTCTTTCTTGTTTTTTCCGCTTCACTAATCCAGCAATTTCATGTGGTGGAAGCTGGCTGGATTCATGGATTAAAACTTGTAGCAGTAGCGATTGTCGCACATGCAATATGGGGAATGGCACAGAAATTAACACCGGACCGTAACCGAGCAACAATTGCAATTATTACTGCTGCAATTGCGTTATTATTTCCAAGCGCTTGGACACAAGTTACGCTTATTCTACTTGCTGGTCTTCTCGGTTGGCTCTTATATCGTAAGCATGAAATTCCATCTGCTAGCAAAACACATATTCCTGTTTCACGTATAACAGCTGCCCTTTGTCTCTTACTATTCTTTAGTTTATTATTCTTGTTACCACTATTACGACCATTTTCGCACTGGATTGCCATGTTTGATAGTTTCTATCGCTCTGGCTCACTCGTGTTTGGCGGAGGACATGTCGTTCTTCCCCTTCTTGAAAATGAGTTTGTATTAAATGGCATGATGACAAAAGAACAGTTTCTAGCAGGATACGGCTTAACCCAAGCGGTTCCAGGTCCTCTTTTTACATTTGCATCTTACATAGGAACGGTACTAGACGGGGCACTAGGAGCTACTATTGCGACAATCGCTATCTTTCTCCCGGCATTCTTACTTGTCATTGGTGTATTGCCATTTTGGGATCAAGTGAGACGCTTGTCTTATGTACAAGGGGCGCTCCTTGGCATTAATGCCGCCGTCGTCGGTATTTTACTAGCTGCTTTTTATGACCCTATTTGGACAAGCACAATCATGAGTAAAACTGATTTTGTTATTGCTTCTCTCCTATTTTGTCTATTAGCATTTTGGAAAGCACCACCATGGATCGTTGTTGTTCTTGGTGCTTTTAGTGGCTATATTCTTTCTATTATCTAAACATACAAAAAGACGGTCTTACTAAATCGTCTTTTTTACTATATAACTTCCCTTTGATTTTCAAGCATATAAGTCGCGGCTATGAAAACGAAAAGAGGTTTCCACTTAGCATGAGGCACTGACCGCTTCTATCCATGAGCGGATTCCCTCTCCCTCCTAAAAGGAAAGTTTTTTATATTAAAATTTCACAAGCTCTATCCCTTCTGGTAAAACACTTTCCGTTAAAATCTGTAGTTCATCTGCATTTACAATTAATCGAATCATAGATTTTTCCCTCCTGTAAAATGAAAAAAAGCGGGCTGAGTCAGCGCCGCTTTTTACTTTTCTACTTTTTTGAAGAACTGCGGAAGATATTCTTTATGTGCTTCCAACATTTCATCTAAAATTTGTTTTGCTACTTTATCTGATGGTACAAGTGGATTAATTGTCATAGCAAGCAGCGCTTTATGATAATCCCCTGTAACAGCAGCTTCAATTGACGTGCGCTCAAATGATTTAATTTGCTGAACTAAACCGCGAACAGGAACCGGTAAATCACCTACTGCAATCGGCTTTGGACCATCCTTCGTAATGATACAGTTTACTTCAACAGCAGAATCATGTGGCAAGCTTGCAATTGCACCATTGTTTCTTGTATTAACAGGTTGGATATCACCTTTATTATTATAAATAGACGTAATTAAACTACATGCTGCATCACTGTAGTACGCTCCTCCGCGCTTTTCTAATTGCGGTGGCTTAATATCTAAATTCGGGTCTTTATATAACTCGAATAAGTCATCTTCTAATTGTTTCACCACTTCTGCACGTGTCCCTTTTTCAATAGAAGCTTGTTTTTCTTCTTCTAACATTTCACGTGTTTTATAGTAGTAGCGATGATATGGACATGGAATTGCACGAAGTCCGCGAATGAAATCTGGCTCCCAATCAAGTGCAGCGATGTTTTCCATCGTAATTTGCTTTTCTGGATCTGTTACAAGTTCTAGCACTCGGTCCATCACACTTACTCCATCTAAATACACATCTAATCCGTAGACCATGTGATTTAAACCAGCAAAGTCAACATGAACACGGCTCGCATCTACTTCAAGAATCTTTGCAAGTCCCATACAAATACCAATTGGAACGTTACATAATCCAACTACTTTTTTGATGCTTGTATAACGAAGTACAGCCTCTGTTACCATACCAGCTGGATTTGCAAAGTTAATCAGCCAAGCATTCGGACAAAGCTCTTCCATGTCTTTACAAATATCCAAAATAACAGGAATCGTTCTCAATGCTTTGAATAAACCACCAGGACCATTCGTTTCCTGACCAATCACATCATATTTTAATGGAATTGCTTCATCTTTCGCGCGCGCCTCTAATAAACCAACGCGAAGCTGCGTTGTTACAAAATCAGCATCTTTTAATGCCGCGCGGCGATCAAGTGTTAAGTGAATATCAATTGGTAAACCTGCTTTTTTCACCATACGTTTTGCTAAGTTACCAACGATTTCTAACTTCTCTTTTCCCGCTTCAATATCTACTAACCAAATTTCACGAACAGGAAGCTCATCATAACGCTTAATAAACCCTTCAATTAACTCCGGTGTATAACTAGAGCCACCACCGATTGTAGCAATTTTAATTCCGCTCATATCTTATTCCCCTTTCGCATCAAGCTTTTTATAAAGGTCGATAAATTCCGCTGCTAATTCTTTCACAGTCATTGAATTCATTAAATGATCTTGTGCATGAATTAAAAGAACACTAATCTCTGTTTTTTCTCCTCTTGCTTCTGATTGTATGAGTTCTGTTTGGAAATGATGTGCTTCATTAATCGCTTCTTTCGCTTTTACCATCGCTTCATCTGCTTCCCCTAATTTCCCCTGTTTTGCATATTGCAGTGCTTCCATCGCATAGCTTCTTGCGTTACCGCTGTGTAAAATTAATTGGAATGGGATTTGTTCTGCTGTAGTCATCCTAAATACCGCCCTCTCTATATAGTTCAACCGATTAAAATACCCCTTCAGTTTGAACGTGTCTATGAAAATATTATTTTCTTAAATTGGCTTTGGTGTTCTTCTAGATGTGTGCCATCTTTCTGAACAAGATATAAAGTTATTGTTCTCACGAGCTCGTTTCACCCGTGAGAACAATCATGTATTACATAGGTACAGATTGATCGTTTCCTTGTGCTGTAGTTTTTTCAGTGCGAATGATAGAACGGTCACATAATACAACGAATGGATAGTAAATCACCATCGCGATTACAAAGTTGAATAACTGTAGAATTGTACCGGAAATGTGTCCGCCTGTTACAAGGTAACCACTAATGATTGGTGGTGTTGCCCATGGAATCATCGCAACTGTTTTTGGCACCAATCCAAGAGATATAGCTGTATAAGAAGTAATTACTAATACGATTGGTGTCACAATAAACGGAACGAATAAAATTGGGTTTAAAATAATTGGTGTACCAAAAATTACTGGTTCGTTAATATTGAATGCACCTGGTCCAATTGATAGCCTTGATACACCTCGCATTTGCGCGCTTTTCGCTACAATTAATACAACAACTAAGAATGCTAATGTTGCACCAGAACCTCCAAGATATACGAAAGTATCAAAGAACGGTTTTGTAATAATGTTTGGAACATCAAATGAAGATGTGCCATCTTGGAATAACTTGATATTTTTTTCTAATGCTGGTAAGTATAATGGCTCGATGATACCCCCAACAATGTTTGGACCATGTAAACCAAAGAACCAAAGAAGGTGAACAAGAAGTACAATGACAATCGCACTTGGTAATGTACCTGCTAAACCTTGTAATGGTAATTGAATTGTATTAAAGATAAATTCATGAACACTTGTGCCTGCTAATTTCACTGCTAATTGAATACCTGCAACTACTGTTAAAATAACAAACGCCGGAACTAATGCTGCAAATGATCTTAAAACTGCTGGTGGTACTCCGTCTGGCATTTTGAAAGTAATCTCTCTTTGTACAAAGAAACGGAATGCTTCAGTAACAAGAAGTGCCACGATGATTGCTACGAATAAGCCTTGTGCCCCCGTCCAAGCTAAGTTCAATCCGCCCTCTTTCGGTGTTGTTGGCGTAAGAATAATTAACGCACCAAATGAAATAATACCTGCTGACAATCCATCAACACCGTAAGATTTTGCTAAATTATAACTTGTTGTAAACGCTATAATTAATGCTAAAATTGCGAAAGAACCAGTCCACATTCCTCCGCCAACGTCTTTCCAAACTTCTCCGAATGTACCTTTCATGAAATTTTGGAAGGCTTCAGATGGAAAACCATTAATCAGTGATGCCAGGGCACCAACTAAGATAAGTGGCATAACAGCAATAAATCCATCACGAATTGCAGCTAAATGACGTTGTGACCCGATTTTACCAGCGACTGGAACAACATATTTCTCCATAAATGCAATAAACTTTTGCATTTTCTTTCCCCCCTAATTATTTTTTTAGTGTTAATGCGTGATCTAAAACCGCCTCTCCATTCATCATGCCGTAATGCATTGGATTAATAACGTCGATTCCAACGTTTTTATCATCGGCAAGCGCTTTCATTGAAGACAGCATATAACGAACTTGTGGCCCTAGTAATAATACATCTGCTTCATCAATGTTATTTTTCACTGCATCCCCAGATACAGCCCAAATCTTTCCCTCTAACCCGCGAGCCTTTGCAGCTGCTTCCATTTTTGTAACTAGTAAACTTGTAGACATTCCTGCTGAACAACAAAGTAAAATATTCATTAATAAGTCCCCCTATGCATGTAAACTATTTTTGTTTATTTGTTTTTCTTTACGCCTTTTATTAATGCAACTTCCGTGCCAACTTTTTAAACCGCCTAAAATTAACGTTTTTCCCTATGTTTTTATTGTGTGTTACCGCTTTCAAAAAGTGTGTTACCCAAAATACTGATAGTGTGTTATAAAACAACACGCTTGCAACACATATCTGTATGAAAATAGATTAGTGTCTAGTTGTGCTTAAAACATAAAATAAAATATTTTTATAAAAAACATTCATTTTCTCTGTAATAAGAAAAAATTTATGGGAATTATATTTTTCAATATACAAAAGGATAAATTAAGAGGAAAGAACTCATATATATCAACTATGAAAAGCGAGGACTTTCAGTCATAACAGTACCATCAGTGGATTCACTGATGGTACTGTTATGATTCATACAAGACTAAATGTGATTAAACCGACTCTCGATTTATCATTGAGCTCCACCAAAACAATATGATTTTCACTAAATGGCCTACTTCATTTCGATTCCTTTATTTCAAGCTATTATTCAATCCCTCAATTTTCTTCTTCCAATACATTGTCATCGCACACCATATAATGAAGTAAATAACGATGAAGCTACCTGTGCAAATGAGAAGCGGAACGAGATGATTTGGAACCCAACCAACCCAAATTGCAGTCGGTAAAAATGTGCCTAATAAAATGATAAGGTGGATGATTGTTTGCTTTAAAATGCCCCATTCTTCTTTCTCAAATACAAATGAAGCAAATGAGAAAATCAACCCCACAATATTTGCTGTGACAAGGTGAGTAAGCAATGTCTTTGTCTCTAATACATCCATTCCATTTGCATAACCAATTCCTAAAAACAACATGCTATATACCATTGCCATCGCCATTCCTGCAATCACTTTGGCGCCTATTCTATCAAATAATGTAACCATATTATTCTAGCCTCCTCCCATATTTAGAGCTTCCTTAATAAGTGGTACATATTTTCTTGAAACGTACTCTTTCATTCCATTTGAAAAGTGTGCACACATACTGCCGCTAAAAGACATTTCAAAACTTGTTACATGCTGTAAATTAGCGATTGTAGACTTTGAAAATCGTACAAAGCGATCACCCTGTAATTTTGTTTCTAATTCATACAAACGGGATTTCACTTCAAGAATTCCTTTCGTCGTTTGAGCCATTACCTTTCGATCCTCTGTATAAAACCAATAAATATCTTTTGGCTCTAACAAATAATATTGTTGCTTCAATACTCCAACAATTTGCTTCACATTCCCCCCTTCTATCCTCTTTAAAAGTTTCTGAACTTCATCTGTCACTTCTTTTGCTTTGACAATAATCTCTATCTCATCTTGTGATGGATTTAATTCAAGGTGAATTTTCACTGCCTTCCACCTCCCTTACGCCCTTATTGTTACATATATTTCAAAAAAAGAAATAGATTGGTACATAAGTGGTATTCTTTACGTCATAACTGACTCTTTTTCAAACATAAAAAAACCTTGCATACGCAAGGCCTCATTCTTTCGCTAACATTTTCTTATATAACTCTACAAATTCACTTGCTAATTCCTTCACCGTAATCGCATTCATTAAATGATCTTGCGCATGAACCATGAGCAGTGTAATCTCTGTCTTTTCCCCCCCAGCTTCCCTCTGTATTAAATCCGTTTGTAAACGATGTGCCTCTTGTAGTTCTTGTAAGGCCTCCTGCAATTTCGCCTCCGCTTCTTGAAATTCTCCGCGCTTTGCATAATCAATGGCTTCCATCGCACAACTTCTCGCATTCCCTCCATGTAAAATTAGATGAAAGGCTTGTGTCTCTAATATATCCATCTTAATTGCCTAATCCCCCTTTTTCTTCGGCTACTTTTTGTTTATCCCATATTTTCAAGAACGGTAAATAAATCAAAAATGCAAGTATAAAGTTAACAATTTGCAAGACAACTCCTGAAATTTCCCCACCCGACCCTAAATATCCACTAAAAAGAATTGGTGTAGTCCATGGTACTGCCGCACCGCTTGGCCGAGCAACAAGTCCCCATTCCATTGCAAAATAAGAAACAAATGTCATAACGACAGGAACAAGTATAAATGGAATGAGCAAAAGTGGATTCAGTACAATTGGCATTCCAAACGTGACCATTTCATTAATATTAAAAATGCCTGGTGCGATTGATAGCCGACCCAAACTTTTTAATTGCTGACTCCGTGCAAATAATAACATCGCTACAACAAGTGCAAGCGTTGCACCAGATCCACCTGTGTAGATCCACAAATCAAAGAATTGTGCTGTTATCGTGTTTGGGACATCTTGCCCTGCCTGAAAAGCAATACGATTTTGATCCATTAATGATAACCAAACCGGGCTCATAACACCGCCTACAATTGCGGCCCCGTGAATCCCACATGCCCAAAGCACATGAACAACAATAACCGCTGCCACCGCGCCAAAAAGACTTGCTCCAAGTGCACTAAGCGGAGCTTGCAGAAGCTGCCCTACAATATTATGAATACTACCAAAAGTGGTTTGCTCCAAAATTAAGCGCAGAATCCAAACAACCGTCACAACGATAAAACCTGGAATGAGTGCAGTAAATGAACGTGTTACAGCTGGTGGAACCGTTTCCGGCATTTTAATAATCATCTTCTTCTGGATAATAAACCTGTAAATTTCGGTAGATATAAGTGCTATAATCATCGCCACGAATAGCCCTTGACTCCCCATCAATGCAGCAGGTATAGCCCCATCTACTACTACACTCTCCTTCGTACTAGGTATAATATGTGTCACTTGAAATGGAGTTGCTAGTAAAAAGGATACAAGTGACAATGCTCCTGCTGCTAATGCATCTACTTTATATTGTTCTCCCAGTCTGTAAGCGATTCCAAAAGTAGCCATTAAAGACATTATATTAAATGTTGCGCTAACTGGATACCCTAACGCCTTCTGCCAATTCCCTCCAAATAAACTTTCCATAAAATCGTTATATCCAGGTATTGGCAAAGCGCTGATAATAAGAAAAAATGAACCGATAATTAAGAAAGGCATCGTTAAAATAATCCCATCACGAATTGCTTGTAAATGCCGCTGCTGCGCAATTCTCCCTGCTACTGGCATAACATATTTCTCTAAAAACCGGACCATCTACTCCACTCTCCTTATGCTCTCATTGACAACGCTGCCTCTAATACGGCTTCTCCGTTACAAAGCCCATAATGTACAGAGTGAATAATATCAACAGGTATCCCTTTTTCTTCACACATTTCCTTCATCTTCGGTAATAAATAACGCACTTGAGGTCCAAGCAAGAGCACATCCGCTTCATCAATATGATTCCGTATTTCCGAACCCGATACAGCCCAAATTTTCACTTCTAACCCTTTTGCCTGTGCCGCTTTCTCCATTTTCGTTACAAGCAAACTAGTAGACATTCCTGCTGCACAGCAAAGTAAAATGTTCATTAAACTCCCTCCTTACTTTTAATCAGCTGGAATCCTATCCACATTTCTCTTCATATCCACTACTAGGTTACCAATGTATATGTCTATATTGGTTTCCATATGACGAGCATAAAAACAAAAATTTCTCCGTTTTCACTCTATTCCAGCTATCTGTATTTTCCTAGTAAACTGCCTCACAAATCACTATAATAATTCAGTATGATTTTTTACATTAGATAGGAGGAGATATATGATGAAGGCTTATCGCTTTCCACTTATTTTATTATCTTCCATCCTAATTGGTGGGTTTCATTGGTTATTTCATGGGTACCGATGCAGTTGCTTTAAAACCGCTTGGTGACATTTTCTTAAACTTAATGTTTTACGATTGTCGTACCTCTCGTGTTCTTTAGCATTGCCTCATCTATTGCCAATATGGATGGATTAAAACGTTTCGGAAAAATTATGTCTAGCATGGCTGGGACTTTCTTATTTACGAGTATTATTGCTGCAATTTTTATGATTATTGTTGTGAAAGTATTCCCGCCAGCACAAGGTGTTGTACTAGAATTAACAAGACCTGATAAGGTTGAAAATATTAGCAATCGCTCTTGTTGTTTCTCTATTAGTTGGAACAGTAATGGGTGCTATTCCTGGCGGCGGTATGATTGGTGAAATGTTAATCGTTTCTCTA
Source organism: Bacillus sp. IT-79MI2 (assembly GCF_949768135.1). Taxonomy (NCBI): domain Bacteria; kingdom Bacillati; phylum Bacillota; class Bacilli; order Caryophanales; family Bacillaceae; genus Bacillus; species Bacillus sp. IT-79MI2. The sequence goes on along the minus strand of NZ_CATKPV010000062.1, from coordinate 334,148 downwards.
TACGGTTTTCCACCAGAAGCTCTACCAATTATCGCAGCTATTAGTACAATCATTGACCCACCAGCAACGATGTTAAACGTAACAGGCGATAACGCTTGTGCCGTAATGACAGCTCGTCTTGTTGAAGGAAAGAACTGGATTAAAAATAAAGTAATACAATAGTTCTTATCATTCTTTTAAAATAAAAAATAGCTAGATATTTACTCTAGCTTCTTTATTTATTTTATCAGTTTGTTTTATATCTACACTTTACTCAGGCTACACCCACAAATTTGTTATAACTTTCACAAAGTTTCCATAGCCCTTTCCTCTCCTTCGTACTATAATCATGTATGGAAAAGGAGATGGAAACTATGACACACAGCGCCCCAGAGTTTAAAGTTTTGCAAAGCATTGCGTTCCTTGCTGTTGTTTTGCAAAGTTCCTTACTATATACAATGAATCAAGGACATATTCTACTAGAACAATCTCTCATTATGGGAATGCTATTTAATCTCGCAAAATTTTCAGCACCTGCATTCATCTTCATTGTCGGGTTCCATTTAATTCGGCAATACACAAAACAAATGGTCTATACAGAATACATCTATGAAAAAACAGCACACTTACTTGCTCCTTACTTCTTCTGGTCCGTCGTTTACTTATTGACAACAAACCAAGTCGTTACAGTGCAAAGCGGGATAAAGAGCCTATTGCTCGGAACAGCTGCGCCTCATCTTTGGTATGTCATTATGATGTTCCAAATCCATTTGCTGTTTCCCTTATTATGCACCTTATTTTATTGGTTTAAAAAAAGAACACAAAATCAGCAAGATATATACCGATACATGGCCGCTTTCGCTAGCATTTATTTTCTCTTAATGTGGTATTCTTCTCACTATATTTTTAACGGTGAAGTGCTAACTCAATCAACTGTTTTGCATTATACAGATCGTTCCTTCTTCTTCTATTCATTTTACTTTGTCATAGGAGGAATCGCTGCTGTAGCACTTCAAGCTTGGCGCTTATTTGTAATGAAACACATACCACTTATAACAATCTTATTTTTTATTCTATTCTTATTCATCAACTATGAACTATTTAGCTTTTATGGTGTAGATTCCATTCACCTTACTGTATCTACCTATTTAAAGCCATCCATGTTTCTGTACATTGTATGTGAAATTTTAATACTATACGTACTATCTATCATGATTGTACAGCGGCGAGGTGCTTTATATAAAACATTACGCTTTATCGGAAACTACACGTACGGAGCCTATTTAGCACACTTTTTCTTTTTACAGCTAATTACGAAATTACTATCTCTATTTACAATACAGGCAAATACAATTCTATATAGTCTATTACTATTTCTTCTAACAGCAACATTCTCTATCATCACAATGGTTATATGTAGCACGATTCCATTCCATACATGGATTACAGGACCTTCTCCCACGCCTGTATTAAAATGGCCAACGCTCCTGCCTTTACTGCCATTATTAAGAAGTAAAAAGTAAAAGAAGCTGTCCAAAAAGATTTTTTGGACAGCTTCTTTTTAGGAAGAAACCTGCTCTGCAGAAGTTTCTTTATGCTGTATGTGACTTGTAATCCAAGCAATTCCACCAGCATCAACTAAATAACATAATAAAATTAAAATTTGCATTTGTAATTGCGACCAATCTCCTAGAGATATAACATCCTGAAGCCCTCTGAGAGAATGAGACATTGGAAGGAATTCTCCACTCTTACTTAATACTGCTATATTTGTTACTTATCATCGACAGCTCAGAAGTTCCGTCAATTCGTTATTCACTATTTCTCGAGCATTTCATCACCACGTACTTAAAAAATCTCCAAAATAAAAATGCCACTTTTCAGTGACATTTTTATCCCGCAGTAACCGGCAGTAATATCCCGATTGGTGAAGGGTCATAATCAGTGGGGAATAAAGCTCTCCACTGATTAAAGTTTCATTTTACTTCTTATCCATTTTCAATTCCGTCTCAGCTAATAGCGGCAACACATTATCAAAAATATGCGTGTTGTTCTCTTTCCCAATCACATATCCACCATAAAACCTGCTGAATACATTGTCATTCCGAAATTCACTCATGCGCTCATACAATTCTTGGGCAAATTTTTTATCTCCTACTTGTAATACATATAAAATCGTTAGCCCATATGCTGCTGGTGATTCAAAATCTACTACTGGTTTTCCTGTTTCTAAATCATAGCGACCGTATAACTTTCCATCTTTGCGGAATACCTTTTTAATAAACTCTAAATATGCTTCGGAGGAAATTCCGCCTAAACTACGATGGTAGGCAACATACGATTGATCAATGAGATTCACCCGGTCTTCATATGTAAATGCACCATCCTCTTTGTATTCTTTCGGGAATGCCCAGCCACGTCTTGGATAATCCGCTAAAAATTGAATAGCTTCCTGATACTGCGTTTCTGAAATTTTTCCGTACTTTTTCATATAAGAGAATGCACTTGGATTTATGTAAGATGTCGTTAATATGTTATTTTGCATCCCCCTATCTGCGTCATAATAGTCAACATAGATTTTCTTTTTCTTATTATAACGTAGTACAGCATCACTCACTTGATCCGCAAGATGCTTATACCGCTCTTCTTTATACATGTCATAAGCACGATATAGCTGTTCGATGATGCGGAGATCATCAATGAGAGCATTCGTACCAACCTGTCTTTCTCCTGTTTCAGAAATCTTCCATAACACAATATGGACTGGATGTATAAAATAATTTTGGATCACCTTTACTTGTTCATCAAACAATGATTGATCGTCCATATCAAGCGTATATTGTAGCCATAGCCCTGATGATTCTGATAATGCTTCACGGCCGGTAGCCTCGTTCGTTCCTACCTTTGAATCAGCTATGCGATATGTTGCGAGCGTCCCATTCTCGTTCATCATATGTCTCATAATAAAATATTCTGTTCGATTTCCTTGTAGTGCAGTCCAAAAAACAATTCCACCTAAAACCATAAATAAAGTTAACGCAATCCATATATACAAACGTTTCCGCACTTTTTCTCACCTCTATAATAAGACTAACCGTAATCTTAGTAGAGCATACGAAAACATTAAAAAGACAATCCTTTAGATTGTCTCTCACTTTTCTATCCTTTACACACGTTAATTAGCCTCTTTTGTAGGGCGATACAATAATTGCACAAGGTGATCATATTCACGCCGTGTAATTTCTTTATTATATAACTTTAATAACAAATCTTTATGCTCTTTCGAAAACGCCATTTTTCTAATGACTTCAGGATACATACAAACATCCCCTCCGTTTTACGTGAACTTCCACATTCTGTTAAACTCTAGCTTGTCCTTCTACAAATAAAACCCCTTAGACAGAACTAACGTTCGCGTAAGCATTATAAAAGATTTTGTTCTAAAACACAAATAAAATATTATTATCCTTCTTTTCTGAAGATTTCAAAATTATAATATCATATCCACTTTTTAAAATACATATATATTTTTGGCATTTTTTTGAATAAATTTTCCAATCCAATCAGAAAATAATGGCAAAAATGAAGAGGAGTAGAATTATGGATACTGTTACATTGTCACGGGCTTTCTTTGGGTCATCACTAGCATTCCACATTATTTTTGCAACACTTGGAATCGGACTATCTTTAATGATTTTTATAAGCGAAGTATTATATCACTGGAGAAAGGATTCTGATTACGCTGTTATGGCAAAAAGGTGGACAAAGGCTTTCGCCATCCTTCTTGGTGTCGCAATTCCTACTGGAACAATCGTCGGTGTACAAATTTCACTTCTTTGGCCCGGATTCGCCAAAATTGTCGGTCAAGTGATTTCTGTTCCATTTCAGATTGAGATTTTCGCCTTCTTCTTAGAAGCTTTATTTATGTCCATTTATGTATATGCAGCAGATAAATTACCACCATTTATGAGATTAATCTCACTCTTTTTTGTCATGCTTGGTGCCACTGCATCTGCCGTATTAATTACCTCAGCAAACACATGGATGAATACACCGGCAGGCTTTTCTATGAATCCTGATGGCTCTGTTTTTAACGTTGACCCGTGGAAAGCATTCTTTAATCCAAGCTTTTTCACAAGCTCCCTTCACGTTGTCATTACGGCTTATGCAACAGGTGCAGCAGTCATTGCTTCTATCGCTGGATTTAAATTATTAAAACGAAATATAAGTCCACGGGAAATTGCTTATCATAAAAAAGGACTATTTTTAGGCCTCGTTGTCACGTTTATTACAGGTGCTACGATGTGGCTTTCTGGACATGAATCAGCAATTGCTTTGCATGAACATTCTCCGGAAAAATTAGCATCTGCAGAAGCTTTATTTGAAACGACATCACATGCTCCTTTGTCCCTTGGCGGAGTTGTCGATCCTGAAACTCTTAAACTGAACTACGCCCTCGAAATCCCAAATATGCTAAGCATGTTAGTTGGATTTAATCCTAATACCGTTGTAAAGGGGTTAAATGAATTTCCACAAGAAACGTGGCCGCCATTTTATACCCATACGTTCTTTAATTTAATGGTTGGTACAGCTGCATTCACTTTTGCTGTAGCAGCAATCGCTCTTGTATATTGGTACTTTATCTATCGAAAAAAAGGGGCAGAATTACCAAAATGGCTTCTATGGGCCACTGCTGCGTGCGGACCGATTATGATGCTCGGCATTGAATTCGGATGGGTTTTCAGTTGTAGCGGTCGTCAACCTTGGACGATTTATGGGATGCAGCGCACAATGGATGCTGCTACGCGCGCTGATTTCGTCGGGCCTTTATTTATTTTATTCATCATTTTGTATATCGGTCTTGGCGCTTTAACGATTTTTGTACTACGAACTTTCTTTAGAAGACATCCATTAAAAAATGATCTAGGGCAGCAAGGAGGAGATCCTCGTGCATGAGGCAAGTATTGCGATTATCATCTTATGGGCCATTATCTTCGTATACAGCATTTTAGGTTCCATTGATTTTGGGGCCGGATTTTGGGGCATGGTATACGCGAAGCACCCGACGCTAGCTGGAAAGCTTGCTAATCGTTATTTATCGCCCACATGGGAAGTAACGAATACATTTCTCGTCTTTGTCGTTGTCGCATTTCTTGGCTTCTTTCCGAAAGCAGCTTTTACACTCGCAACAGTGATGTTTGTACCGGTGACATTAATTTTAGTTCTCGTTGCCATTCGTAGCACATTCATGGTTTTTGCATATTCCGTACCGAAGTATGAGCATATCTTGCGCTTTATTTCTGGTATTACAGGGCTCTTAATTCCAGCCTTATTAATTACAGTTTTGCCAGTAACAGAAGGTGCTTATATTACGACCTCTAGTGGAAAAGAAGTGCTATTATACGGGAAACTTCTATCAAGCCCTGTAATCTATTGGTATATGTTATTTGGGTTAACTTCAGAGTTGTTCCTATCCTCTCTTTTTCTAGCTGACTTTGCAAGAGAGCAGCGCTCAGAGGATACGTATCGACTCTACAGACGAAACGCCATCGTACTTGGTCCGGCGACGCTCGTTACAGCCATTATCGCCCTTGTTGTTATGGAACCAGAAACACAGTGGCTCATGCAAGGATTAATTAAGCAGTTTCCATGGTTCACAGTCTCCATTCTTTTATTTGTAATCGGGTATTCTTCCCTTTGGTGGACAAATAAAAAATACGGTTCACTCGGCTGGCCTCGCATCGCTGTTTTAGCAGTTGTTGCACAATATGCCTTTGCTAGCTACGCTTACGGCGTCGCGCATTTACCGTATATCATTTATCCGGACGTTACTGTATTTACAAGCTTTACAACGAAAGAAACATTCTATGCGCTGCTCATCCTCTATGCAATCGGCATCGCAATCTTGCTTCCAGGCTTTATCTTCTTCTGGAATTTATTCTTAAAGGATCGAACGTTCCTCAAAGAAAAATAACGATTTAAAGAGAAGCTACTCCAAACATTTACTAAAATGTCTAGAGTAGCTTCTCTTTATAATAATGACTCCCTAAATAATTTCTACATCTTTACAAACAAAAATACCATATATATCCATTTTGTTTTTCCTTCATACTAAGTCGCGGCTATGAAAACAAAAGAAGATTCCCACTCGGGCGGCCGCTCTCTCCCACCCCAAAAAAGGTTTTATATCATGTTTTCAATTTTTATTTATCTAGGTTCTTCTCTCTATCAAAAAGCACTAGTTATCTCTCTCATATCTATATTTGCCTTTTAACATCAAATATACATATTCACTAGATTCAGGTACATGCCTAGTTCTTCTTATTTTTTTTTGAATATAATGCTGTATACACTTGAGACAAGCTCAAATCTATTTGCTCAGGTAAAAAAGAAAGGTAGGCTAACAATGAGTACTGAAATATTGATTACTATCATCGTCTTCTTCTTAACCATGGTCGTTATCTTTTGGCGACCACGGGGATTGAATGAAGCATGGCCCGCTGCAATTGGCGCTGGTATCATTCTCCTTACAGGACTTGTATCAAAACCGGATGTTATGGATATTATTAGTAAAATAGGAGGCGCCTCCATAACTATCTTAGCAACTATCGTTATGGCCGTTATATTAGAAAGCTTCGGCTTCTTCCATTGGGCGGCTGCAAAACTGGCAAATCTAGCAAAAGGTTCTGGTCACCGTTTATACTGGTACATTCAATTACTATGCTTCCTCATGACTCTTTTATTTAACAACGATGGCAGCATCTTAATTACAACTCCAATTTTAATTTTACTTCTCAAAAACCTTCAATTAAAACCACACCAACAAATTCCGTATTTACTAAGTGGTGCTTTAATTGCTACTGCTTCAAGTGCACCAATTGGTGTAAGTAATATCGTAAACTTAATCGCATTAAATATCGTACACATGACACTTTATATGCACACTGCAATGATGTTCGTACCTGCAACACTAGGACTACTATTTATGTCATGGCTCATGTACACTGTTTTAAAAAGAAAACTACCTAAAAAATTACCAGTTTCCTCTTATGATATTGAAGAAATCTTCTTCACAAAAAATTTCCATCCTCTAAAAGGAAAAAATTCCGTTGATACAAAACAAAAACGGACAAAATTTATGTTAAAGGTATTACTTTTCGTATTTCTTATGCGCTGTCTTCTCTTCGTCGCTTCCTTCCTATCCATACCAATTGAAATTGTAGCTGTACTCGGTTCACTCATTCTCCTTATATGGAGATGGTACTATTTACGTACAAACCCTGTCGATATCTTAAAAAAGACACCGTGGCACATTTTGATCTTCGCATTCTCCATGTATGTTATTATTTACGGGCTTCACAATGCAGGATTAACAACGTTTCTTGTAACGTGGCTCGAACCGATTGTTAACCAACATCTACTATACGCAAGCTTTACAATGGGTGGATTGGTTTCACTTCTCTCCAACGTCTTTAATAATCACCCCGCATTAATGATTGGTACCATTACATTAACCGAGATGGGACTCGATCCAGTTACTCTAAAAACAATTTATCTTGCAAATATTATCGGTAGTGACATGGGATCGTTATTATTACCAATCGGTACACTTGCTTCCCTCATTTGGATGTACATCCTAAAACAAAATAAAATTAAAGTGAAGTGGAAAGATTATTTAAGCGTATCCCTTATCGTCATTCCGCTCTCAACAATCGTAACATTATTCCTCTTATTCTACTGGGTACAACTTTTCTTCTCCCTCTAAAAAACAATAGCCTCCTTTGCTACCGTCTTAGCAAAGGAGGCTTCTTCTATATTTAAATTAGATACACGTGATCAATCAAGTTAAAAGGTGTTCGGAAGCCGTACATATCTCCCACTATTTGTGGGCATTCGTACCCCATCTCAAATCCAATTATTGATATAAGTGACTACCAGCTTCTTTAAATTCTTCTGATTTCTCTTTCATGCCTTTTTCAATTGCTTCTGTTGTTTCTAAATCATTTTCTTTTGCATATTCACGAATGTCATGTGAAATTCTCATACTACAGAACTTCGGACCACACATGGAACAGAAATGAGCTGTTTTTGCTCCTTCTGCTGGTAATGTTTCATCGTGGAAATCCATTGCCCGTTCAGGATCTAATGATAAGTTAAATTGATCGCGCCAGCGGAATTCAAAACGCGCTTTTGAAAGAGCATCATCACGCTGCTGCGCTGTTTTGTGTCCTTTCGCAAGATCAGCCGCATGCGCCGCAATTTTATACGTAATAACCCCTTCACGAACGTCATCTTTGTTCGGTAAGCCTAAATGCTCTTTCGGTGTGACATAACAAAGCATCGCTGTACCAAACCAGCCAATCATCGCTGCACCAATCGCCGATGTAATATGATCATAACCTGGTGCAATATCCGTTGTTAAAGGTCCAAGTGTATAAAATGGTGCGCCTTGGCAAATATCAAGTTCTTTATCCATATTTTCTTTAATTAAATGCATTGGTACATGCCCTGGTCCTTCAATCATAACTTGAACATCATGCTTCCAAGCAATTTTTGTTAACTCACCAAGCGTTTCAAGCTCAGAGAATTGCGCTTCATCATTCGCATCCGCAATCGAACCTGGACGTAATCCATCTCCAAGAGAGAAGGAAACATCATACTGTTTCATAATTTCACAAATTTCTTCAAAGTGAGTGTATAAGAAGTTTTCTTTATGATGGAATAAACACCACTGCGCCATAATAGAACCACCGCGCGAAACAATTCCTGTCGTACGTTTTGCTGTAATTGGAATGTAACGAAGTAGTACACCTGCATGAATTGTAAAGTAATCCACACCTTGCTCCGCTTGTTCAATTAACGTGTCACGGTATACTTCCCAAGTTAAATCTTCAGCAATACCATTTACTTTTTCTAGCGCTTGGTAAATCGGCACTGTTCCAACTGGTACAGGAGCATTACGAATAATCCATTCACGAGTTGTATGAATATTTTTCCCTGTTGATAGGTCCATAATTGTATCTGCACCCCAGCGCGTTGCCCATGTCATCTTCTCTACTTCTTCCGCGATAGAAGAAGAAACTGCAGAGTTACCGATATTCGCATTTACTTTCACGTGGAAATTGCGTCCGATAATCATCGGTTCTGCTTCTGGGTGGTTAATGTTTGCTGGTAAAATCGCACGTCCTTCTGCGATTTCTTTACGAACAAACTCAGGCTCTACACCTTCACGAATCGCAACATATTCCATCTCAGATGTAATGATACCGTTACGTGCATAGTGCATTTGCGTTACATTTGCGCCCTTTTTTGCACGAAGTGGTTTACGATCCATCTGCGGGAACACAGGTGTATGCTGAGAAGCAGCCTTCACGCCATCATCTTCCGGTTTAATTTCACGTCCTTCATACTCTTCTACATCTCCACGGTCAACAATCCAAGCACGGCGAGGTGTTGGAATGCCTTTTTCCAGCTCTACTTTGTACCCAGGGTCTGTGTACGGACCACTTGTATCATACACGCGAATCGGCGGATTTGGTACACCGTTTGTATCACTTTGCTCAATCTCACGCATTGGTACTTTCATACCTTCACGCGGGCCATCAACATAGACTTTCTGACTTCCTGGTAAACTCGACTTCAATTCAATTTGCTCAGCTGAAACAGATTGCTTCATAATTTGTGTTTCCTCCCCTTTATCATTTCAGGCACATCGAACTTGCTCAGAATCTTGGGCCACCTTCTGGGCAATTCGATTCCCGCTTCAGCAGCTAGAATGGTCGGTGGCTTCGCCTCTTCAGCTGAAGCTCCATCCCCTCCCATTCTGACCGAGCCGCTTTCGCTTTACTTGTGAAAAGGACAAGAACTAGTGACCAGCGTATGCCAAAATAAAAAGAGCCAGGTCCATAGTAAAACAAGGACCTGGCTCATAAAGACATAGTTATGTAAAGCCGTTAACTTCCCTACGCTGGTACGAGCCAGATCAGGTCCAGAGGGTTAAGAAGTTCTCGTACTTCTCTCTCAGCCCACGCTTCTCTTGGGCACCCCTAGTTTATCACTGATTTAATTTTCAATACTTTCCCATCATACACGATAATCAGAAAAATGCAAAGGCATGAAGTACAATTTTTACATGTCGTTTTTTATCTGCTAGTCGATACTCCTTATCGAACCGCTGATAAAGTGAACCTTAATTAGTGGGGTTTTCTTCATCCCCCCACTGATTATTAGCCCGACCAATCGGGCTTTTACAGACAGTTCATCTCCCACCTAACTTCTTTGTTTCCACTGAATTTTGAGGTGGGTGTCAAAACTTATCCATGTTCAGCTAAAATAATATTTTCATCAATGTAAACGTTTATTTAGAAGTTTACTTTCAAAAATGATAAAAATAATTTATTATTTTTAAACATAGATATCCAATTAAGATATATAATTATATCCAGATAACAGGATAGGTAGATCTTGGTAATATGCTAGGTATCGATGTTATAAAGACAACAGAGGAATTAATTATTAAATGGCAATTAGCAAAAATTAGTATTCCATTAGATGAAATCATCGAAATTACTGAAGATGATACTTATGCTGGTGTGGAAAAAGCTGATGCAATTCGAATAGGAACAGCATATGGTACAACTGATCGTATCTTAATTAAAACTATAAAACAAAATTATATATTATTTACTACTAATAAAGTTTCAATTTTAAATAAAATAAATGCTTAATTGCTTTATTTATATTACATAAATTTTTAGAACGAAAGGCAGCTAATGTGAGGCTGTCTTTTATTAAATTTATAGCAAAAAACAATCAAAAAACACAAACAGCATACTTATTTATAGAGGGATTAATAAACTTGGGAGGGTATTTATTCGAGGATGAATAGTCTTTCATGCCGTGGGTAACCATCGGGTTAAGGGTATGTATCATTTTAGGCACAAACAAGCCAGGTACTTTCAGCACCTGGCTTGTTTGTGTTAAGTTGACGGCTTATACCCATCTAAAAACTTAAGGTATCATCCACGTTAAATAGTAAGCTTGTACATATGTCATAATCCCAACAATGGTTACGAAGAATAAACTATGTTTTAATGTGAAGCGGAATAAGTCAGATTCTTTTCCAGCTAGACCTACTGCCGCACACGCAATTGCAATCGATTGCGGAGAAATCATTTTACCCGTTACACCACCTGTTGTATTGGCAGCAACAAGCAATACTTCTGAGACGCCAACTTGCTGTGCTGTAATAGCTTGCAAGTTGGAGAATAATGCGTTTGCCGATGTATCTGATCCTGTTAAGAATACGCCGATCCAGCCAAGGAATGGTGAGAAGAACGGGAATAATCCACCTGTTCCTGCTAATGCTAACGCGAGTGTTGACGATAAACCAGAATAGTTTGCGATGAATGCGAATCCTAATACGAAACCGATAGATAGAATTGGCATTTTTAATTCTTGTAAAGTTTCTGCAAATGTTTCTACAGCTTGTTTTGCACTCATTTTTAAAATAATGATAGAAATAATACAAGCAATTAAAATTGCTGTTCCAGTTGCTGATAAAATATCAAACTTCAATACGGCCTCATAAGGTGTTGGCTTATTTACAATTGGTTCTGCCTTCATGACTAAATTGTGCAGACCTGGAATTTCAAACTTAAAGACAAGACTTTCTAAAGCCCCGCCTGGAGCAAATAGAGCTTTGAAGAATCCTTGACTCCAAACTACAACCATAACTGTCAAAATAATAAACGGTGACCAAGCCTTCACAACTTTTCCAGCTGTTAATTTCGGCATGGATGAAGCTGTTGTTGTCGCTGCCACTTCAGCGTTCGCCTGATTAGATTGATAAATTTCTTTCGGCTGCCATACTTTTAGGAATAACGCTAAACATACTAAGCTGACAAGCGCTGATGTAATATCCGGAAGTTCCGGTCCTAAAAACGTCGCTGTAATAAACTGTGTAATTGCAAATGAACCACCTGCTACAAATAGTGCAGGCCATGTTTGTTTTATACCTTTAAAGCCATCCATTAAAAATACGATAAAGAATGGAACAAATAATGATAGGAACGGTAATTGGTGTCCTGCCATTTGTCCGATTTTATGAGCATCAATACCCGTTACTTGCCCTGCAACTGTAATCGGAATCCCCATTGCTCCGAATGCTACCGGCGCTGTATTTGCAATTAAACAAAGTCCAGCTGCGTATAACGGATTTAAACCAAGACCAGCAAGAAGCGCTGCTGTAATTGCTACCGGTGCACCAAATCCAGCTGCTCCTTCCAAAAATGCGCCAAATGAAAAACCAATTAAAATAACGAGTAATCGATGGTCATTCGTAATCGATAATACCGATGCACGTATCACATCAAATTGCCCTGTTTTAACAGAAATTTTATATAAAAATACCGACATTACAATAATCCATGCAATTGGCCATAACCCATATAAGAAGCCATATCCGGTTGCTGCCATCGCCATTGTAAACGGCATTTTATACGCAAATAGTGCGACTAAAACTGTTAATACAACTGTAATAAATCCTGCCACATACCCCTTCATACGAAACACTGCTAAAGCCAAGAAAAAAAAGATAATTGGAATAAGTGCGACCGCTGCGGAAATCCAAATGTTACCGAACGGATCGTAAACTTGTGTCCATGTGCCCATTGTCCTCTCCCTTTCTGTAATCCCCTGTTTTAAAATTCTTATAATCCTATCAATAGACTATCCGGTCATCATACCTTTAAGTCTAAAATAAAAAACGTTTAAGAAAACGTTTTCAATTATTGTATTTATACTTTACCATATCATTTTTATTTTAAAAAGATTTTTCTGATTATTTTTCCCGTTTTTTCGTTTAATTGCACTTTCTATAAATAGGAAAAAAGTAAGTTTCATTCTTCCCTCATTATTTTAAACAAACGTTTGATTAACAAAAGAAAAGACTATCACTCTGGCGTATTTCACTTTAAACAAACGTTTGATTAAAAGCCTTATGCCTCGTTCAGCACAACTAAAAAAGAAAAAGCACTCGCAATTCGCAAGTGCCCTACCTTCTTCTTCTTTTCTTCTTTTTTCTCATAAGCTTTTTCCGGCGCGTATTCAATCGATCCGCTATAATATGGAGTGCACTCGCAGTGATAACTCCAATTACAAATGTCGTTAAAGCAACATCATGTTCCTTTGCAATCTCAAGCAACCTTCCGTCTAGTACCATTTTATTTACTATGTATAGGAATGGAGAAAAGACAAGAAGCATATACAATATACGAATGAGATCACCGATTACAAGCGTATGCGTTAAAAAAGAACGATGCGGCATCACACATTGATACGGATACCAAAAAATACGAAGTAATCCCCATTTATTATAGGCGTTACTATGAATATCCAAATCTGGTGTTAAGAAAAACGTGCCGATTAAAAATCCTATCGCAAAAGTAAGTAAAAAATCAAAATTTGTTAGTCCATACGAAACAAGCATAAATAAAACAATCGGAAGAGAAAGTAAGTTTATTTTCGTATGTGTTTTTCCTGATGGCATAGTACACTTCCTCGCTTATGTTTGCCCTGCCAGCACATGACAGTTCTCACCTATTGATCTAATTTTTGATCGATAAACGATGTGTCTATATCCGAACCAAACCAATCCGCTAATTTCATCTGCGCTTTTTCTTTTACATCTTCATTTACATACATGGATGCTTGCAAAAGTGCAGCTGTTAATGCCCCTAAATCATCCGTATAACCAATTCCAGCTATAAAATCCGGAATCGCATCAATTGGCGCAATAAAGTAAGCAAGCGCTCCGATAATGGTTGCCTTTACTCGTTTTGGAACATCCGGTCTTTGCATAACGTAAAACAGCAATAAACTTGCATAAATAACCGATTGTCCCGCTTGTTTCGCTACATGTTTCACTTTATTCCAAAACGCTTCAACTGAAAATTTTCGTTCCATATAAAGAGCCCCCATATTTTGTTTTTTTCATTATACGCAAAAAGTAGATGTGCCTTCAAAAAGAAAAAACTAGCCCCATTAGTCAATAAAAAGCTCATCAAATATACACATAACCGATCGATAAAAACTTATTGTAACAGACAACACAAGAAAGAACAAGTGTTCGTAATCATTTCCCGCTATTTACTCTACTTATATTAAGATTTTTCACATATAAATCACGACTTCGGGAACAAAAGAAGACCTACTCTCTTCTCCTCCCTTTGTTTTAAACTCATCATGGGGCGAGCTTCTATACTCAGGCGGACGCTCTCTCCCACCTAAAAAGAGGGGGGGTTATATATTAAAACTCCCATCACCAATTGAAATTTTGCTAGACAACTCCTTTTTGTTCTTTCACTTATAAGTTGCTTTGCATACAAAAATGGACCTGCTCTCTTCTCCTCCCTTTGTTTTAAACTCATCATGGGGCGAGCTTCTATGCTTAGTCGGACACTCTCTCCCATCTAAAAAGAAAGGGTTTATATATTTTCTATCAATATTTCTCAATATAAAATGTTCTATTTCTCTTAACATTCTCTTTTATCTTTGTTATATTTTCTAGTTGACGAGCATATAAACCAATGTTAAAGTTTTCTCTGGTAGTAACAACGAAAATACAAAAACTGTAAAATGTTATAGTGTTTCTAAGAATTGAATTTTGTTGTATAATACAGAAATGACGTTATGCTTATGGATCAACAAAAGAAATGGCAGGAAACCAAAAGGGTATGCATAGTTAAAGTCGTATATGGGTGATATAGAAAACCCTGCTCATGGCCAAGAAAACTATGTATTTTTTATTTTAGCATTTTTCTCTCAAAAATCGACCAAGCCTGATAGAGAAAGGGTGGAAATGGATGAAGGAATCTTTAAAATCGCAATTTCATAGTGTGCGTTTTACTTTGTTCGTCGCTTTGGCCTTATGGCTAAAAACTTACATCATAACGCGTACGAGCTTTGATTTGAAACTTGAATCTTTCATGCAAGAATTTATCTTATTTATTAGTCCATTGGCAACATCATTACTGCTTGTGGGTCTTGCATTATTCGCAAAAGGGAAAAAACGTAATTATATAGCACTTGGAATTGATTTTGTTTTAACAATCGTTCTTGTTGGTAACGTAATGTTCTACGGATTCTACAATGATTTCGTTACTTTACCGGTACTTGGGCAAACGTCCAACTTTGGACAGCTAGGTTCTAGTGTAAAAGAACTACTCAACTACAAAATCATTGTTGCATTTGCTGATATTATTCTTTTCTTCGTTTTATTAAAAAAGAAGAAAGACTTTGCAAAAACGGAGCGTGTGTCACGTCCAATGCGTTCTTTATACTTCGTATCAACGGTTGCTATTTTCTTCGCAAACTTAGGTCTTGCAGAAACTGAGCGTCCGGAACTATTAACGCGTTCATTTGACCGTGTTATGCTCGTAAAAAACTTAGGTTTATATACTCACCAATTATATGATCTTGGCTTACAAGCAAAATCAAGTTCACAAAAAGCATTTGCTGATGGTAGCAAATTACAAGAAACAGAAAACTATGTGAAGACACTCAAAGAGAAACCAGATCCAAATATGTTTGGCGTTGCGAAAGGGAAAAACGTAATCGTCGTTTCTCTTGAATCCTTGCAAACATTCTTAATTGGTGCGACAGTAAATGGTCAAGAAGTTACACCATTCTTAAACCAATTTGCAAAAGAAAGCTATTACTTCGATAACTTCTTCCACCAAACTGGACAAGGAAAAACATCGGATGCTGAATTCTTAGTAGATACATCACTATATCCGTTAGACCGAGGTGCTGTATTCTTTACACATGGTAATAACGAATATACTGCAACACCAGAAATCCTGCGTCAGCAAGGGTATTACACAGCTGTATTCCACGCGAACAACGCAACATTCTGGAACCGTAACATCATGTATCCTGCACTTGGTTACGATCGTTACTATAACGAACTTGACTACAAAATCACACCAGAAACAAAGTTAAACTGGGGATTAAAAGATATTGAGTACTTTAATCAATCCGTGGATATGTTAAAACAAGTGAAGAAGCCATTCTATACTCGCTTCCTTAGTTTAACCAACCACTATCCATTTACTTATGATGACGGTACAAAATTAATCGAGCCTTACAACTCTGGTGATGGTGTATTTGACCGTTACATGGTAACAGCTCGTTACTTAGACGAAGCACTGAAAAACTTTATTGAACGTCTAAAAGCAGAAGGTATTTATGATAACTCGGTTATCGTATTCTACGGTGACCACTATGGTATTTCTGAAAACCATAACCGTGCGATGGCACAATTCTTAGGAAAAGAAGAAATTACAACATTTGATCATATGAACTTACAACGTACACCAATGTTCATTCACGTTCCAGGTCAAAAAGAAGGTAAAACAATTTCAAAACCAACAGGTGAAATTGATATTAAACCAACAATTCTAAACTTACTTGGTGTTGATTCAAGCAATGACATTAGCTTCGGTCATGATGTATTCTCACCAGATTATAAATCATTCGTTGTTCTTCGTGATGGAAGTTTTATAACAGAACAATATATATATACAAACAGTACATTCTATAACCGCGAAACAGGCGAAATTGTAGAAGTACCGAAAGAAGAAGCTCAAGCGATGATTGATCGTGCGCAAAATGAACTGCACATGTCTGATAAACTCATTGAGGGAGACTTACTTCGCTTCTCTGAAAGCAACAAAATTAAAACGGGCGAAGTAAAAACAATTATTAAAGAAGACAAAAAAGGCGCTGAGTAATCTCAGCGTCTTTTTCTCTACATTAGTATGATAAAATTACACAATCTTCACCAAATATTTACATGAAATTCATGAAACATCTCTATAATAGAATTTGTAAACAGTGTTCTGTTCATTCCTCATGGGGAATAATAGTATCATTTGTGTAACAATTTCCCTGATGTTACCGGGAAGTAACATCCATTGTCTTAGTAAAGCCGTTTGGTTTACTGGTCACCTTTCTAAGCTATACCAAGACAATATCCCTATGAAACAAGCTACCCTCTTATGCAACATTGTTGCAAGCAACGTTCTATATGAATGTTGCTTTTTTTATTTCTAAAAAGCAGGATTCTCATTTCTCATTTGCGAATTTGTATATGCGCAATACAATAAATTGGCGTTTCCATACGGGCTCTCACCACTCATCATTTAAACAATTAAGAAAGGATGGGAAGTAAAATGGCATACGAAAGATTTGTATTATGGAATGACACAATTATTGATACAAATAACAAACAACCGTACATACAATTAGAAGAACGTGGTTTACAATTTGGAGATGGTGTCTATGAAGTAATTCGTATTTATAAAGGAAACATCCACTTATTAGATCCACATTTAACTCGGTTATACCGTTCAATGGATGAAATAGAACTAACACTCGCTTTCTCTAAAGCAGAACTCATTACACTACTTTACAAATTACTCGAAAATAATAACTTCCAAGAAGATGGTACCATCTACCTGCAAGTTTCTCGAGGAGTACAGCATCGTGCGCACACATTCTCTTTTGATGTAACCCCAACGATTTATGCTTATATCTCAAAAAAAGAACGACCCGCTTTATGGATTGAATACGGAATACGTGCCATATCAGAACCTGATACACGTTGGCTCCGCTGTGATATTAAATCCTTAAATCTATTGCCAAATGTATTGGCTGCCACAAAAGCAGAACGCAAAGGATGTAAAGAAGCCCTTCTCGTTCGTAACGGAATAGTTACAGAGGGTAGTCACTCGAACTTTTTTCTTGTAAAAAACGGGATCCTTTATACCCACCCTGCTAATCACCTAATCCTAAATGGGATTATTCGTCAATATATTCTTTCCTTAGCCCATAAACTACAGATTCCTGTTCAAGAAGAATTATTCAGTATTCGTGATGTCTATAATGCTGACGAGTGCTTTTTTACAGGAACAACTGTAGAAGTGCTGCCTATGACACATCTTGATGGAACTGCCATCCAAAATGGGCAAGTTGGGCCAATCACCAAACTACTACAAAAAACATTTGTCCAAAGTTTTTCAACTTCTAATATCTCATTACCTTAAACACGAACATTTTAAATTTCACAATAAAATAATGTATGTATTTTCGTTCAAAATCAAGGTGGAGCATGCACCCTGATTTTTTTTTCGTAATATTTTTGACATATTCAGATTACCGCATAAGCCTTGACAGTAATCGACATGCCTTTTAGAATTTTTAACAGTTGGTAAATATTTCATTACTATATTACAGACAGAAAGGAATCGACAAAACATGAAAAAATATCTTGCCGGTCTTGCGGCAGTGTCTGTAGCAGGAGGAGCAGCCCCGACATTAGATAGCGTTCAAGCTGCCCCTGAAAATACACAAAAGCCTGCTACACAAACTGTTCAAGCTGCACCACAAAACAATTCAAACTACACAGTTACTGCTGACGTATTACACGTTCGTTCAGGAGCTAGCACTTCTCACGACATCATCTCTCGCGTATATGAGGGTCAAAAATTAAACGTAATCGGTGAAGAAAACGGTTGGGTTAAAATTAACCATAATGGTAAAACTGGTTACGTTAGTGGACAATTCGTATCAAAAAATGGTGCAACACCAAACGTAAGCACAGGTGGCAAAAACAAAGTTACTGCTGATGTATTGCGTGTTCGCACAAGCCCAAATGCTTCTAGTTCCATTATGGGACGTGTATATGAAGGACAAACATTGCAAGTTATTAGCATAGAAAACGGATGGGTTAAAATTAACCATAACGGCAAAACTGGTTATGTTAGTGGACAATTCGTATCTGGCATTTCTTCAAATGCTGGTTCTTCAAATAACAACAATGTTCAAGCAGCAAGCGGAAACTATACAGTAAATGTATCTTCTCTTCGCGTCCGTACAGGCCCTAGCACTTCTCATACAGTTTTAGGATCTATTCATAAAGGACAAGTTGTACAAGTTGTTGGCGAAGTTCAAGATTGGTTCAAAATTAACTATGCTGGACAAACTGCTTACCTTAGCAAGGACTACGTAACAAAAGGTGGTTCTAGTAACGATGTTGTCCAAGGTAATGATCAACAACAAGAAATCAATAACAACGTAACTGTTCAAACTGGCGGTACTTATGTTGTTAATACAACATCATTACGTGTTCGTACAGGCCCAGCTACATACCACGGTGTACTTGGCGGCGTATTAAACGGTCAAACATTAAACGTAATTGGTGTAGAAAATGGTTGGTACAAAATTAATCATCACGGTAAAACTGGCTATGTAAGCAGCGAATTTGTGAAATTTGTTAAAGGTGGCACAACGACACCGGAACAACCAAACCAGCCTGAGCAACCACAAACCTCTGTTGGTGAATACTACATTAATGCGGCCGCATTAAATGTACGTAGCGGCGAAGGTACAAATTACAGCGTAATCGGTGCTCTTCCACAAGGTCAAAAAGTACAAGTTATTTCTGAACATTATGGATGGAGTAAAATTAACTACAACGGTCGCACTGGCTATGTAGGAACTCGTTTCCTATCTAAAACACCAGTCGGTGGCGCTGTAGACAATAAACCTAACAACAGTAACAATAACAACAACCAAAATAATAATAACAACGCAGGCAACACAAGTGGTGATACATCATCTATTCTTGCATATGCAAAATCAATGCAAGGCGTACCATATGTATGGGGTGGCACTTCTGCTAATGGCGTTGACTGCAGTGGTTACATTTTCCACGTATTTAACAAATTCGGTCACAACGTTAGCCGTCAAACTGTAGCAGGATATTGGAGCAGTCTACCAAAAACTTCAAATCCACAACCAGGCGATTTAATCTATTTCCAAAACACTTATAAGCCAGGTCCTTCTCACATGGGTATCTACCTTGGTGGCGGATCATTTATTCAAGCTGGTGACAACGGAGTTAAAATTGTTTCAATGAATAACTCTTACTGGAGCAGCCACTTCTTAGGATATACAAAAGCACCTTAAGTCATAGTTTCAGAGTCTTCTAGATTACTAGAAGGCTCTTTTTATATAAAGTGAAACTTTAATCAGTGGGGGTTTTACGGGCAGTTGATCTCCCACCTAACCTCTTTGCTTTCACCGCATTTTGAGGTGGGAATATTACTGCCCGTTAATGCGGGATAAATCCTTTTGATTTTTTGCATATAAGTCGCTGCTACGAAGAACAAAAGGTGACCTGCTCTCTTTTTCTCCTTTTGTTTTCAATTCGGCACGAGGCGAAAAAAGGCCCTGGCCGCTTCTATCCATGGCCGGACGCTCTCTCCCTACCTATAAAAGAAAAGTCTTTATCATTTTTTTAATTCGTATTTCTACAAATATGTTTCTCTCCTCTTATTTCATACACTATATTCTATAAAAACAGCTCATAACGTTATAATAATGAATATATCCCCCTAAAAAGCATAACCTATTTCACCTCCATAAGATTGATATGTGTTTTCTTAAGGAATTTTCTTTCTATTAAAATTTTTCAATAGACGTTTGACCTCTGATGTCCGGTGTGATAAGTTACTTAAGATGCTATTTTCGTAGAGTATAGACATCTGTTATATATACTTTTTTACTATGAGAGAGGAGATTTACACTACATGAATGTTTTATGGGGAATTGGCGGCGTGATTGGAATTTTAGCAGTTGCTTTTTTACTATCTTCCAACCGCAAAGCTATTAATTGGCGCACAATTTTAATCGCGCTAGCATTACAAATTACGTTTTCTTTCATCGTGTTACGATGGGATGCCGGAAAAGCTGGCTTAAAAGTTGCTTCTGACGGCGTTCAAGGCTTAATCAATTTTTCTTATGAGGGAATTAAATTCGTCGCTGGTAACTTATTAGATAAAGATGGTCCTTGGGGATTCATTTTTGTCATTCAAGCACTACTTCCAATTGTATTTATTAGTTCATTAGTAGCAATTTTATATTATTTAGGTATTATGCAATGGTTCGTTAGTATCGTTGGTGGTGCATTAAGCAAACTTCTTGGCACTTCTAAAGCAGAAAGTTTAAATGCAGTAACAACTGTTTTCTTAGGACAAACAGAAGCACCAATTTTAATTAAACCGTACTTAGCACGTCTAACCAACAGTGAATTCTTCACGATTATGGTAAGCGGTATGACAGCTGTTGCTGGGTCAGTTCTTGTTGGTTATGCAGCAATGGGAATTCCGCTAGAGCACTTATTAGCAGCAGCAATTATGGCAGCACCATCAAGCCTATTAATTGCAAAACTAATTATGCCAGAAACAGAAAAACCGGATAACAATGTAAAACTTTCTACAGAGCGTGAAGATGCTAACGTTATCGATGCAGCAGCACGCGGAGCTTCTGAAGGAATGCAACTTGTTATTAACGTTGCAGCAATGTTAATGGCGTTCATCGCATTAATCGCTGTATTAAACGGCCTATTAGGATGGGTTGGATCTTGGTTCCATATTAAACTTAGCCTTGATTTAATCTTTGGATATATTCTATCTCCATTTGCTATCTTAATCGGTGTTTCACCAAACGAAGCTGTACAAGCAGCAAGCTTTATCGGACAAAAGCTTGCAATCAACGAATTCGTTGCATATGCAAACTTAGGTCCACACATGGCAGACTTCTCTGATAAAACAAATATGATCTTAACATTTGCAATCTGTGGCTTTGCAAACTTCTCTTCTATCGCAATTCAATTAGGTGTAACAGGGACACTTGCTCCTTCTCGCCGTAAACAAATTGCACAGTTAGGGATTAAAGCAGTAATCGCTGGTACACTAGCGAACTTCTTAAATGCAGCAGTTGCAGGTATGATGTTCTTATAATAAAAATCGAGCTGATCCGAATTTTCGGGTCAGCTTTTTTTATGAATGTATTTCACATACGCCCAGCTCTTTACGTACCTATTTATCAGAAGCCTCTTCCTATACTTACGCGCTAAAAATAAAAAACAAATTATCGGATGGGACAAGACAGTCAGGTTTAAAAAGTAAAAGTGGCAGCGGCTCGTTTAAAATTAAACAAACGTTTGATTAAAAAAATAAGCACAGAGCGCCGTATGCTCTGTGCTTATTTTTACTTTAAATCTATATATCGGACAATACCCCTTAGTCGAAAGTAATATTTTCACGTCCATCCCCCAACGAACGATCTACTTTCATTTATATACGAAAAAGTGACTGCTATTTTTGTAAAACCAATTGCTTCTCTTGCTGTTCTTTAGACACTTCAGTCTTTGGTTCCGTGTTTTCTTGGACACTGCGATGTGCCACACGTTTCAAACAAATATGCTTCCACTTTCTTTCGTAACGCTTCATTATTCTAGTTGTCCCCCTTGAATACGCTTAAAAACCATTTGAAATCGCTTACAGGAAATAATATAGCACATATACGCAAAAGTGACAACACATTTCCGACAAATTTTTGACAAAAATATGGATTACTTTTGACAATATATCAGCGGTTCGACACAACTTATCGACCATTCGACAACCTGCGACAACTGCTAATCAACAGGAATTCGCACAACCTACCAAAAAAGAGCTGATTCAAAATCAGCTCTTTCCTTCTATTATTTATGGTGATGACGAACTTCCTTCTGTAATTCTTTAAATAGGGAAGCAGCCATAAAGAAGATAACAAATACAAACGGGAATGCTGCGATAATCGAAGCAGTTTGCAATGCCTCTAATCCACCTACATATAATAAAATCGCTGCCAATGCTGCTTGAACAAGACCCCAAACCAGTTTAATACGATTTGGTGGATTTAAACTACCATTTGTCGTTAACATACCAAGAACAAATGTCGCAGAGTCTGCTGAAGTAATAAAGAATGTTGAAATCAGTAAAATCGCAAGAACAGATAAAGCTGGTCCTATGCTGCCCATATGATCTAACATAGCGAATAATCCAATTTCTGTACCCATCTCTTTAATTTGTCCATAAATATTTGCTCCATCAAACATCTCCATGTGAATACCTGTTCCCCCAAATACAGAGAACCAAAGCGCACCAATAATTGTTGGAACGAGCAACACACCAATAACAAACTCACGAATCGTACGTCCACGTGAAACACGGGCAATGAATGTACCAACGAATGGGGACCATGCAATCCACCATGCCCAGTAAAATATCGTCCATGATTGAATCCATTGGTTACCACCCTCATTTAATGGGCTTAAACGGAAGCTCATACTTGGCAACTCTTGAATGTACGAACCGATTGTAGAAGTAAAGTAATTCATAATAAAGTTCGTTGGACCTGCAAATAATAAGATTGCCATAAGTGCAAAGGCTAAAATAATATTTATATTACTTAAATATTTAATCCCTTTATCTAATCCTGTTTGTGCAGATAACATATATAGGACCGTTACTACCCCAATAATAACTAACTGCGTTGTTAATGAGTTTGGAATAGATGTTAAGTAACTAAGGCCACCTGCAATTTGTTTTGCTCCAAGTCCTAATGAAGTTGCAACACCGAATACTGTCGCAAATACAGCTAATACGTCAAACGTATGTGCGATCCGTCCGTGCTCACCACTCTTAAATAAAGAACCAACTGTTGCACTAATTGTACTTGGTTTCCCTTTTCGGAACGTAAAATAAGCAATACAAAGTGCTACAAGTGCATACAAACCCCATGGATGTAATCCCCAATGGAAGAATGAAAAACGAAGTGCAAGACGTGCACTCTCTTCTGTTGCACTCTCCCCAAATGGCGGTGCGTATAAATGATTTAATGGTTCCGCAACTCCCCAAAAAATCAAACCGATTCCCATGCCGGCACTAAAGAGCATAGCGAACCAGGTCATATAACTATAATCAGGCTTATCATCATCTTTCCCTAAACGGATCGAACCATATTTTGAAAAGATTAAAAAGATAGCTAAACCTAAGAAAACAGAAACAGAAATGATATAGAACCAACCAAATTTACTAACTAATGCAGTTTGAATTGCAGTAGTCACATTTCCTAAATTACCTTTTCCGATTATAGATTCGGGAATAATCCCCCAAATTGTAAATGCAATACATAATGTTAATGAGACAATAAATGTTTTTGTCAGTTTCCTCATAAAATCCCCCTTTTGTAGGTTTCTTTTTTTCGTAAAATGACTCTAATTACGATATGTTAAATCGGATAAAGTGAAATATTTCTTGCGGTGATTTTCTTCCAGCTCTCTAAAATCAGCCTTCACCAATTAGAATTCTTATGGACAGTTCAGCCTCCATATAACCGTTCGGATTATAAAATGGAGATGTTACCGCCAAATCGTGCGAGATAGATGCGGATGGGAGTGTGTTTCCCAAAAAAGGTGTGTTACAGTTGGAAAAAAGCCAAATTTACGGATGGCAGCTCTTTCTTTTTGTAACAATTATGCGGTTGTTTTTGTAAGGATATAGCACTTCTTTGTGAATACACAAACAAATTGTTTATGTTTATATAACTATTTTAGTCACAAATCGACGAATTACTCAAGGATTGTAACCATTTAGTAAACCTACCGTAATAACTGCGTAACATTATTAGCTCAGTTGAAAAATATCCTCTGTGCTATAGGTAATAGAGATATCTATCAAACCTCTTAAAAACACGGAATGAAAACCGCTTTCTATTATTTCTTTCTATATTACAGAGTATTAATGATTTGTTACGAATGGTTTGTAATTGTGTGATTTCCCAAATTCCGAAAAAAACTGTTGCTATAATGAGGACACGAAAACAAACGCAATGGAGGCTATCATGAAAAAATTAATTGGTATAGCAACGGCAGCGGTTTTTGGTCTTGGGATTTTCACTACTTCTGCAAAAGCAGAAACTGTTGTAACAACAGACGTATTAAATGTACGCGAGAACCCAACTACTGAATCACAAGTTGTAGGCAAAGTATTAAATGGTCATAAATTAGATGTTACAAATACAGAAAACGGATGGTCAAAAATCAAATTAGATGGTAAAGACGCATTCGTAAACGCAGAATTTATAAAAAGCATCTATTACGTAACAGCAAACGTATTAAACGTACGTGCTGAAGCAAACACAAACTCAGAAATTCTTGGTACGCTTAAGAAAGACGATATGATCGAAACAACGAACCAAGTACAAAATGAGTGGTTACAATTCGAATATAATGGGAAAACGGCTTACGTTCATGTTCCTTTCTTAACAGGTACAGCACCTGTTATTGAAAAACAAGAAACGCCTGCTCCTGCTCAAGCTGCAGCACCTGCTAAAGCAGAGGCAAAAGCACCAGCAGCACAAGAAAAACCAGCTGCTAAACCTGCTGTCAAAGCAGCAGAAACAAACACTCCTTCTGGTGGTCGTGAACTAACAGTTGAAGCTACAGCATATACAGCTCATCCGAGTGAAAATGGCGGCACATATGGTGGTCGTGTATTAACTGCAATGGGTCATGACCTAACAGCGAATCCAAACATGAAAATGATTGCTGTTGACCCGAAAGTGATTCCACTTGGGTCAAAAGTATGGGTAGAAGGTTACGGAGAAGCAATCGCTGGTGACACTGGCGGCGCAATTAAAGGTAACCGTATCGACGTTCTAGTTGGCTCTGATTCAGCTGCTAACAAATGGGGACGTAAATCCGTTAAAGTGAAAATTTTAAAATAACCAATGACTGCTAAAAATTCAGCCAGTTCTCATATATTGAGATCTGGCTTTTACTTTTTTATATAAACACAAATGAAAAAACATCCTTTTTTAACCCCATGCAAAGTAAAAACGAGCGCAAGTCTCCTAGCAGCGACTTATATGTTGGAAAACCAAAATGGATATATATATAATGACGATAAGGAGGCTATACCATGAACCCACATGCAAAAATAGACTGGATCGGCACACCGAAGCCATACATCTACAAAGATGATGTAACATACGACGGGGCTACAATTGATTTTTCACTTGAGCATGATGACAATCGCTATAAATTGATGGTGCTCAAGCACGATCAATCCGTTCAATATAAGTTTGTGCAATACGGCACAAAACCGGGATCACAAAAACCATTTCCAATTGATATACCCTTTCAAGAAGAAATGCTTCCGTTAGTAGAAAGAATTCTACAAGATCCATATGTACAAGCTTGTCGTATTTTGTAGAGAAGTCGATATATCAAAAAGACTACCTCTTTGTAAAGAGATAGTCTTTTCACATTTTAATGCGTTGGGCCAGATACTTCTTCTGTTTTCAATGTATTATTCGCACTGATTGAATGATACATTAGTTTCCCATCCGCATTTACTGTAACGATATGTTCATTGCTAAAGCTCTTAAACTTTACAGATCCATCACCATAGCGAATATTGTATTCTTCATATGTCGTTACTTTATATTTCGTAGAACTTTGACGTTCAACATTACGGACTTCAAATTTTAATAAATCCTCAGTAATTCCTTTTTTCTTTAAATATTGCAGATAATCATGGTCTTCTTTATATGATTTTCCGCTCTTATCATAATTATTTTCAATTAAGCTAAAGTCATTTAAAGAAATAGCCCGTACATTGTCATAAATATGATTTCGAACGAAATCACCAACCGCAGTTTCAGATGTTTGTTTTGGGAATCTCAAATAATACGTGCTCTCCTCATCACCAATTTTTACGCTTTCGGTTTTCACAACACCAAAATCAGTTTGTTTCTCTAAATGAACTTCCACCGTCCCATCTGTTGGTACTGGTCCGAGCTTATAGCTTCCAGACTCTAGTTTCCCACGTTTTTTACCATTTACAAAGACATTAGCGCTATTTTCGTCAGAAGAGATTGTAACATATTTTCCTTCAAGTGGTAATTTCACATCCACTTTCCCTTCTTTTTCTCCAGCTAACTCAACTTCCTTTTCCGTTTCTAGTTCAGTAAGCTCTGCCTTCGCCTTTGCTTTTACAACATACGTCCCAGGGAAATAGGGTCCGATTTCTTTAGAAGATTTTCCGCTAGAAATATCCGCCGTTTTTTTATCATTTACATATACTTCTGCATTTTTTGCAGTTGTGCTGACCGTCATAAAATACGACTTAATGCTGAACTTATATTTTGGATATAAGAACCACTCTTTTCCATCTTCTACAATTTGTCCGTCCACAAAGCTTTCTTTGTTAACGAGCTTTGTATCTACCGTTTGCTTTTGTAAATAAGATAACAATTCTTTATTGTACGAAGGATTATCCTT
The DNA here is from genome assembly GCF_949768135.1 of Bacillus sp. IT-79MI2. Classification (NCBI taxonomy): domain Bacteria; kingdom Bacillati; phylum Bacillota; class Bacilli; order Caryophanales; family Bacillaceae; genus Bacillus; species Bacillus sp. IT-79MI2. The sequence goes on along the minus strand of NZ_CATKPV010000062.1, from coordinate 306,931 downwards.
TAAATAACGTAAATAAGATTTAATATCTTCTGTTTTAATTTTCAAGCCTGGGTCATCCGATTTTATAAGAGAATCAATTGTATTTATATCTTTTTTATTGAAAGCATCAATTAATGCATTGATTTGCTTTTCTTTCGAGAATTTATATGCTCCGAATTTATATGCTCCAAATAGTAAAGCAGCGAGTACGACGAATACAATGAGGAGTACAATATTTTTCTTGCTCTTCTTTGGTTGCATTTCCCTCTGTACATCTGCTCTCGAAGCCGCTACATTTTCTTCAATCACTTCTACTTTACTTCCGCATTCAGAACAAAAATTCAAGTAATCTGCGACTTGTTTTTTACATTTCCCACAAAACTTCACGATACTTCCCCCCCTACTTCCTTGCCAATTTCATTCCAGCGAAGGCAGCTGCATATGTCAGAATAAAACTACCGAGTATTAAATAGATCCAGCCGCTCTGCATAGAAAATACTGTTCCACCTACTCCAAATTCCTTTGTTAGCTTTCCTGCAATATTAATCTCAATTTTAGAAAGAAGATTCATTACAATCATCATAATTGTATAAGCACCGCTACATACAGCTAACGTTACATACATATTAGAGAATGGCACCCTCGCTAATTTTTGTCCCGCTCTAAACATAAAGAATACTGGGATCACAAGGAGCAACAAACCAAGGTGGAATTTACCATTTATCTCATCAAAACTTTCCATTACTGATGGCGGAGCACCTTCAGCAATTAAAATATCTTTTATTTTAACGCCACCAGCAGATACACCTGATATGAATGAAAGTTCTATCATACTTTTGTCACCTGTTGTCATCACTTTAGACATTTCCTTTTGTAACGCTGGAACCTTTATTTCTACTGGTGCAAAATGAGTCATACTCCATACATTTGGTGTGAGTTGCAATGCCATCATTGCGCGCGCTGAAATTGTCGGTGCTACATCTTCGAAAGGCTTTGCATTACTACCAGATAGTGCAATGAATGTCGTCACACAAAAAATAGCCGCTGTCAGCAAAAGACCTTTCACCATCGCTGCCATTCCATGATATAGCGATGCCCCGTATGGAAGTAGCTCCTGAAACGCATCTGCTATATTGTTTCGGCTTGTATACGCAATCAATCCAAATAAACTAAAGAAAGTTCCGTACATAAAACCACTTACTAAACTTTTCAACGAAGAGTATCCAACTGTTATCGTTCCTACTTCTGGGAATGTAGCTGATTGTGAGGCAATAAAACTGATTACAAATAAGAACAATCCATAAATAATACCGACTGTTGCCGCTAGTACGATTTGTTCTCCAATCGTCTTTGCAACACGTTGTTTCCCTATCCAAATCCCTACTCCACATAAAATAACAAATGGAATAATTAATAGTAAAAAGAATGGAGTATGCCAAGATAACGACATAACAATTCTGCCTTCATCTCCTGCTGAAAAACCAAGTAAATGATAGCTTAATAGTGTAGAGGTTGTACTCGCATAAAAATCAGGTAACATTGTTAATTCCCTAGCAAATTCATGGAATATCTTTTTCATTATCTCTGAAACCGCTAAACTTCCAAGCCATCCCGCAAGTAACATAAGAACGCTTGCAATTGCTCCACCAATTATCCCTGTCTTCAGACCACCTTTATGTAAGCCTAATTCAACTTTATGACCTTTTTCCATACTAGGTAACTTTACGATATGTTCTTTTTTCTTCACTGTAAATAAAGAATGTCCGCACTTTTGGCAATACAGGTTCTGCTCTGCATTTTCATTGCCACAACCACGGCAATATTTAGAGTTGTCTTGCTCAAGAACGACACTGTCTCCAGACACCATTGCCATACTTCCTTCATTTGGACAGTAGTTCACTTCTTCTCCATGTTGATTCCCACACATGCGACAGTACATTTCGTTCACTCCCCACCTTGCTTAATTCCACAAACTGGACAAAAAATGGAGCCTTTTGCAATGTGTTCATTACATGATACACACGTAACCTTTTCTACGTTGCTCTCTACAATTAGCATTGGATTTGGTTTTCCGCATGTCCCACAAAACTTATCACCAATTGATAAAGAGCCTCCACACTCACACGTTACTTTCTCTCCTTGTTGTTTTTGCAGTTCAACAATTCGTTTTTGTGCTTGATAAATTAAAACGTCAAATTCTTGAATCGGAGCAACTAATTGCTTTAATACTTCTTCCTTGACTCCAGTATCTCGAATCTGAACATATACCTGTTGGCCAAGCTCTAATAAAACTTCTGTCTTCTTATGAAGCTGCACTTGTATTTCCTTTTTTAATTGCGCAATCTTTTGTGCCACTTGCAACTTTATCTTTCCCTGTTCAATTCCTTCTTGTAGCTTATTCATACCGTTTCCTAATTTCGTCTGCAAATCTGACAAATCAAATTCCCTCCTAAACAAAAAAGTCACGTATTTAACTATATATATTACCATATTTTTCTATATTAAGTACGAGCAAATTCATTTTTTCTGTTTTCGCCTCTTTTTGTTTATAATGGTAAAGGAAATAAATCTTTTGTACGGAGGAAAACTATGCTGCAACATTCAATTACGAAAGATGAAATTATGATGATCGCGAATGAATTTGTTCAAGGACTCGATCCGCAGCAAGTAGCCGATCAAGAGCATGTTGCCACTGCTCGTCATTTATATCGCAGCGGTCTTGTCTACAACGTTGATTTTGATGGCTATACGTTATCAGGTACCGTAGATGCTGAAGGAAACGTGTATAGCGTTCATATTCCGATTCGTAATATCGCGGAAAGCTATTGTGATTGCTTCGCTCCGACGCAGTGCGAGCACATGCTCGCTGTTTTACTATCTGCTGCTTCTAGCTTCGGACAAGTGGGAGAAGTATTAACATTATTTAAAAATAAAACGAAACCATCACTCCCTCCGATTCGAACAGCACGACAAGTATTACAATCGTCTGCATTTGAAGAAACGGACTTTACAAGTTGGCACGCATATTTTGAATCTGAATATGACGCATTTAAAAAAGAACAAACACGACTCTCGTATAGACAAATGTATTTTCTTATGAGCATCTTTACAGACTTTTACATGAAATTAGAACGAAAAGCGCCGCGTGTCGTTGCTATACATGAATTGTTCAAATTACACGGCGCACTTTTTTGCTTTCAAAAGCTATTAGAAGAAATCCTTGACTTTGAGACAAACAAAACGTATTCCTATCACCAACCTATTAACGTTGTCCGGCTATTTGTCGATAAAGTTGAATCACTTGTACGTGACTTGAAATCAGAATCGATTCCTGCTGAATGCGAACCAATTTTGCAAGAAACAGCTCACCAAGTGCATGATATTTTCTTCTCTACCGATTCCTATACACAGGAGAGGTTCTTTATTTACCGGCATATATGGGGAGAGTTGCTAGCAGAAAAATCTTGGATACAAGAAGAAGAAAAACGAATTGATGCGAAGATGAATCCACTTTCGAAAGCACTCGCCTCTTCTCACCTCCTCTTTTTAAAAGAAGAGGATCATTTAGCTATGAACTTACTCGAAACACAACCAACTCAAGTTGTCGGTCTTTATTTCGACTGGCTCGAAGATTTACTGAGTACAATGCAATGGGAGCGCGCCAAGAATTGGCTGTCTTTCACATATAAACAAGTGAAGAAAACAATGAATGATCAGGCCGATCCCCTTTTTGTAAAAGATATCGTTCGTTTGTTTGTCATGATGTATGAAACATATGCAACACACACAAATGAACAAGCAGGTCTTGAAATGATTTTGCAAGAACTATTGCCATACAGCTTCACAAACTACGAGCAATATGTACTAGCAAAAAAACAATATCATGCATGGACAGAACTTCATCTCTTGTATGGATTTGAAGCAATTGAATTGCTAAAAGAACCACTGAAAGAAATTGAAAAAGAAGCACCAGAAGCAGCTCTTCCGCTCTATCATCTTGCAACGATGCAAGCAATTGAAGAACGGAATCGCAAGTCATACCGCCGTGCAGTCCGTTACTTAAAGAAATTGCGTATGCTCTATAAACGGCTCAAACGAACAGATGAATGGCACATTTTCATTGTCCAAATCGCTAACTTATATTCACGTCTAAGAGCACTACAGGAAGAACTGCGGAAAGGAAAGTTAATCGATGATCATACAAACTGAAGTAACAATTCGGCTCCAGCACGTAAGTCAAGGTTGGTTCCTTTGGGGAGAAGATGAAACCGGCAGTCTCTTACCTGCAAGAGATTGGAAACAACATGCCTTTACATGGCATTCAACGTCCTTCTATGGCACCTTCTTGAAAGAAGCTACATACGAAGGACGAAGCGGGATTATGCTAACAAGCGTTCAAGCATTTGAATATATCGCCAAGAAACCAATGAATTCATTTGCCAGGCTGCAAATGAATGATCCTATTACCGCACTTACGCCAAATGCAAAAGAACTATGGGATGCCTTTGTAACTGGAAGCTTTATACCTGATATGAAGCGCTGGTCCGATTATCCGTCATGGAAGGTTAGCAATGTTTCAGCTCAAGATGATACGCTAGCATCACTTTTCTCTCAGGCAGTTAATGAGAGTATTCTTCAAGATGCTCGCTCTAATGATGGCTGGGAAGATGCGAAGCGACTATATGAGCACTATGATTTTACGAAAAGACAGCTTGTAACAGCAATGCATGAAGAAGATTGGCTCCGGAAAATCGGCTATATCGAGGATGATCTTCCCTTCACAATTGGACTTCGTCTCCAAGAACCACACAATGATTTTGAACTGTGGAAACTTGAAACGATTATCACCACAAAACGCGGAGCACACCGGATATACGTCTATAATGACATCGATTCACTACCAAAAAGATGGCATAACTACGAAGAGCGTATTCAAGAAACGCAGGAAGGGTTCGGCAAGCTAGTTCCATGGCTTAAGGAAGATGATCACTTTCGAACTGAGCTCTATGAAACAGAAGCATGGAACTTCTTAACAGAGGCGAGTAACGAATTATTAGCAGCCGGCGTTGATATTTTACTACCTTCTTGGTGGCAAAACTTAAAAGCAACGAAACCAAAGTTACGCGTCCAATTGAAGCAAAGTACGAATCAAACACAATCCTTCTTCGGCATGAACACTCTCGTTGATTTTGACTGGCGCGTTTCCACAGATGGCATCGACCTATCAGAGAGTGAGTTTTTCGATCTTGTCGAACAAAACAAACGACTCTTCAATTTAAATGGACAATGGATGAGACTCGACCCTGCCTTTATTGAAGAAGTGAAAAAACTAATGAAACGTGCAGATAAATATGGCCTTGAAATGAAGGATGTTTTGCAGCAACACTTATCAAACTCTGCCGAAGCAGAAATTGTAGAAGAAGATAATCCATTTACAGACATTGAAATTGAGCTAGATGGCTATTACGAAGAGCTCTTCCAAAAATTATTGCATATCGGAGACATTCCAAAAGTTCCAATCCCATCTTCCTTGCAAGCCACACTTCGCCCATACCAAGAACACGGTGTAGAGTGGCTCTTATATTTACGAGAGCTCGGATTTGGAGCGTTGTTAGCGGATGATATGGGTCTTGGAAAAAGTATCCAAACCATTACTTACTTATTATATGTGAAAGAAAAAAGCCTCCAAACAGGTCCGGCACTAATCATAGCACCGACGTCTGTTCTTGGAAATTGGCAGAAGGAATTTGAACGCTTCGCGCCGCATTTACAGGTTCAATTACATTATGGAAGCAACCGTTCGAAAGGCGATTCATTTAAGGACTTTCTTCAGAGTACAGATGTCGTATTAACTTCTTATGCATTAGCACAACTTGATGAAGAAGAGTTAAACGTGCAGTGCTGGGATGCGATCATCCTGGATGAGGCGCAAAATATTAAAAACTCGCAAACGAAACAATCGAAAGCGGTTCGTAATTTACAAGCAAATCACAAAATCGCTTTAACAGGTACGCCGATGGAAAACCGGTTAGCAGAGCTATGGTCTATTTTCGACTTCTTGAACCACGGATATCTTGGTAGCCTAGGACAATTTCAGCGCCGCTTCGTAACACCCATTGAGAAAGATCGTGATGAAGCGAAAATTCAGCAAATACAAAGATTCATCTCACCGTTCTTACTGCGCCGGACAAAACAAGATCAAACAGTCGCATTAAACTTACCGGACAAACAAGAACAAAAAGAGTACTGTCCGCTAACAGGTGAGCAAGCATCACTATATGAACAACTCGTACAAGATACACTACAAAACATTGAAGGCTTAACAGGCATTGAAAGACGCGGTTTTATTTTAATGATGCTCAGTAAGCTAAAGCAAATTTGTAATCATCCCGCTCTTTACTTAAAAGAAGAAGCGCCGAAAGATATTGTACGGCGCTCCATGAAGACGCAAACATTAATGGATCTTATTGAAAATATAAAAGATCAAAATGAAAGCTGCTTAATTTTCACGCAATATATCGGAATGGGAAATATGTTACAGAAAATATTAGAAGAGAAATTCGGTCAGCGTGTTCTCTTCCTAAACGGTAGTGTACCGAAAATAGAACGTGATAAGATGATCGAACAGTTCCAAAATGGAACATACGACATCTTCATCCTCTCATTAAAAGCTGGCGGCACAGGTCTAAATTTAACTGCCGCAAACCACGTCATTCACTATGATCGCTGGTGGAATCCAGCTGTAGAAAATCAAGCGACAGACCGAGCATATCGCATCGGTCAAAAGCGATTTGTACACGTTCATAAACTCATTACAACAGGTACACTTGAAGAAAAAATTGATGAAATGCTAGAACGTAAACAATCACTGAGTAGCGCTATTATCACAAGTGATAGCTGGATGACAGAACTCTCCACAGACGAGTTGAAGGAATTACTTGGTGTATAAAATCCATTTTAATAATGAGATACTGTGTCGCATATTGTCGAGGCGTCGATATATTCACAAAAAAGGAGCTATCCCGAAGGGTTAGCTCCTTTTTCTATGCCAAAACCAATTGCTTATTATAATTCCTGTCAGTCCGCCCGACGTATCTAAAACTGAATCTTGCCACATCGGTGTACGGTCACCTGTAAACGATTGATGAATTTCATCGAATGTTGCATATCCAGCGACAATCAGAAGTGCGAATACGAAGGAACGCATTCTTGAACAACCAGAACGGTGCAATGCATAATACGAAAGCGCACCAAGAATCAAGAATACTGTGAAATGAGCTCCTTTACGAAGGAAAAACTCAACAAAACCACCAACGCCTTTATTTTCAATGCTAACCGGTGTTCCCCCGCCATAGTCAATCGATACACCGGAGAATTTTTCTTCTACAAATTGAGACGGAACATACTTCTCAATATCTGAACGCATATCCTGCTTCTTATACGGCTGTGCTGAAGAATAAAAAATAATCCCCATCCATAGTAAAACGGGAATCCAAACTAACCATTTACGATTCATCTATAGAAACTCCTCTCTTATTCTTCTAAGCGTACCAAAAAAAAGAAAAAATTTCACGCCAAAATATGACCGTTGCCTCCTATATATATGACGAAAAGGGGGTGAAAAAATGGCGATTGAAACGATTGTAACTGACTTAAGCTTGCGCCTTGTCCTAAACGGTGGCACAGACAAAAATGGGAAAACTATTTTGAAAAACAAACAGTTTAAACGAGTAAAACCAAACGCTGATGTAGCACAGGTCCATGAAGTGGGACGTGCCCTTGCTTCATTACAAGGATTAAAGCTTCATGCAGTTCAGCTTTTAAGTACATCTGACATCTCAAATCCGTAAAACTTTAGTGACAAGGAGGTAAATAACAATGACAGTACTCGAACTGATTTTCTTAAAAGAGGATGGAAAAACAGTCGTCTTCTCTATCGACAATCCGATTACACCTGTGAATGAACAAACCATAAGCCAAGTGATGGACACAATTCTCTCCTCTGCAATTTTCTTATCACTTAGTGGGAACACTCGTAAAAAAGGGGCACGCCTTGTTGAAAAGACAGTATCAGAAGTAACAGTTGCTCCTTAAACGCAAAAGACGAAGCTGCATCAATTTGCAGCTTCGTCTTTTTTCTTCGGCATCTCAATCGGAATAAAAATATGAGAGAATCCGACTGAAACATATTTATAGTTTTCTTTCCCAATTGTAAATTCCGTCTTATACGTCGAGAAGAAAATATAATCGCTTCGCTTTGTATAATGGTTAATCAACACGTCAACTTGTGGCTCTACATATTTCTTTGCTAACTTCTTACCAATTGTCGCAAGTTCACCAACAAGCCCATCTGGATCTTCTTTTTCAACCTCTGTTAATTTTTTACTAATATCATTGCGATTCATAAATTGCTTTGCTGCCCATTCTGTATATTCCTCTTTACTCGGGTTGCTGTTTGCTAAATATACGAAAAGAAGGACAACAAGTGCCATAATAATATACTTCCGTTTCATATTCTATCACCGCCTAACTGTTTCTATTTTCATATATATGTACAAGCGATGCAAATTAGAAAACTTACTGTTTATGAAAAAATAGAAGTGATATATAAACTTTACAAATATTTACAAATATTTAAAATTATTTTTATATTCTATCTATATACTAAAATATGTAAACAAATACTTTTAAGGAGGCTTTTCCTTTGGACGACCTAGTTAGTCATGATACTATCTCTAGTTCTACAATGATACTTGAGCCTTACGCCCATCCTTTTCACCGTACTAAAATAACAGAAAATGACGGGAATATTAAGTTTTCATCTAAAACATCATTACAATTGGTACAGCTATCTTGCCTATTACATAACCATTCTACATATAAAGGAAGGCGAGATGCGATTCAAGAAAATTATTACTTTAAACAAAATATTCCAATCCCAATTGATCATCGTCATTATATTTGCGCCATTCCAACGAAATCTCCTGCATCTCCAGACTGTATTTGGGTTTTCTATAGTCATATAAACAAAATAGAAATTTATAATAATCGCAAGCAATCCAAACTTCATTTTTATAATGGTACAACCATAATTGTTGCCACTAGTTTTTATCAAATGCAACAACAATTTTTGAAAGCTGGATTCCTCTTGTGCCGCATGAACATGCAAGATTCACAACAATTTCGAGATATTTATAAAGTCATGCGCCTCCTAGACAAACCATTACTTCCTTGCTAGTACAAATTTGTTATAAAAAAAAATGGAAGACACAGAATATTCCTGCCTTCCATTTTTCTTTTTTCACTCTCTTATACTGCTGCGCATCTTCCCCAGCGCCTGCCGATATACCCATCTCACTTGATGATATGTCATCTCCATCTCTTCCGCAATTTCATGTATCTTCTTTCCTGCATAAAAACGTTCGTAAATAATATGTTTCTCTTTCTCATCTAACAAACTCATATAATCCTGAGTTTCTGACGACACTTCCGCTCCGCATACATTTTGTAACATTTCCTGTCCGGTGAATGTATGCCGCTTTTGAAATCGATTTTCTTTCTTTAATTTCTCTAGCAAATATCCACGTACTGTTACAAGTGCATAAGCTGAAAAAGTTCCTTTCTCCTCCTCATACTTTTCATATGCCATCCAAAGTCCAATTAAACCGCATTGATAGTACTCTTCATAATCCCGGTACAGATAAAGCTTTTTCATTTGATTTTTAATCATCTTTTCATACAACGTAACTGTTTCTGTAAAAGTAGCCGGTTTCATATTATACCTATTTCTAAAAGGTATACCTCTTTGTTATTCCGCGGTACCTTTACAATATAAGAAGATAAAGAGGATTTCATGGTGAGTTATTTGAAATTCTGCATAGGGAAATTTCAAATATCTGTAGAGGAAATTTGAAATACGAGGCCTAGTATTTCAAATACATACAAAAATAAAAAAAACGGCTCTATATGAGCCGTTTTTTACACATATCCCTATCCATTGAAACTTTGCATAAACTTTGCTAATGCGATAATCATTACACTTACAAACGCTACTTTAATAATAAAGAGAACGATAATTGGAACCGCAGCTTTTACTTTTCCTAACCCAGCTGTTATTTGTAATCCCATCCAGATTAAAACGATATTCCATAAATAGAATACCTCAACTATACTACCGATTGCATACCCCGTAGTACCTTGTTCAAATAATGGTGCCAAGCTTGTATACCCAGTTGCACCACTTCCAAGAATTAAATCTAAAAGAGAATTAATAAGTCCACCAATTACAAGCACAATATTCGCATATACAATAATGGCTAACAATTTTTTGTACGAAGTATCATTTCCAAAAAACATCATAAAGATTTTATAGACAGCTGCTACAATAAGAGTTCCAATTATTATCCCAATAAAACCTGAACCGATTGACTTACCAACTAAATATCCGATAGAGTCTTCTTGGCCTGTGCCAAATTTCTTCTGAATTTCCATCATCTCAGGCGATGATTGCGCCACATATGTAGATAATCCATTTACAAGTGCTTGTAACAACGCAACCAAAAAGAACATACCCCAAACCTTATCAGTCGCTTTCATTCTCTCAAACTGTAAGCCAGGAGATGTGATCATTCCTAGTAAAGATGGTTTTTCTCCACTAACCTTTTGCGAATTAACATTCGGTTCCATTCTAAAAAACCTCCTTGTATTTTTCTCACCCGTTCTAGTGGGCGGTTCACTTCCTCTTCCCCAGAGACTGTGAACCGCCCACTAGAACAATAGATATGTGTAGTAGAGAGACCCTCTCTACTACACTACCAATCTATTCATAGCGAAGTGCTTCAATTGGATCTAGTTTCGCTGCTTTATTCGCTGGAATTAATCCGAAAATAATACCGAGCGTCATCGAGAATAACACGCCGCCAACGACAACTTCCCATGAAACGAGCGGTGGCCATTTCGCAAATGTAGAAACAATATATGCACCACCATAACCAAGACCGATTCCAATCAATCCACCAAGAAGCGTTAACATAACAGCTTCAATTAAGAATTGCAGCAAGATTTTACTGCGCGTTGCTCCAAGTGCTTTACGTACTCCAATTTCACGTGTACGTTCTGTTACAGATACGAGCATAATGTTCATAACACCAATACCACCAACGACTAATGAAATACCAGCAATACCACCAATAATCATTGTCATAATGCCCGTCATTTTTGAAATACCTTCTTGAATTTCTTTTAAATTCATCACTTCGTATTTACCAGATGCATCACTTGGCTTACGACTATTTAATACGTCGGCAGCTTTTTTACCCGCTTTTTCTAAATCATCCACATTTTTCGCTTGAACAGAAATACTTTGAATCTCATCTTTTCCATATAATGTTGGCCATAATGTAATTGGAATTAAAGCTTCCGATGACCCCATTCCCATAAACTCATTATCTGATTTATAGACACCGATAATTTGCATCGGTTGTCCTTTCATCTCAATAATTTTTCCGACTGGACTTTCCTTTTTGAAGACCTTTTCTTCCATACTCTTACTGATCATCACGACGTTATTACCTTGCGCAATATCCGATTCCTGTAAGGATCGGCCTTTTAACACTTTCACTTTATTTACTGAGAAGTACTCACTATCTAATCCTGTAATACTCACCATCTCTTTTTTATCTTCAATATCGAGTGGCTCCATACTTGAATTGGTTGTAAGAACATGCGCAATCTCTGGAAGTTTTTTTATTTCAAAAATATCTTCCTCAGTTAACTTTGGTTGTTCCATCATTCCCATACCAAACTGATCATTTATATCCGCACTATAGTGAATTGGGATTACGTTATTACCAGATCCAACGAATTGCGACTTTAACGCTGCCTCCCCGCCCTGCCCAATCGCAACAACAGTAATAATGGAACCAACGCCGATAATAATCCCGAGCATTGTAAGTGCTGAGCGCAGTTTATGAGCTAGAATAGAAGATAGGGCAATTTTTATACTATCTAGTAAACTCATACCGCACACCTTCTATCTTCTGTGATTTTTCCATCTCGTAGCACGATTCGGCGCGAAGAATACGCCGCAACTTCCTCCTCATGCGTAACCATAACAATCGTTGTACCTTCTTCATTTAACTTTGTAAAAATATCCATAACCTGCTGTCCAGACTTTGTATCAAGAGCACCAGTTGGCTCATCGGCCATAATAAAAGTTGGATCATTTGCAATGGAACGCGCGATAGCAACACGCTGCTTTTGCCCACCTGAAAGTTCGCTTGGCAAGTGATGCACGCGGTCAGACAATCCGACTTTCCCAAGTGCTTCAAGAGCTCTCTGACGGCGCTCCGCTTTCTTCACGCCGCCATATATAAGCGGAAGTTCTACATTTTCTACCGCTGAAAGACGTGGCAATAAGTTAAAATGCTGGAATACAAAGCCGATATATTCATTGCGAATGAGAGCAAGCTTTGACTCGTCTGCTGTTAAGATATTCACATCGTTCAACATATATTCGCCTTCTGTTGGACGATCTAAACAACCGATAATATTCATGAGCGTCGATTTCCCTGATCCAGATGGTCCCATAATGGAAACAAACTCACCACTTTGAATCGTTAAACTAATGCCGTGTAAAATCGGTACCGCCAGTTTCCCTTGATAATATGTTTTATGAATATTGTTTAACGTAATCATTTTTCTTTCACTTCCATTCCGTCATATACATTGTCGGAAGGATTTTTAACCACCTTTTGCCCCACTGTTACGCCTTCAAGAACTTCTGTCCAGTCTCCATCAGTAGAACCTTTTTTCACATTTTGTTTACGAAGTTTCCCTTTTTCTTCCATATAAACAAATGGTTCACCATCTTTTTCTACAATGCTCTTACTAGGAACAGCAATCATTTTCTTGTTTTCTAGGTTTACTTGTAGAGATACATGATAGCCCGGGGATAAACCTTCTTGTCCATCTAAACTAGCTTTATATGTATACTGAGACATGTTTTGTGCTCCCTCACCCGCGCCAGCTGCTTGCGCCATTTCTGCACTTGTCGGGAACTCACTTACCTCTGTAATTTTACCTGTCCATTTCTTCTTACTATTTGCTTTTGCAGTTGCAGTAAATGGTTGATCTTTTTGAATTTGTGATTTTTGAAGTTCTGTTAATGTCCCTTGAATTTGGAATGAATCTTTAGAAGCGATTTGTAAAAATGATTTTCCTTGTCCACCCATTGCTTGCGCTGAACTTTGTGCTGCATCTTTATCTAACTTTTGCACAACACCAGCGAAATTACTATAAATTGTGAGTTCATCTTGTTTTTTCTTTAATTGTTGTGATTGTAATTGACCTTTTTCTTTCTCAAGGTCAATTGTTTTTTGCCCTATTTCTAATTCGCTTACTTGCTCTTCTAACGGATCTGTTACCTCTTTCCCAGCACCGCTATCTTTTGCTTTCTTAATCTGGTTCTTTAGTGAATCTATTTTCTTTTTCCCTTGATCATAGCGCATACTTGCCATTTTTTGATCAAGCTCAGCTTGTTTCATTTGTAAATTGATTTCTTCATTATCATAAGAGAATAATTTCGCGCCCTTTTCTACTTCCTGTCCTTCTTTCACCGCAATATCCTTCACTTTTCCTTTTGTCGGATCTGCGTAGAAGCTCTCAATATTTCCAGGCTTTACTTGTCCGGAAATCAATTTCGTATTATTCAATGTACGTTCTGTTACTTTCTCAAAGCTAACAGCGTCTCCCTGTGTCGCGCCTTTTTTCTTTCCTTGCATGATAAAAATATTGACGGCTGCAACGACGACAATTAATGCAATAACCCCAATGATAATCCATTTCTTCTTTTTGTTTGGAGTACGAACCGTATTTGGTAACATATTCTCGCTCCTTTTATATCTTTATATAGTGTTTCTTCAATTATGTAAGACTTTCAGAAAACGATACTCGCATCTCTTAAATTATTACGCTTTCTTTACAAAGTTTTACACTATCCTTTATATTGTAACAAAAATACCAATGTTTAGAAATATGACACTTTATCTTTTAAGCAATTTTTAAGAAACCTAAAAGCCATATGAAAAGACTAAAAAAAAACGCCTTACATAAGGCGGTTTGGACGTTTCCTCCAAGTACTCAATTTCGCTTGATCCAAATCATGCTCAAATGGAAGAGTTGTCACATCTTTTCTCATCTCACGCGGAATATTCTTTTCTACCGTTTGAAACGCTTCATATTCGTCAGCTTGCATTGCCCTTTGAACAATGCCTTCTGGGTTATCACCTTGCTTGTCTAACATCCAGCCATTTTCACTATTTAACTGCTTGCGAAATTCCTCTTTGGCATCTTCATCTGGAAACATACTTCCGTTTACTTTCAAATATGTTTCAATTCTCATCGGAAGCCACTCTACTTCATAATCTTCTACTAAACAAATCGCAATCCCTATCGGCGTACTACGAACGACAAAATCAAATGTACAATCTTGCTGTGTGACTGTTGCGGAACAGAATAAAAACGTTTCTACTTCTGATACAAAGATTCCCACTTTTCAGCATCTCCTTCATACATATAATTTGTCTTGCTAACTCCTACTAAATTTTAACATTTATTTTTGAAGATATTGTAAAATAAATGTTAATTTTCTATATATAATGTACTTTCACTCTACCCCTTCACTCATTCTTAATAGATATCGCATATAATCTATTAATTTATAACCATCATACTGTATGTACTAGAAATAACATTATGTAATAAGTGCATCCGAAAACGAGTGCCTTTTTGATAAACTGTTACTAAGTTTCAAAAACTACACCTTATCTCTTTCATTTTATATAAATCTATACTGATAAGATGTACATAAAAGGAGCTGCCCAAAAGTAGTACTTTTGGACAGCTCCCTTAAATAAACGATTATGCTATTTTGCTCTCAGGACCTTTTCTCTCATGACCAAATTGAACGATAAATAAGAATACAGTAGATAAAATACCGCCGGCTAATAATAGAATGAAACAGCCGTCCCAACCAGAGCGATCAACGATAACACCAATCGCTGCGTTTGCAACAAGGCTTCCTCCTAAATAACCGAACAAGCCGCACATACCAACTGTTGTACCTACTGCGAATTTTGGTACTAATTCCATTGCACTTAAACCAATTAAAAATTGTGGTACGTAGATTAAGCAACCAATAATCGAAACTGCCGCACTCACAACAAGTATATTCGATGCTTGCCAGTATACTAGCGTTCCGATAACAACACCAACCATACTAAACACACATAGTGGCATACGTTTTCCTTTAAATAACTTATCACTTAACAGACCTACGATTAATGAACTTGGAATTGCCATTGCTTCAAAAATTGAATATGCTGCATGCGCTTCTGTTTTTGTAAATCCTTTAACCGTTGTTAAATAAATCGGTACCCAGTTAATAACACCGAAACGAATTAAATATACAAATGCGTTCGCAATACATAAATACCAAATAAATTTGTTTTTCACTACATATTTCATCAGAATTTCTTTTGGTGACATTTCGTTAGCATTGTCTGCCTTCTCAAGACCTTCATAGTCATTACGATATTCTTCAATTGGTGGAAGACCGACAGATTCTGGTGTATCCTTTGCATTCACCCACATAAGAACTGAAATGACCATTGCAATGATCGCTGGGAAGATAAACACGCCAGCTTGCCAATGACTTTCACCGAAAATACCAATACCAATTCCAACAAGTGGTGCTACAAGCATCGCACCAACATTATGTGAAATATTCCAAAGTCCTGTTTTTGTACCGCGCTCTTTCTTCGAGAACCACTTTGTCATTACGGTACTACAAGGCGGTGCCCCCATCCCTTGGAAAATATTATTGAAAACTAATAATGTTAAAATCATGCCAAATGAATTTGCAAAACCAAAACAAATATTTATAATTGCCGATAAGAATAAACCAACCGCAATAAACCGCTGAGCATACGCTTTATCTGATAAATTTCCCATAAAGAACTTACTTAGTCCATACACAATCGCCGTAACGGAACCTAATAAACCATATTCCGTTGCACTAAAACCATATTCTTTCATTAAGTACGTACTAGATAACGTAAAGTTACTACGAACTAAATAATACGCTGCATACCCAACCGAAATTCCCAGTAACACGCGAATACGCAAGAGTTTGTATACTTTATCAATCATATCTGCTGGTAAGCGCTCTATTATTGGCGCTGGCTTAAGCCATTTAAACATATCATCTCTTCTCCTTTTCTCACTTTTGAGAGAGACGTTGTCTATTCCATATCTCGATTACTCCACTATCTGATACATTTTTATTCGTTCTTCTAACAGGCTGACCTTCTATTTCTTTCTGATTCTTCGCAAGCATTGTTGGTACGCCAAACGAAACTTTTTCTAAAATATGCCCCGCTTCTTCTGATAAACAATAATCAATAAATAAATCCGCTATAATACCACTCGGTGCATGTTTCAGTTTCGAAATCGCATTGACAGATAACCCTGTTTGCTCAGGCACTTTACTCAAAATCGGAAAGCCTTGTTTTTGAAGCATCCGTTGGTCTCCCATGAAGTTAATACCAATCATATATTCACCGCTTGCCACATACTCAGCAGGCATATAACCATTCACCGTTACCTCTGCAACTTGCTTGGCAAGGCTCCTTACATACCCCTTCGCCTCTTCTTCGCCAAATGTATCAATAAGTGATTGGAACAACGTATAAGCTGTTCCTGAAACATTCGGATCAGGCATGACAATCTTTCCGGCATACGCTGGATGTAATAAGTCTTTCCACTCCGTTGGATATGAAAGTCCTAGCGGTGCTATTTCCTCATTCCATCGCTCTTTATTAATCGCAATGGCAAGCTGCTCGACTTCATAGCCATACCAAAAACCATCCTTATCTTTAACGGCTTTCGAAAGACTATTCGTATGTTGACTTGTAACAGGAATAGATAGATCTTTTCGCTTCATCGTTTGATGTGCATCTAGTGTACCACCAATAATAATATCCGCCTTCGGATTTCCCGCCTCTTCTTCCACTCTTCTAAGCAGCTCTTCTGTAGAAAGACGAATAAATTCATATGTACATCCGCGCGGTTTACAAAATGATGAAAGCAGCGCTTCACCAACTTCTTCACGAGCCGCTACATACGCAACAAGATGGCGATCCTTCAAAATCGGAAGACCATTTTTACTATATTTAATAGAGGGTGTATCTCGAGAGCAACTAGACATCGCTCCTCCTATCACTAGCAAAAAAAAGAAAAAGGCTATCTTTCTCATGAAACATTCTCCTTTACAAATAGATTTGCTAGGGAGCCTTTCATATACATCACGTTCCCGTTATTATCACCAAGATATTGCACAACAAAGTAAGAAGGATATACAGAAATCGTCAGAACATCCTCACGTTCATTCTTTACCTGCTTCCCGTTTTGATAAGCAGTCATATAAGCGATTGGATCCTTCTGTGATTGCAGTAGCTGCTGAATTTCTCCGTAGTCTGTAATTTGCTTTGCTTGCCGAATCGAATCAAGTAATCGCGTAAGATCAGTAGAATGCACTATATCACCTTGCCGCACGATAACTCCCTTTGCTGATGCAAAGAAGTTGCCAATAGACTCTGGTGTATAATACAGGCTTAACAAATACGTTTGGAATGCGGAAATCATTGGATCCGTACCATTCTTTCCGTATACGTTTTCCTCATACTGGAACAAGTCACCTACTGCAAAAGTACGCTTATGTCCATTCAAGTACGTTACTTCTCCAGTAAATACTTGTTCATGGATCTTCACCCCTGTCTGCTCCATTCGAATCCGGTCAAAAAATGAAACAATCGCATGTAGACGAACTTCATCCGTTACAACTAGCTCTCCCCACTTCTCATGCTTTACTCGCACTTCAGTAGGAAGGGATTCATTCGCTCTTTCTAAAACAGCTTGTTTGTCATCCAATGTTGTAACACGGTTATATAACTGCTTCTCTAGAAAATAAAACAACACAAGAGAAGCAATCGTGCAAAAGACAAACAAAAGGATTTGAAATGATAGCCTTTTCATTTCTGCCTACCTCCAAGATAAAAAAACGTTGTTTCGAAAATACCGCATAATTGTTTCATAAATGTATCATTCAACCGCTTTCAAATTTTTTATATATTCCAAACGTCTCGGTAACAAAAATGCGAGCGTCACCATCGTGCCCACTTCTTCACTACTCTCTATTCGCATGCTTCCGCCCTGCTTATTCATAATCTCTTGGCAAATGTACAAACCATACCCATTCCCATAGCTAGAAGAGAGTACCTTCCCTTTTGGAGAACGATTCCATTCAGCTAATATACCTTCATCCATACCAATTCCATCATCATAAATAAAAACTTTTGCCTCATGCTCATTTACAACGACATTCATACGTACTTGTGAGGCATCGCTATATTTAATCGTATTATCGAACACATTCAAGAAAATCTGCTTCGTCTTATCAAAATCGGCGACCACATGTGCCTCTGTTAACTCATTTACAACTTCAATTTCAAATTGCTGCAAGCGAGGTTTCACAATCGAAATCGCTTCTTCTGCTAGCTCCTTTATATTTACAATTGTTGGTGAAACTTCAAACGTACTTGTCCCGTACTTTGAAGATTGCAGTAACTCCTCAACAAGTGATAATAACCGCTGACTTTCCACAGAAACATAATGAAGACTTTCCTGTATATCTTGCTTCGATTGCAATTTCGGAATTAAATCTACATAACCGATAATCGCGGTAAGCGGTGTTTTTAACTCATGTGTAATCCTATCTAAGAAATCCTTCTGTTTCTCTTTCTCTTCCTTAAGCTGCGAGATATGCAGTTCAATCCCATCGGCCATCGCATTAAAGGACGCCGAAAGCTGTGCAATTTCTACATACTCATTTAACTCAATCTTACTTTGATAATCTCCATTTGCAAGTCGCTTCGCCATTTGTCTTAGCTGATCAATCGGCCTGTGAAGAGACTTTGCTAAACGAATCGCAAAGAAAATACCACCAGCCACTAAACAAAGGGATGTAACAAGAAACGTCCAGCTCACATTCATTAAGACCTCTTTCTCATCTTTCAACTCATGAATAAAGCGAATTGCTCCGATTACTTCATTCCCGCGGTATACAGGGCTCGAAAATAATAACAATGGCGCTGGATCACCATTTGCAAAAACGTAAGCCTTCTTTCCCTGTAACGACCGATCTATGTCTATATTCTTATGAAGCAACGCCCCTTTTTGCGTATCCGCAACGACATCTCCATTCTTCCCGATCATTTGTACCCGGACATCCATCCTCTTCCCTAAATAAGAAGCAATCAGCATTGAACTCTGCCCAAGAGTCTCTACTTCCGCTTCCTTCTCTAAGTAATTCATCGTGTAAATTTGCGCCTCTACACTTAACTTCTCCAAAGAGTCCGCTGCACTATGGTACATATTTTTCTCTAGTGCAATATACGTCACTGTATAAAGTAGACACAAAATCGGAATTAACAATCCGGCAATCCCAAATACCATATTTCGTTTTAACGACATCTTACCACCTTTTAACAATCCAACTTATAACCAACGCCATAAATCGTCTTAATATGTTCTCCGCTTGCTCCAAGCTTCTTCCGAAGGCGCTGCACCATAATATCAACTGCTCTCGTATTTCCGCTATACTCAAAGCCCCATACTTTCTCTAATAGCTCATCGCGCATAAACACACGCTGCTTATTAGAAGCAAACAACTGGCATAAATTAAACTCACGGTACGTTAAATCAATTTCTTCTCCATTCACATGCACTTTCCGTTCCTTCGGATAAATGACCAACTCACCGGCCCGAATGACCTTATCATCCTTAGGTACCCCGTGCTTCATTACACGCCGTGCCATATTCTTCACCCGAAGAATCAACTCTGCATAATTGAATGGCTTCGTCACATAATCATCAGCCCCAAGCTGAAGACCAAGCAACTTATCATTCATCTGACTCTTCGCTGTTAACATGAGTACTGGAATATCTCGGTCCTTCTCCCTGAACAACCGAAGCAGCTCATAACCATCCGTATCCGGAAGCATTACATCTAAAATCAATACATTCGGCTCTTCATCCCACCTTTGCAGCGCCTCTTTTCCATCAGCGGCCGTAAGCACTTCATATCCTTCCATCTCTAGCTGCATCCGAATTAAATTCCGAATGCTCGACTCATCATCGACTACAAGTATTTTCATGGTTCCCCTCCTTTCGCAGTACATTTTAGTATAGCAAATATCCTATACTAAAAAAGAGTGCACTATCGAACATATGTTGAACGACAATACACCCTCTTTTATAAATCACTCTTACTTCGTATATCCATGTGGCTTGCTTTGATGCCAATTCCACGCATGTTCAATGATTGTTTTCACATCTGTATATTGCGGGCTCCAGCCTAATTTTTCTTTTGCTTTTTGAGACGATGCAACAAGGCGCGCTGGGTCTCCAGCTCTTCTTGGCGCAACTTCTGCTGGGATTTCATGATTTGTTACTTCGCGAACCGCTTCAACAATTTCTTTTACACTAAATCCGTTACCGTTTCCTAAGTTATAAAAGTCACTGTCTCCGCCATTTTGTAAATCTTTCAGTCCAAGGAAATGAGCCGCTACTAAATCATCAACATGGATATAGTCACGAATACATGTACCATCTGGTGTATTGTAATCATCACCAAACATCATGATTTTCTCACGTTGTCCTAAAGCCACTTGCAGTACAAGGGGAATTAAATGCGTCTCCGGACGATGATCTTCACCAATAATACCGCTTGGCGTTGCACCAGCTACATTAAAGTATCTGAAGATCTTATATTTCAAATGAGAAGCTTGGCTATACCAATGCAACATTTTTTCAATCGCTAATTTTGTTTCTCCATATGTGTTCGTAGGATTTGTTGGTGTTTCTTCTGAAATCAACTCAACATCTACATCTCCATATGTTGCGGCAGTTGATGAGAAGATAAATTTATCAATTTTAAACTCATCCATCACTTCTAGTAAGCATAGCGCACCGTATACGTTGTTATTATAGTATTGAAGCGGTTTTTCCATACTTACACCAACTAAAGAATCCGCTGCAAAATGCATAACTGCGTCAATTGTTTCTTGCTTAAAAACGTCTCTTAAGAAACTTTTATCGCGAAGATCACCTTTATAAAATTTCACGCCTTCTGCAATAGCATCTTCATGACCTGTTTGTAAATTATCAACTACAATTACAGATTGTCCTTCATTAACTAATTTTTTTACAGCATGAGAGCCAATATAACCAGCTCCGCCGCACACTAAAATAGAACCCATGTTTTCCACACCCAACTTTTAATGAATTATTTTATCCTGCTATCCGCGGACAGAAAAACCTCTACATCAAAGAAGATAGGTAGAGGAGCACTGTCTGATCGATAAGAGCCTTCCATCATTTGGGGGATAAAGCGCCCAAATGATGGAAGTTTCACTTTATAGTACTTTTTAACCTATAAAATAAGCTTATCTTCTTTTATTTTATAGGGCAAGTTAAATTCCAATTATTTCATAAAACCATCAACAATGATTATTTCGCTAAAACAGCTAGTTTTTCTTCTACTTTCTTCAAGTCCAGGGCAGAATCAATTTCAAAACTATCATTGCTACCAATTTTGTACAAATGAACATTTAATTCTTGAATGTTATCTTTTACAATATTATCCCAGTACAGTTCACTGAAATCTTCCTGATTTACTACTTCTTCTAGTTTCTTCACAATATGGATGCCATCTTCTTTTGACCAGTATGAAATACCACATAAGATGTAGTCATCGTTACCATCACCAATTTCAATATCATATACTTTACGATGTTCGTCATGCTTAATGATCCATTCATTACGGAAATCTTCTTTCTTCGCACTAAAGTATAGGGATGACTCTGGGTTCTCTATAAAAATATTACGGTGTAAATAAACATCCGCATCCATTACATATGCATCTTGTAAATATTCACGAACTAAATACATCGTATAAATGTTGTTGTACACATTATATTTGTCATTGTGCACAAGCTTCACATTATACTTCTCAACAAGATAATCGAATTTCTCTGCTAAATAGCCTGTTACGACAATAATTTCTTCTACACCAATTTCCTGTAAATATTCAATTTGACGCTCTAGCATCGGCTTGCCATTTACCTCTACTAATGATTTTGGAGTCGTTAACGTTAATGGACGTAAACGAGTTCCCATACCCGCCGCTAATAAAATCGCTCTCATGTTACTTCACCTCTATATTTTTTCGCTTTTGTAAATTCAGATATATCTGCAACTGTTAATATAGCTCCTACAAGGATCGCAATACAACAAATAATTAACTTCCATGAAAACGGTGATCCTAATGCTAACATAGAAATGACAACCGCCCATGCAGAATACGTAATGTTAAGCGCCATCGCTTTTGTCGGCCCAATTTCATGAATTGCCTTATAGTAGAACACATAGGAAGCTGTTCCAACTAATGCAACCACAATGATTAAAATAATCTCGCTGCTCATCACAACTTCTTTTGTTAAGAAATGCCCTCCAACTGAAGGTAAAATAACAAGTCCATATGTGACTGCTGAAACAAGCTGACGAATTTGAAGTGCCTCTTCCGGAGATACTTCTTCATCTTTCATACCGTACGCACAGATAACACATTCTAAGCCCCAGCCAACGATACAAATAAGGACAAAAATAAATCCTAACATATAGTTTTCAGTTGCAAATCCATCGCCTGTAAATCCAAGTACGATAATAAATGCAATACTAATGATAAGTCCAAGCCAATTCCATGAACGAAGGCGGTCTTTCAAAAATACAAATGCAAAAAATGCACCTACTGCTGGATATACAGCTGAAATTGCTGCTGTATAAGAAGCCCCGATATACTTTACAGCTAATACATAAAACGTCATACCAATCGGTCCACCCATAAGTGCTCCTAACATGACAAACCGTCCACTTCTCGTTTTCAGCTTAGAAAGGGCCGTTTTGAGTTGACCCTTTATCGCCATATAGATCATCATCCATAGTGTGGACATAAAGTCGTGTAAAAACGTACTAACTAGAGGAGCAAGAAACACAACTTGGTCTGTTGCTAGCATAAGTTGTGAAGATAAGATAATTCCAATCAATACCGTATCTACAGCCCAAGCAAAACCAGAAAATATCCCATAAAATATGCCTTTACTTTGCACTTTTCTCATCGTTATATCCCCCACTACAACTCTAAGAAGAGCTGTAAGTTTTTCTTCGCACGATTATAGCGATCCATTCCATATGTCCCAAAATCACTGCCTGTTGCTTCTTTAATCTTCGTCCAAATACTCCATAAGAAATCTTGGAAAATCTTATTCATCAATATTCTTCTCTGGTAAGACTCTTCTACTTCCTCATTAAAATAGTAGGATAAGAATAACTCCTCCTCTTCTGAAGAAAAGTCGCACTCTAAACTATGTGCTGCAATATCCCACATCGGATCGTTCATACCGCCATATTCCCAATCGATTAAGTATATTTTGTCTTCTCCGCTCTTAACAAAGTTTTCAGGAACCGTATCATTATGACAAGCTGTTAACGTAACATCCATTGCCTCATACATATCCTTTAACCGCATTACCTTGTTCTTCACTTCTGCATAATCATCAAAGTTAGAGCCGTTTACTTTATTTAATAACCCTTCATAATGCTCTATTTTTTCAAACACATTGAAAGTATTATTCATTTCGGCATTTGAACTGTGTAATTGTTTTAATATATTCGCTGTTAACTTCATATTATCACTGCGTTTTGCCGTTTTCGGATTTAATGTTTCTGCGTTTGGAATTAACTCTGCTAATTTCACACCAGTTTCTTCATTAAAATATAAAAGTTCCGCATCAATTCCTAATTGGCTTGCTAAATTAGAAGTTACCATTTCATCACGGCGACTAATCATATCTTGTGTACCGCTTCCTGGAATACGCAGCACATATTCGGATTTTCCAACACTTACTTTGAAATTCGTATTCGTCATACCACCAAATGGCTGAATATCTGTAATTTCATCTTTTGAAATAGAAAGTGCTTCAGAAACATATTTTTTAATTTGTCGTTCTTTAAACTCTGCTTCTTTTTTCACTAAGCGAGGATAGATTTTATTTTTCACAACTTCATATTGCTTCGGTGTATCAATCTCTGCCCATACAACATCTGGTAACTTTGCATAGCCGACATCGTACAACCTTGCAGCATCAAGAAGTAAATATTCATAGTTCACATATGGATTTTGATTATGACGGAATGTTGCTAACATGTTCATGAACACTTCATACGAGATTTTAGAAATCCCAACCATCTCACCATCAATGCGATTTAACTGATGAATGTCTTTTGAAATTTTATACAGATAGCCATCTTGAATCTCAACAAACGCTTCATCACCAGATCCACTCTCATTTGTAATAAGTACACAGTCCGGTTCTGGATGATGTAACACTTGCACAAGCGCCTTCTCTTCGATTAAAATATCATCTTCAATTAATAAGAAATCATCTGTAATCAGCTCCTGAACCTCTGCTAGCGACGCCATTGATCCTGTCCACTTATATTTCGGATTTTCCACAAAGTGCACATTATGACGACCTGTCCAGCCTTCAAACTGTTCCTTCTTATAGCCAACAACCACCACAATTTTTTCAATGCCATTATTTTTAAGGATTTCTAAACTGCGATCTAACAGAAGTTTTTCCCCAACCGTTAACAAACCAGATGGTTTCCCAAACTCCTGACGCTTACCAGCCGCAAGAACAACAGCTTGCGTAACCTTCTTGCCCTCTTTGCGATGAACTCTAAGCTTCTTCCCTTGGTAAGCCGCTAACTCCTGACGCATGTATTCAAAGCCTTTCTGGTACAAATAATAATTCATGTACTTTCCTGACTTTTTGCTATAGATGTATTGATTCTTAGTTAAATCATTCATAATATAATTCACTTTACCAACAGATATATTGCACTGCTCTGCAATCTTTTTTTGGTTCATCTGTGGATTTTGATTGATAACCTCTAATATATTTAATACTTGTTGCATAGAGCTCCCCTCCATCACCCGATTTCATCCGTTCATTTTTTGAACGTGTAATTATAATATCACCTATGGGCATAAACGTAAATATTTTGTAAATTTAATGTGTGCTTTGTAAATAGCATCTTATATGAATATATATTAAGAAAAAACAAAATCTAAAACACAGTTACACACAAAGAAACTGTAGTTGCGTGCCAATTTATAACTGATGTATACTTAAACTTATGAGTGTAATATTTTTCAATACAATAGGAAACGTGAATATTTATTCTATTGATTAGAACAATTGGAGGAACTTATTTTGAATGCACTACAACTAACACCTTTGGAGCAAGCTCAAAAAGTGATGCTGGATATGCTCATAACGCTTCATAAAATCTGTAAAGAACATGATATTAAATTTTGGATCACAGATGGAACCCTATTAGGTTCTGTTAGACATAAAGGATTTATCCCTTGGGATGATGATGCAGATCTTGCTATGCTAAGAGAAGATTACGAGAAATTTTTGCGCATTATTCCAAACCATTTACCAAAGCCATATAAACTAGAAACAGAAAAAGTAAATACACACGGCAAACATAACTGGACGAAAATTCTCTATCTAGATGATTTTGAATGGCAAGAAAGCGATGGTACACACCGAAAAGGAATATCCATTGATATTTTCCCATTTGACTACGTTTCAGAATCGGCAACGCCGTTAGAAAAAATTGTACGAAAACTTGCCGCAATCAATTATCCTTCGAAAATAAACGGCCCTGCAGATGTAGCAAGAAGAATTCTAAACAAATCGAAATTCTTTAAACTATATGTAAAAGGCCTTAAAAAAACAAACGCTGTAACGTACGGAATGGAGACAGGCTATTACAGATGGCATAACTTCGAGCTTAGTGAAATCTTCCCGTTAAAAGAAGGAATTTTCGATGGACACATGTTCCCTGTTCCAAATGATGCAGATCGCTACTTATCAGGAATGTATGGAAACTACATGCAAATACCAGAAGAAAGTAAACAACAAGCTCATATGCAAAATTTAAAAGTGACGAAGCAACACGTATAAGATTTGGACAAAAATAAGGCGCTACGTATCCTTTAACATAAAGGATACGTAGCGCCTATTATTTACTGTATAAATACAAATTGAAAAACCGACATAAACCCCTTCTTTTCAGGTGGGAGAGAGCATCCAGCCATGCATAGAAGCGGTCAGACCCTTTTCCTGCCCCATGCCAAGGAAAAACAGAGAGAGAAAACCAGTAAGCAGGTCACCTTTTGCTGTTCTTAGCAGCTTATATATGAGACATCAAAAAAGCCTAATGTCCCATTACAGGATCATTAAGCTTATTCCTTATACTCAACTACTATTTTGTTAACTCTAAATGAGCTTTTAATTTATTAGACAAATCTTGACGATCTTTATCAGGAACGAAATAGTACCAAACACCATTCTGCTTATGACCGTCACCAGGAATTTGAATTTCCTCTTTTTTATTCATCGCAGATTTATAATTGCTTTGAAGATCCCACATTTGATCTTGACTTAAATTTGTTTTTACATTTTTCTCAACAGCACCTAACATCGTGCCAAGTTTTGTAATAGATGATATGTTCGCGCCTTTACTAATAACCGCTTCTAGCACTTGACGCTGACGCATTTGACGACCGAAATCACCGCGCGGATCTTCCTTACGCATACGCGTATACTTCAGCGCCTGCTCGCCATTTAAATGAATATTTCCTTTCTCAAATGACATGCCTTCAAGCGTAAAGGCTAAGTCATTATTCACATCAATTCCGCCAACAGCGTCAACAATATCACGGAAACCTTCCATATTTACTTCAATATAATAATCAATTGGAATATCTAAAAAATTTTCAACTGTCTTCACAGACATATCAATTCCGCCAAATGCATATGCATGATTGATTTTATCTTTCTTCCCTTTCCCAACAATCTCCGTATATGTATCACGAGGAATACTTACAATTTCCATCGAACTTTGCTTCGGATTTAATGTTAATAACATAATCGAATCCGAACGCCCTTTATCTGCCCCGCGCTCATCTGCACCTAATAATAAAATAGAAACAGGTTGTTTACTTCCTAACTTCACATCAGTAGAACGTTTCTCAGAATGATCTCGTTCAAGCGGTGTATACACTTTATCTATTGTCCCCGAAACGGATGAGTACAGATAATACGCATAACCGCCTCCTGCAATGACAAGAACGCCGATAATACCCAGTATCCAAAATAGAATTTTTTTCATTATGTAACCTTCTTTCTCGAATCAGCTTTATAGGTTTTTAAGGAATAAAGTACCACACCCATTATACATGGGATTAGTTTCTATATCCAAATTATTCTATAATTTCATACATATATACTTTTCTCATTAGATATCTTACCTATACACCAAAAAACCTCGTCTTATCTAGTATAGAATAAGACGAGGTTTTTACATTATTGTTTCAAAAAAATTGATGATATGTCTAGCAAATCATAAAGAAAGCATTTACAAGATCATATTCACTTCATACATTCTGTTTCTTGGTAGCCATTCTTATTATTCGACTGCCATTTCCATGAGTCCGCGCACATTTCTTCAAGCCCGCGCTTTGCTTCCCATCCTAATTCACGTTTTGCTTTAGATGCATCTGCAAAACATACAGCAACATCTCCAGGACGACGCTCTGTAATTTTATATGGAACGGACTTTCCTGAAACTTTCTCGAATGCTTGTACCATTTCTAGCACGCTATATCCAGTACCTGTACCAAGGTTATATGTATCTACACCTGTTGTATGTAATACTTTTTCAAGAGCCTTCACATGTCCATTCGCAAGATCAACAACGTGAATATAATCACGGACACCTGTACCATCTTTTGTCGGATAATCGTTTCCAAATACACTTAATTCTTTTAACTTACCAACTGCTACTTGCGTTACATATGGCATTAAGTTGTTCGGAATTCCATTTGGATCTTCCCCAATACGCCCACTTTCATGTGCACCAAATGGATTGAAATAACGAAGTAATACAACACTCCACTCAGAATCAGCTACAACTACATCACGCATCATTTGTTCAATCATCAACTTTGTTTGACCGTATGGGTTTGTTGCATTTAAAGGAAATTCTTCTGTAATTGGTGATGTTTCAGGAAGACCATATACCGTTGCTGATGAACTAAAAATCATTTTCTTTACATTATGCTTCTGCATAACATCGCATAATATTAATGTACTTGTAATGTTGTTATGATAATAAGTAAGCGGAATTGCTACTGATTCTCCAACTGCTTTTAAGCCAGCAAAATGAATGACTGCTTCAATTGTATTTTCTTTAAAAATCACATCGATTGCATCACGATTTAGAAGATTTTCTTCATAAAATTTAAACTGTTTCCCTGTTATTTCTTTCACTCGATTCAACGATTCTACTGAACTATTAGAAAGGTTATCAACTACTATAATATCATAACCGCTATTTAATAATTCCACACATGTATGACTACCAATATATCCTGCTCCACCCGTTACGAGTATTGCCATGATGAAAAACCCCCTCCGATTTTTTCTGGTTTTATGAACTCTCAGCAGAATCAATTCTAAAAACCTTATCCATATATTCTCTTCTTCTTGCTTATCAACAAGCCCAATTGTATAAAAGGAAATTGGGCTTCCTTTTGACTATGACTATTTCTCTAAATCCGGCTTAGACACAAGCTTCGTATACACAATAAAGCGATCCGGAGCATCACCAATATACTCAAACGGATAACATGTCGTTAATGTTAATGTCTCATAATCAGTTGGAACGATAATCGTCTCATCATTCGCTCCCGTAATTTTGAAATCTGTTATTTCATAAACAAGTGCTACTTGTAAATGTGCAAGTTTCGCACTATCCAAGAATAAGCGAAGCATTTCTACTTTTTGCTCAGTTTTTAAGCTCATTACACTTGCTGCATGTGCAGCCGGTGTAGCGAATGCTGTTAAACCGAGAGCAAGTGCAGCGACTAATGAGCCTTTTTCATGACGCCTTTGAAATTCATGGCTATTTCTCCTTTTTATAACAATTTATTAATTTAAATATATCATAAGCAATCCTATGTAGGACAACCTAATTACAATTTCTCAAGATGAACCTCTTACACAAGGTCTAAAGACTAAACATTTTCTGATATAGAAATAGTTGATTCCCATAACCGTTCGGATGATTACTATGTCATTTCCAAGCTGAATGAATAGCTCCATCAATTGAATACATTGGTTTCCAACCTAATTGTGTGTATATCTTTTTACTAGATATAAAAAATGAATGCACTTTTTTATAATTTATTTCGTTACAACTTGCTTTGCTAATACCTCTTTAACAGTAGCGATAACTCTTTCTTGATTTTCCACTGTCATACTTGAACCAGAAGGTAAACATAAACCTTGACTAAACAGCTTATCAGAAATACTATCTGTATCACCATGAGTATACTATTTAGAACCTGCGAAGACAGGCTATCTATGAAGCGGCTTCCAAACTGGACGCGCTTCAATATTTTGTGCCGCTAAAGCTTCAATCACATCTAAATACGTAACACCTGTTACCTTTTCATCAATTAATAATGGACGAGGTCCTACTAAACTAATATCTCCTTTTATTACATTAATAAGCTGTGGTAATTCATCCAGACTTAACTTTCTAAGTAATTTACCAAATGATGTTAAACGAACATTATCTGGTAAGAAATTACCCTCTTCATCTTTTGCATCTGTCATTGTACGAAACTTGTATACATAGAAGGGTTTTCCATGTAAGCCTGGACGTTGTTGTTTGAAAATAATAGGACTACCTAGTTTGAACCTTACAAGAAGGGCGACAATTAAAATTATAAAAGACAACAACATCAGAGTTAAAACTGCTGTAAGAGCATCGAAAGCCCTTTTCATAATATCCATCACACGCCTTTAATTATTTACTAATTGCTTCTTGACACTTTCTAAACCTTTAATTTCATATAAATTATTAAAATTAATATACATTATTTCTGAGTTTTTACATTTCACACAATTACGTGTATCCAGGATAACAGTTTTTTTTGCATGTTCTAAAATACTGGTCTCATTTAGATGCTTAAATTCATTATGATCTGTTAAAACAAGTACACAATCTGCATCTATAATCGCTTCTTCAAAGTCATATAGATTAAATACTACTTGTTGTTGATGGACATGTGGATCATGTACCGCTACTTCATATCCTTTAGCTGTTAATAAATCTACAATTGTCATCGCAGGACTTTCTCGAACATCATCAATATTTCCTTTATAAGTAATGCCTAGAACAGCAACCTTCCCATTACTTGGAACCATTTTTTCTATTTGATCTGTAATAAATATCGGCATAGAATTGTTTATTTCTCTAGAGTTTGAGATTAGTACGGATTGTTCTGGTGCCTTTTCGATGATGAAATAAGGATCGACTGCTAAACAATGGCCTCCAACACCTGGTCCTGGTAGGTGTAGATTCACACGCGGATGATGATTAGCTAAACGAATTACATCTAATGCATTAACATTTAACTCTTGAGAAATTTTGACCAATTCATTTGCAAGTGCAATATTAACATCACGATACGTATTCTCCATTAACTTAGACATTTCAGCTGTAACAGCAGTAGTCTCTAATATCTGTCCTGTAACGAAGCTACGATATAACTCTGCAGCCTTGCTAGTAGAAATATCATTGATTCCCCCAACAATTCGTGTATTTTCAACTAACTCAATTAATATACGTCCTGGTAACACTCGTTCTGGACAATGGGCTAGATAAATATCTTCTCCTACAATCCATCCATGTTCTTTGAAAATTGGCGCCACTACATCATCAATTGTTCTCGGAGGAATTGTAGATTCAACAATAACTACATTTCCTGGTTTTACAAAGGGTACAATAGATTTTGTAGCCCCAATTACATAATCTAAGTTTGCAGTATGATCTGCATTATGCGGTGTTGGTACCGCAATGATATATGCATCTGCATGAGTTGGTTGAAGACTAGCTTTTAATCTTCCCTTCCCAACCATTTCTTTAACTAATTCTCCCAAACCAACTTCCTCAATGTGGATTTCCCCTTGATTAATCATTTCTATCGCAATTGGGTTTACATCTACACCTGTTACAGTATAACCAGCTTTTGCAAACATTGCTGATGTGGGTAATCCAATATAGCCTAGTCCTACTACGCATAAATTTTTACTCATTGCTATTTCCTCCTATTTGATTATACTTTCAATTTCTTGAATGTATTTATGTGCTAAAGCTTTTCGACTAAATTTCCTTTGCACATATTTATAACCTTTAAGACCCATTTCATCTAATCGTTCTCTATTATGATAGAATTCTAATATTTTCTCTTTAAACTGGATAATATCTTCAGGATCAACATAAACTCCACATCCACTTTCCTCTACTAATTCTCTAGCAGCTCCATCAATTCCAAGTAAAATCGGTTTTGCACATGACATATAATCAAACACTTTATTAGGATATACTGTTTTAAATGTATCTACCTTTTTCAAAACTGCAGTACAAATATCTGAAGCATTACAAAAATCAGGAATAACTGCCTTTGGTTGTGAGTCAATAAATATAACATTTTGTAGCCTTTCACTCTTAACTCTTTTTTTCAGTCGTGCTTTTTCCATCCCATCTCCAACTAATAGAAAAGCTATATCTTCATATTCTTCGCATGCCTTCGCAAGATTTAAAAGACTATCTAAATTATTCGCTAGCCCATGTGCCCCCATATAAGTAACGACAAACTTATTTTGCAAACTGTATTTTTCACGAACCCAGTTATCTTTTTCACCTGGTTCGAAAATATCTAAATCTGCCCCATTTGGGATAAAAGTTATTTTATCTGGAGAAATATGTTTCTTCTCAATTAATACATTACGAAACGCAGGAGTTAAAACGTTGATTTTATTCGCAAACTTATAAGACATTTTTTCAACAAAAAAAGCCATTTTTATTAATGGCTTACTCTTTAAAACCCCAGTATCAATAGCCGATTCTGGCCATAAATCTCGAACTTCAAATATCATCGGTATTCTTTTAAACCATTTTGTAAAAATGCCAGTAACCCCAACAAATAACGGCGGAGAAGTTACAATTACAATATCATGACTTTTCACCCTGAAAAGAATAGCTGTTAATGAAGAAACTGTAAACGAAAAGTACCCCCATAGCCTTCCAAAAAATGACTTATTATAAGCTTCAGATACATATGTTCTTAGTACTTTTACATTCGGGGAATACTCCTCTGCTACAATCCATTTTCCTTTATACTTCTCTTCTTTTTTACCCGTAGTGTAATGTACAGTCCCAGCCACAACTGTAATCTCATGTCCTTGCTCTTCCCAATACTTAACAAATTGATTAAATCTAGAACCACCTGGGTCATCTTTTCCTAAAAAATACTGATGAAGTAATAAAACCCTCATAATTTTTATGCTCCTACTAATTTATTTTTTTATAATACTCTATAAGTTTTTCCGATTCTCTTTCCCAATTAAATTTTTCATAAATATATTTCTTTCCATTATTAGATAAATAACTTTTCAAATTTTCATCCGAACCAATCTTCAATATCAGATCTGCAATCTTGTTTATATTTTGTGGATCTACAAAATATCCCGCATTACTACACCCTATTTTTTTTTCCCATTTCGGGAAGTCACTTGCAATAAATGGGATACCTAAAGTCATATACTCGAAAATCTTATTGGGGCTTGTCTCAGCATGATCAACAACATCTAATATTGTACATAAACCTATATCTGATTTTATTACATATGAAAAAGCTTTCTCTTGAGGAAGCTTTCCTAAATAGTCTACATATTTCCAACCATTCAATTTCTGAAGCTCATTTATTTCTTTTGAATCTGGACCAATTAGCCATAATCTGCAACTATAAGTCTTATTTATTTTTTCTAAAGCTTGTACTATCTGTCTCAAACCCCGTTGCTCACTGATTCCACCAACGTAAACCACCCTTATATAGTTACTCTTTGAGATTAGCTTACTTAATTCATAAGCTCTCGTTATTAGTTCACCCTGATGAATTGGCGCATTCTCAATTAACAATGCATTTTTATATTTGGCAAGTAAACCTTCTTGTGTAACAATAAATCCATCAAAACACCTTGATGCCATTAACTCTAAACCTGTAACTACTTTAGCAATAAGTTTCCTATAAGAATAGGGAATCCATTCCCGAATTAATATTCTTTTTGAAAAATCTTCGTGAGTATCATAAATAACTTTTTTATTAAACATTTTCAACAAAAATCCTAATAATATCGTGTCAGGATTATGCAAATGAACTATTTTAGACCTTGTCTTAAGTATTTTACAAAGTAATTTAGGTTGCAAGATAATTCTACTTAAAAAGTTTTTTGATTTTGGAATTGCGAAGATTTGTATATTACCTATTTTCTCATCATAATCTTTTCTAGCAAGCAAACTAACCTCATAACCACTATTTTCTATAGTTTTTGCTTGTTTTTGGTATACCCTTATATCCTTATAATCGTGTATAGGAGAAACTATACATACCTTCTTAGCTTGATTCATATGCATTCTCCTCCATTATTTAATCTGAAATCTTAGAAAACAAATCTTTAGCTACATTTTCCCATTTATACTTAGGAATGATTTCATACCAATATTCTTTTTTATCTTTATTTTTAACGAATTCTTTTATCATTTCTTTAATTTCTTGCACATTATTATAAATAATGGGTCCCTTATCGACGTCCTTCATTAATTTACCAACTGGATCTTGATTATTAGCCAATATGGTTAAAATAGGTGATTTAACTCCGAAATACTCGTAGACTTTTCCAGGGATCTGACAACCATATTTATTGCCCCACAATAATAATCCATCACTATTATGCATATAATCTTGCGCTTCTTCATAAGGAACTCGTGATAGAAGAGATACACATTTTATATCTTTTAATTCTTTTTTAATCTTTAAATTATCAACTCCTCCTACCAAAACTATATTAATTTGATCAAAAATATCCTTCTCTTCCTCTTCTAAGGCTTTCAATGCTTCAATTAAAGGCCTAGTATCTCTCAACTCAGTATATATTTCACCAGTATGCACTAAATTAATTTTATCCTTTTTTAATAAACCTATGAATTTCTTTGAGTTTTCTCGTGAATATTCTTCAAATCCCCTATAAACAATAGCAGTTCTACTTTTAGGTATACTATAGCTACTTATATATAAATCCCTTGTTTCCTCAGTAGTAAATAGAAATTTATCACTCTTTTTAACAACATTACGTTCCAACCACTTTTCAACATTACGTTTTAATAAACTTTCTCTGGATCTATAATATTCAAATGTCCAAGGATCACTCCAATATGTTATCCATTTCACCTCTGGGTTATTTTTTTTTAATTTCAAGCCAGCTAAATGACAAGAAGGGGTTTCATGCGTTGAAATAATGATATCTACTTTATTTTTTTTTATTAGTTTATCTCCTATCTTGGAGGCATTGTTTTTCCATTCAATATAAGAATCTGGAATAGCTAAATTCCTTTTTATAGATGATTTTAAAATATTTTTTTTGCTAGCCTTCACAGGAGAATCATTACCAATCTGCCTACTCTTCTTAGGATAAATTCTTTTATATATTGATCCCATATCTACTCTAATTACTTTAATGTTTGTATTTATTTTATATAAAAGCTCTTCATCATAATTTATAAAATCTTTAGGATAATCTGGTGTGAGTACCATCACTTCATTCCCCATCACCTGCAAATGATTAACATAATTTAATATTCTAATACTCGCAGAATTGTTTATAGGCGGAAAGTGATTTGCTATAAATAAAATCTTCATGTCCCTTTAGCCCCTTAAATATCAATAAAATTTCAAAATACTGTACATTGTTATACCAATTAAAATCATAAAATAAACTATCGCCAATGGCATTTTCTTATGTTTAAAATATAAATTTGCATTCTGATACCCATAAAAAGCTAACAAAATCATAAATGGATAGAATAAACATATATGTCTAATTGTAAAAGATAACATGCTTACAGAAATATAAACTACAATAAAGCTAAACATAATTGTTGCTACATTACTATTTGAAAAAGACTTCCTAATTCCAATTAATACATAAGGCATCAAAAATAATTGCACAATAGTACCTATACTTAAAAAATTCCGCTCCAATTCAGATGAAAAAATAGGAAAAGGAGTAATAGATAAATATACAACTCTTAGAAAAAAACCCACATATAAAGGAGCATTAAAAACGTATTGAGCTAAACCATCAGTTCTCTCCGTTCTATAATCAGCATAAATTTCATAGTAATTAAATATTGTATTAACTAAAGAAGTATTAAAAATGAGTATAAATAACAAAACAATTATAGAAATACTCATTATATTTTTTAATTTTAATGGTTTATTTTTCGAATTACGGTATGCTGCCCACATTGTAAATATTATCTGAATCACTAAAAAGTAAGCCGACATATAACGAATTTCATAAAGTATTACAAATAATATAAACATTCCACAAATAGCCATAGATTTTTCCCATAAATTAAATTTATAAAAACCTAATGCAAGGTATATTACAAGTACCATTATGAAAGTAACTACAATATCTCTAAAAACATGCGCAGCATTAAAACTCATTATGGGTGAGCATCCTACTATTACTGCTGCTAGAAAAGCAAACCTTTGTTTCAACTCCATATAATTCATACTTATTTTATATACAAATACAGAAATAAAAGCCAGCAATAAACTATTAAAAAAACGAGGAACTAATGTATGGTATCCATCAAAAAAAGATGCAATTCGAAAGAATATACTTACCAAGTATGTGTATCCTAACGAGTTAGACGTCCAAAAAATTTCTTTAAGACTAGAATAATCAAAAACACCTAAACTTTCATACGCATATGCTGCTTGTTGTTCGTAAACTAAATCATCACTTCCACCAATATAATAAGGTACTCCATATCTATCTATATATATGTAGTACATTAAAATACTTATTAAGACATTAAAAATAAAGATAATATGAAATAACTTAACCTCTTTACGTCCTAATCTTAAGGTTAAGATTGTGCCTATAAGATAAAAAAATACTAAAAAAACTAATGTTGTGAGCATGTATAATTTACCTCTTAACTAACGTTTTTTATCCTTTTCCTTAAAAATAATTCTTTTAATTCTATAATTAGTTGTCGTTGAAATACCAAAGAAGCCGTTATGTAAAACACGGCTCCCAACGAAACCACTAAAACTAGCTGAATTGTCATATCTAACTGCTTTATAAAATTCAGTATCACCAATACAGTTCCCATCATAACTAATGAAGCTTTTATAGAACTCATAAAACTTTCTAAAAACTCTTTCAAACAAGAACCCACTAATGTTCGAATCACAAATGTGTAATTTGTAATTATGTATACCACTTGATGGCAACAATATCCTATAGCTACTCCCGTTATTCCACCAAAATATGCTCCAGTGATAATTAAGGGCACTTGAGAAAACAGCATAAAAAAGTGCCACTTAAATCCTAAATCTACTCTTCCCCTGGCCATTACTAATGCCCCAATTGGATTGACAATAGCTCTTGTTATTCCAACAAAAGAGAGTATTTGAATAAGTAATACACTAGGCATCCATTTCTCTCCAAAAATAACAGGAACTAAAATCGGAGCAGATATAAATAAACCAAAAAAATAAGGGAAATTTATACAACTCAAAATCCGAATGATTTTAAAGTATGATTTTTTTAGCAAAGATATATCATTTTGCATCTTAGAAAATATAGGAAATGCCACTCTTGTCACTATGGGATTAATCTTTGAAATAGGTAATATTATAAGATTGAAAGCAATAGTATAATAACCTAGAGCTTTTGAACCAAGTAGACTTCCAATAATTATATAATCTAGATTAGAATTGATGTAATGAATTGTTCTTTCACCTAATTGATATAAGCCAAAACTTACGAAAGATTTCACTTCACTAAATCTAAAGTACATCATAGGCTTCGATACATTTTTACTAATAAAAACATATCCACACATTTTCATAAAGTTAATAAATATTTGACCAATAACTAATGAGTAGACATCATAGCCTATATAAGCAAGAGTTATGGTTAATAAAAAACCTGATATAGCCGCTATTATTTCTATCTTTGCTAGAATATCAAATTTAAGCTCTTTTTGATGTAAAACCATAGATTGTTGGCCTATTGGATTAATCAAAAATATTACTGCTATTAAGCATAATAAAATGCTTAATCTTGGTTCATGATAAAAATATGCTATAACTGGAGTAAATCCAATAATAACTAAAGTTAATAATAACCCTAACATTATATTAAACCAATAAAGACTCGATAATTGTTTTTTAGTTAAATTCTCTTTATAAATTATAGCGTTAGTAATTCCCATATCCGAATATAATTGAGCAAACCCTACAACTACCATAATAGTAGTCATTAATCCTAATGATTCAGGCGGAAGTATTCTAGATATTATAACCAATTGAATTATTTGTAAACTAGAAACAATTAGTGCTGATGTTGTAGTCCATTTAGCTCCACTAAATGCTTTTTGCTTTAAATTTGTAATCATACAAGGTATCCTCTCACCTAACTTAAACACAAAGATAATAATTTTTTAATAAATATCATATTTTTTTCCACCAAGTGCTGTTAAATACTCATTTTATCTATTACTTTTTGACGATTATTAGTTAAATCTAATAAGAAATCTCTTAAATGATTCCCTTCTAAATTAGAAATATATTGTACTAAATACGGTAATTCGGCACTTAATTCATGATTAGATTTACCAATGTATATCTTGGGATAAATTTGCTCTTTATGCACTTCATCATCCTTTAATAATTCTTCAAAAAGTTTTTCCCCAGGGCGTATCCCAGAAAACTTAATTCCAATATCCTCGACCTGATAACCAGATAGTTTAATAAGATTTTTAGCTAAATCAACAATTTTAACAGGTTCTCCCATATCAAGAACGAAAATCTCCCCACCTTTAGCTAAAGATCCAGCTTGAATAACCAAACGTGAAGCCTCTGGAATTGTCATAAAATAACGAATCATATCAGGATGTGTAACAGTAACCGGTCCACCCTTTTGAATTTGTTTCTTAAATAAAGGAATAACACTACCACGACTTCCCAGTACATTACCAAAACGAACAGCTACAAAACGAGTATTACTAACAGTATCCATATGCTGTACAATCATTTCAGCAATGCGTTTCGTTGCGCCCATTACACTTGTCGGGTTAACAGCTTTATCAGTGGAAACCATAACAAATGTGTTTATACCAAAAGTAGCCGATGCTTCCGCAACATTTTTCGTACCAATAATATTATTTTTTACAGCTTCCTCTGGGTTCCTTTCCATAAGTGGAACATGTTTATGTGCCGCTGCATGATACACAATGTATGGGTTATGCTTCTTCATCACTTCAAACATTTTATTACGGTCTTGCACATCTGCAATTTCTGTTGTAATTTCGATGGAATCTTTATATAGTGAACGCAATTCCATTTCAATTGTATAAATGCTGTTCTCACCGTGACCAAGTAATACAATTTTACCTGGTTTAAATTTCATGACTTGGCGACACAGCTCGGAACCAATTGATCCTCCAGCGCCAGTTACTAAGATTGTTTTTCCTGTAATCTTTTCGCCAATACCTGCATCATCTAATTTCACAGGCTCACGTCCTAATAAATCTTCTACTTGTACATCACGAAACTCATTAACAGAAACTTTCCCATCCAGAATATCTTCTAGCATTGGTACAATTTGTGTCTTTGCCTTCGTTTTTGTACAGGCTTCAAAAATTCCATTCACTTCTTTACGACTAAGGGAAGGAATAGCAATAATAATATGTTCAATTTGATAACGATCAACAACCCGTTGAATGTCTTCTCTTGTTCCTACAACAGGGATATTGTATATTTCTAACCTTTGTTTCCTTAGATCATCATCAACAAATGCTACCGCTTCTAAATGTGTCTCATGACTTTTTTGAAGCTGACGTACAATCATCGCTCCTGCTGAACCCGCTCCTACAATTAATGTACGAGCTTTATCTGTTTTCTTTGAAATGTATGTATCACGGAAAATACGCCATATAAATCGTGAACCACCAATAAGTAGCATATGGAACATCCATGCGATTACTAAGATGCGGAAATAAATATCGTGATTAATAACTTGCTCAACGATTGCAGTCACGATAATAGAAAATGTAACGGCTTTGAAAATATTTTCTAACTCTCCTATACTTGCATACTCCCAAGCTTTTTTGTACAACTTGTAAATTGCAGCAAACACATGATGACTACAAAGTAACGTAATTGAACTAATAATAAGTGCAGTTGGAATATTGTCTAATGCATTAGGATGAATAAACCAATAACTCAAGTATACCGATGTTAAAACAATGAATGAATCTAATAATACTAATAATGAGAGCCTCTTTTGATAACTCAAGACACATTTTCCTTTCTTTTATATAACTTTAAAATAAGAGTCCTTCCCACACCTAACATTTTATAAACCATGCCCTATATTTAAAAACAGCCTATTTTTCAGTTATATACAATCTATACGTTTAAAAGTTCTTTCTGTACAAGTTCATTCATATAAGTTTTGTTCCAGTTCAAAGGAGTGATCAAAGTGATCTTCAATTGCACGCTTTCCTTTCCCTGTTACGATAATGATGTCTTCAATTCCAGATGTAATTGCTTCTTCAACAATGTATTGAATCGTCGGTTTATCAACGATTGGCAACATTTCTTTCGGCATTGCTTTTGTCGCTGGTAAAAATCTTGTCCCCAGCCGCTGGAATGATGGCTTTTTTTACTTGTTTCAACTTGTATAGCTCCCTGATTTTCCATATATTCATATATAGAAATAATAAAAGTTCCAACCATATCTTCTACACCCCTAAAAGATATGGTTAGAACTTCTCACAATTTTATAATAATAACGGGCATCTAACCCGACCTCACACCATGCTTTTGACAACAAGCGCGTCTAAGGTAAAGCTTACTCTACCCACAGCATAGCCGAGTGTCTCCATTGATATTGGTTAGGAGGCATCACCAAATGTTTATACTTAAAAGAGACCCAGTATTTTCTTACGTCGCACCTGTTCTGGTTCTTCTGGGTAAATTACCTTCCCACTTATTAGTGAATATGTATTTTCTTTGAAACAATAAAGTGTAGAGCTCCCAAATGACTTCTCTATTACCTCATATGCTGCTTGTAAGTGAAATGAGCGCGTTGTTGTGTTATGGGCATCTGATGATATGACATGTGCTAAATGGTGTTCAATGAGTTGTAACGAAAATTTCTTGATTTTCTTTCCGAACTTTCCTGTTACACTCCCCGCAGTAATTTGCGTGAGTGCGCCTTGATTTACGAACTTATACAATACCCCGGGGCGTTCGATGATTTCCGTATTTCGCTCTGGATGTACAATGATCGGCGTGATTCCTTTTATACGCAATTCATATAACATTTTTTCTGCATAGCGCGGGACATGATTTGCTGGGAATTCAATTAATATGTATTTATCCGTACGATTCAATGTAACAATTTTACCCAATTCGTAGTCTTCTAACAATTCTCCATATAACCTGATTTCTTGACCAGGTAAAATGGTTAAATTAATGTCTTCTTCTTTCAATCTATCATTTAACTGCTTTACCTGATGAAGAATGCCTTCTGCTGGATTAATATAAACACCATTTTGATGATGCGGAGTGGCAACGATTGTATGAATACCTTCTTTACATGCTGCCTTTGCCATCGCGATACTATCTTCGATTGATTGTGCCCCATCATCGATACTAGGCAAAATGTGACAATGTAAATCAATCATTCCCTTACACCCCTTCTCTATCTATTCTTCATTTACTCTTCACATTGTGAATATAAGAGGAAAAGAAGATGTCTCCTCTTTCCTCTCATCTATTTAGTTAGAACTGTAATAATAATACTCAGATCCTGTTTGTTCTTTATCATTTAGAATAACGCCAAGTAATATACCCTTTGCGCCATCAAGTGCTTGTTTTGCTTTAATCGCCGTATCCTTTTCTGTTACGCCACTTCGGACAACTAGTACAGAAGCATCACATTGATTTGCCATGACTTGCGCATCAGTAACTGGTAAAATCGGAGATGTATCAAAGATAACGAGATCATACATGCCATATGCTCCTGAAAGTAAATCTTTCATCGAGTTCGACCCCAACAATTCCGCTGGGTTTGGTGGGATTGGCCCGCATGGCAGGAAGTTTAAATTTCTAATGTTTGTATTTTCCACACATGTCTCAAGTGTTTTACTACGTGTTAATACACTTGTTAAGCCAAAAACATTCTCAACTTGTAACATTTGATGTAATGCAGGCTTACGTAAATCCGCATCAATGAGTAATACTTTTTTACCTTGCTGTGCAAAGACTATTGCAATGTTAGCAGCTGTGGTTGTCTTTCCTTCACTTGAATTAGCGGATGTAACGATAAGAGAACGAATTTTTTTATCAACGGATGCAAATTCAATATTTGTTCGTACATTTCGATATTGTTCCGAAATAGATGATTTCGGTTGTTCATATGCAATAAGCTGACGACGTGCGCGTGATGCTTTTTTCTTAAGAACCAATTGTATGCCCTCCTACTCTCTTTGCCCTTGACCGACTGCTGCTTTTCACATTATCTTCTATATGAGAAATCACTCCAAGAACTGGTAGACCTAGAAATTTTTCGATATCTTCTTCTTTTTTGAATGTGTTATCTAAATATTCTAGTAAGAATGTAAGTCCGACAGAAGCCATTAAGCCAACGACAAATGCAATAGCTACATTTAACATCTTATTAGGCCTAATTGGAGATTGCCCTTCCGCCACTTCTGCTTTTGATAGGATTGTTACATTATCTACACTCATAATTTTTGCAATTTTACTTTTGAATACTTCCGCTGTTGTATTTGCGATATCACGAGCTAATTTTGCATCTTTGTCTTGTACTGTAACCGCAATAACTTGCGAATCTTTCTCATTAGCTACGTTAATTTTGTTATTTAATGCTCCAGTTGACATATTCAGTTTCAACTTTTCTTTCACTTGATCTAAAATAACTGGGCTTTTCACAATAACTTTATATGTATTTGTTAATTGAAGACTTGTTTGTACTTCCCCAGGTTGGAAAACACCCTCTTGTTTCTTTTGGTTAACAAGAATTTGCGTTGAAGTTTGGTAAATCGGCGTTATAAAGTAGAAACTTACGATTGCGCTTGCAAGAGCTGCCCCAGTCGTAATTGCGATGATCATAACTAAACGTTTTCTTAAAATAGTAAATAGTTCTTTCAAACTTATTGTTTCTTCCATGCCTTCCTCCAGCCTTCAATAATTTGTCATAAATTCCTTTATAAATAAATAAAATGTCAGATTTGCGGCTGACAATAAGAATCTAGTATCTAGTCCTAATCATGTTTGGTCCTAGACAACTATTTAATATATTACATAACTCACATTAGTATAGCAATAATGGTTGAGAAATTCATTTAATAAATTGACAAATATTATAGTGATAAATTTGACAAATTTAGATATCCTTTGTCGGGTATGGGTTTACCTTTACCATATATTGATAACATGTAAATATAGTTAGTATTATTAGTGAATATATTATAAATTCACCTGTATATTTATAATAACCCGTTAAAAAAACTTTCCATTATAAATTTTTATTCTATTTTTCAACAGCGTTTTTAGACGCTAAGTTGAGAAAGTTTTCCCGAAAATCCCTTATGTTTTTTAATCAAACGTTTGTTTAAATAAAGAGAACCTACCTATCAACAAATTCTCTTACTTTTCTTTTATTAAAAAGGAGGTGAATGAAAAGTTTATTTTCATTCACCTCCCAACTTATCATATCTTTATTCTTTCTTATCACCAAGCGCGAATGTAACCTCAGCTTCACAAGCAATTTCACCGTTTACAGTTGCGACTGCTTTTCCTTTACCAATTGGTCCACGTACACGTGTCATTTCCACTTCTAAACGAAGTTGGTCACCCGGACGTACTTGACGCTTGAAGCGGCAGTTATCAATACCAGCGAAGAATGCGAGGCGTCCACGATTCTCCTCTTTTTTTAATACCGCAACAGCACCCACCTGCGCTAATGCTTCTACAATTAGAACACCTGGCATCACAGGATAATCTGGAAAGTGTCCATTAAAGTATTCCTCATTTGCCGTTACATTTTTAATCCCAACCGCACGCTTTCCTTCTTCTACTTCTAGAATTTGATCGACTAGTAGAAATGGATAACGATGTGGAATAATTTCTTTAATCTGTTGAATATCTAGCATATCATTCTCTCCTTA
Organism: Bacillus sp. IT-79MI2; assembly: GCF_949768135.1. Taxonomy (NCBI): domain Bacteria; kingdom Bacillati; phylum Bacillota; class Bacilli; order Caryophanales; family Bacillaceae; genus Bacillus; species Bacillus sp. IT-79MI2. The sequence goes on along the minus strand of NZ_CATKPV010000062.1, from coordinate 263,284 downwards.
TATACCAAATTGGTCATACCACCAACACACTGTCCTTATTATCCCATTCTCTATTGTTTTTGTCACGAAAAACAAGAAATGCTTTCTACCCAAAATATCTATTAGGACTATTCATACAAAAAAGATACACCCTTTTCCCTTCGCTAATCGGTATAACAAAATAATAGCAATTAACACGGAGGTTGGAAAAAAGGTGTATATCAAAGTTAGGGAAAGGCAATATACATTATTTGCCTCATGTGTCGTATTCATAGCTCATTATAAAGGACAAAAATAAGAAAGAAAAATTTAATATTTACTGTTTTTTACCATCATAGCCTTAATTTTCTACAAATTTCTACAAATTTCTTCATTTTTCTTATATTATCTTAAATAGTATATCTAGAAATTAAGATTCGCAATCCAGAACACTATGCTTTATAAAAAAATAAATCTTTGCGGATTAGCCTTTAATAAAAATCCTATAAAATATTATCACAACTACACTAATAAACCTTTATATACAAAAATAGAAAAGACCCCTAGTCCTAAAGACGAGGGGTCTCGCTGCTTGTTGTTATATGGTATAAATAAAATCAGGTTCCAAATTAAATTATAACACGGATATTTATACATGTATATAGATGGTATATTAATAAGTCACAAAAAGTATTTCTAATTTTTTTACTGGTCACACAATTAAATTAAGCTCATATTTCCATAAAAAGACCAGTACACAAATACCAATTATCCCCCAAACCATAAATAATCGAATTGTGTTACCGGCCGAAAGAAATAAAGGCAATGTATTCCTTAAATTTATAAAAAACAATTATAACAAGCCATATTTAAATGTTTACTTTGGCCTGTTGTCCAAGTAGGCTACTAAACAAACCACTTTCATCTTTCGCCAGTTGTGTGAAACTACCATGTTGAATAATTTGTCCTTGATCCATTACAATAACCTGATCAGCTTTACTTATAGTAGATAGTCTATGTGCAATGACAATAATTGTCATACTTCCTTTTAGTCTTTCCAGCGCCTCTTGTATTTTCGCTTCATTTTCAGCATCTAGAGCACTTGTTGCCTCATCCAGTACTAAAATAGAAGGCTTTCGAAGTATCGCTCTAGCCAGAACAAGACGTTGTCGTTCTCCTCCTGAAAGCTTGACTCCCCTATCGCCAATCATTGTATCCAATCCTTGCGAGAGCCTGCTAACAAAATCAGCGGAAGCAGAAAATTTCAACGCTTCCCAAAGTTGTTCCTCACTTGCATTTGGCTCAACCATTCTCAAATTGTCTCTTATACTGGCATTAAATAAAAATGGATCTTGAGGAACATAGCTAATGGATTTCCTCAATGATAATAGGCTCTTACTTGTTAAAGGCTTGTTATCTATTAATAATTGACCGCTCTCCGGCTGCATAAGTCCCATTACGATATCAATTAATGTACTTTTTCCAGCACCGGAACGCCCCGAGATAGCTGTCATACAATTTGCAGGGATGCGCAAATTAATATCTTTGAGCGAATACACAGCATTTTCTTTATTGTAGCGGAAAGAGATATTCTGACACTCAATAGATTGTTCTACCTGAATAGGATTTATACCATTATAATCCTGCTCTATATCTTGCAATTCTATACTTTTCTTACACTCTTCCTGTAATTGCAGCAAATCTTTAAAAGCGGGAAGATTCGCTGCAATTTGTTCCATGTTTGATTGTATACCTGCAAATCGTGGCCACAAACGAGAAAATATAAGAATAATTAATAATAATTGCTCAGTTTTCGTCTGAAACAGCTTAACAGATAGAAAGATAAGACTAGCAATGAAAACAGCTGATGCAATTTTATAAAAGAGTTGAGAATTATTTCTCACCTTAATATATGCAAACTGTTCACGTTCCACATCTTCCACCCAATTACGTAACCACATATAACGAGATCGTTCTAGTGTATTACTCTTAATATCCTTAATTCCATTAAAATGATCAGTTATACCTGCAAGATACGCTTTTGAATTCTCTGAGGTTCGACCACCTAATCTTTTTGATTTTTTAATAAATCTTCGTGAAAGAAAGGCAAGTACCACAGCGCAACATAGTACAAAAATTGTTATATCTGTCGCTAACCAAAAAGCAAAACCAATCTGTATAAATGTAAACATTAAAGAAGTGAGCAACTGTAAAAATAAATTAGTGCCTGCGCTAACGCGCCCTAATTCCGTTGTCAAAGAATTGATAAGATCTGATTTTCTCTTTTTCACAAAAAAACTCCAGTTGGCCTGCAACAATCCACGATAAATTTCCAATCTCAAATGATTAATAAAACGTATCTGGATTTTCGCATTACGAACTGTTATATTCCTTTGCAAAAGCGCTTGTCCCACGACCAATATAATATATATTCCTAATACAAGTGGTAATCCTAAATTAGTTGGAAACTCACCTAGGAATCCAAGAACCCCTGAAAGAGGGCTTGCCTGTTCATTCATCTTCGCAATACCGCTAATACTTATCATAGGAATTAATAATAAAATGCCGATTCCTTCTACAAGACTGACCAATACCATTCCCATGAGATTAACAATGAGAATGTTTCCAGTAAAAGAGTATAACCGCTTTGTAAAATATAAAATATTTCTCATTTTCACTTCTCCTTACGGTACCTCATTTCCCTCCAAATCCATAAAATCGGCCGCAAAGGGAAATATAAAACATGCAGTTGTTTTGGCAGTGGTAAAGTTTCCACATCCTGAGGATAAGGATACAACCAACTAAGATGAAACAGTAGCTTTTGAGAGCTTGTCTTTAACAAATATAAATATCGCTCATGATATTTTGAAACTTCTTCTGGAACGGGATCTGTATGCAAGTTAATCATATTTTCCAAGTAATATATAGCAAGCTGTGCTAATTGCGTTACCCTTCTCCCTGACATTAATACTTTTGCCTCTTCTTCTATTATAAGAGTATCTAAAAGCTCAGAAGATAAAATAAGCGCCTGACCTACCAGCTGCTTACATCCATATCTTTTCAACAGAACAGTAAGTTCTTTCCAATCTATTTCTTGCCTTACCATACGGTCAATATCTGTTAACCATCGAAGCCTGGACCAACCATGCCTAGTCCCATGAGTCACAAGAAACATAAACAAATCCTCTCTACCTAAAAAATAGACAGGATAATTTGTAACAGGACTCGTCCTCTTTCGCCCCCATAACTCATCGAAGCGTGGTTCCTTTCCCGGTCCTGGGTGTAGTCGCCAATGAATCTCCAATTTCACCTTACTTATCGGATGCATGTAAGTTGTATGGTGGCGTCTCCACTTCCATTCATTCATAACCGTCGGAAAATCATCCTCTTTGACATAACCATTCTTTACAAGTAATTCGTTCACTTTTCCAAGATCATCTATAGGAACAAGGGCATCCAGATCCCCTGATGTTCGAAGGGAAACATCTCCATATAGGTCTGCGCCAAGAATAGGGCCCTTCAAAAATAGAAGTCGAAGTTGGTTTTCAGCAAATAATTTACTTACCTTTCCCATTTCCCCACTTAAATGAAGCATATGGAATGTATTCCTTTTAAAATATGTACTTAATACTTGCATAACATTTGATGGAACTAACTGTTTATCAATAGATTTCATTTTTGGATAAATGAACGCGTACATACGATGATGCAGCGCCAGTTTCAAAAATTTGTTCCAATCAATATTTATGAACCAGTCTCCCGGGATTTCTTGTATCTCTTTATCTTCTTTCTTTATAATTTCAAGTAACAATTTTAGTTCTTTAGGTAAATGACTCAAATCAAGATTACAACCGGTATACATCTCATTCTCCTTCAAGATTTTTTTACCCTATCCTTTTTGCAAATTTACCAACAACAGTAAACCTCTTCATTTCTTCTACGCCAGTAATATAAAAGGGCCCGCTACGTAACCACGCATGGGCAATCATATTTCCTGTCTCATCTTTCGCGGTCCCTAAGTAAAGGGTGCTTTCAATCTGTCGCTTCTCCAACATTTTCATTGCAGCGATAGCTTTAACGAGACACTGGCTTTCCCAAAATGTATAACGGCTCATCATATGCACTGCTTGAGAAATTTTCCTTAACGTAATCTTTTCCGATTCATCATGGCTTAAAGACGTTTCTGCCATATGAATTCCTAATATAGGAGCAGCTTTAGAAAACGGTATACTTTTAAGAATACGAGCCCAGCCTAAATAAAAGAAAGCTTCTATAAGTAATAATTTTGTTCCCATATCGAACGACAAGAAAGCTTTGGCTTTATTTATGATATTCATCGATCCTACTCCTAATCTATTAAATCTGGAACGTTCAATTAAAGATCAAAGTTTTTCATCAACCGAGATTAACCCTTCTGCATACAAATGATTTAAGAAAGAGAGTACTTGTTCCTTACATTCTGCCTCTTCAATCATATATCGAGACAATAATATATCAATCACTTGATTGACAGATATTAATTCATTAATTAAACTCCAAATTTCACCACCTATACCTCCTAAGTTATAGTATTTCCCATTATGGATGCTCATCATCACTTTCTCCCCATCCATATCGCTCACTACATTTTCCTGACCTTGTACAACAAAACTGTGTAATGAAATTGTTTGTTTACTACTCATTATTTTTCCTCCTCTTTTAAAGACTCTAGAATTTTGGATACTAAATCATGTGCCGTAAACTTTGAAATAGGACGTCTCAATTGAAACATATCTATTTTGTTTACGATACTTGTAGAATGCATAAAATGCCATTCCATCATCCCCAATCGTGGGATTAATGAATTCCTATATGTATGACGCAGCAATGTACGTAGTCTCTCTAGTCCTTCAATCTGCTGAAGTTCAACATCCCCGTTTTCTACTTTCACTAATTCGAATACACCTGCCAATGGTAATGGTTCCTCGAAAAAGTTAGCTGTAACAGGGACCGCATATTTAGTTTCCCTTTCAAATAATGGTTGATAATGCGCTGTCTCCATTCCGAACTGATCAAGACTCTCTTTCCATAACTTTTGTTGCGGGTAAGATGGTGTAACAAAAGGAGTATTATCCTCAGAAAGAGACACAGCAATTACATCATCGCTTAAAAGCTGATAGCCTTTGCTTAAAAGGGCTGATGCAAGAGTTGATTTTCCAGCTCCCGATCTTCCTACAAAAGCATACGCCTTTCCATTGATGGCTATTGCACTTCCATGCAGAGGGAGTATTTTTCTCTGCATCAACAATGCCCCCATACAAGTCCCAAGAATATAAAGCCGAATCTTATCTTGATCGGACCCTTCCATAGGTGAAACAATAATTTTTTCTCCATTTTGAATACAAAACGTAGCAGTTTCGGGGATTTGAAACATAATTAATTCTTCTTCAACTACAAATACTGACTTCGGAGAAGATAACTCTCCCCATAATTGGGACAAATCTGCAGTTTCTATTTTTACGTCTACTTCATTTTCGTAATTACTTACTTGAGGCAATTCCGGCAGGGGAATCTCACTTAATAGGGCTAATCCGAAGGCTTTGTAAATCTCTTTCTTTACAGTATGTATCATCTTTCTCACTCCAAATAGTTGAAAAATTGATTAAAAAAAACCCTTATACCGTAATTAAACTATATAAGGGCTGTAAAGCATATAAATCTCATTTAAATATTAGTGCATTAGCTGTGGTGAAGTGCGCCTTGCTCATCCTCATCTTCAAAAACTTGGTCAACAAGTCTCTTTCCAGGTCCAGCCATTGTCATGTTGATATCAAGCACTTCTAATACTGGTGATTGCCATTCTTGTTTCATAATTTCACCCCCTTTCAAATATATTTTTTGATAAATCGATAGACAATAAGACTACGCATTAAAATTCTAAAATCCGGATCAAACACGTATTCTACTTGTGGTTCTCCTTGAATTTTCAAAATCGCACTCTTAATAATCTCTATATTAAAAAAGTTAGAGGCCACTGGGTCTTTACTAAGCTGCTGAAGTTCCTCGATAAACATTTTCCATGAAGGAATCATGCGATGAACCACATCAGCTGCCTGTATTCCCCGCACACGTTGATTTAATCTTACTTTGTCAGGAAGAAATCCTTTTGTGGACCTCCGGACAAGTGCACGATTTAGGCCATTTTGAACAAATTGTTCGAGTGGTAACGATAAACAGAATCGAATTACCCGTAAGTCATTCGTTGGATCATGCCCTTGTAAACCATAGCGCAAGGAGAGCTTTGTTCCACTTGTACCCGTTGTATTCCACAAGTTTAGCTGTTCAAAATGTTTCTGCCTTATTTCATATATATTTGGGATAGAAGCCCCTGTTACTTTCACACCATGTTCTTCAAGCTTTCTAAATACATCAGTACGTTTTGCAAGTTCTGAATTAACTAGCGTTGGCAGTTCGTATTGCTGTTCCGAGGAAAACATGTTGTTTATCGATGGAAATGCTTTCTTCCCTACAACTTTCAGTATTCTCGATTTTTTGACCCCAACGTTCTTACCATACAAATCAATTTCACGATAAAGTTGCAACCAGTTGAAGTTTTTAAGTAAAATCGCATAATAATCTAAAGCTGGCCCCCAAGAGATTGTGAAATTTCCTCTCGCTCCATTTAAGAGCACCCCAATCCCTTGTTGTTGGGCTTTTTCATAAATTCCTTTCACCCAGACGGAATTTTCGAAAAATTTATATGGCATCTCCATAATCTCAAGCCAATCATCAATTTCTGAGAAAGAATTTTCTCCCGGAAAATTCAAATAATTCCCTTCAATATTCCCTACATGTTGTACTGTAGTTTGAATAAATGGCTTTTCATCAGCAATCGTATGACCACGAGTCCAATCAGTAAACCCTTCTGCAGGTACTGAGCTGAATGTATATAATTTTTTGTTCTCTTTTTGCAGGGCTCTCGCAGCAAAGCTAGCAACAGCACCTGAATCTAATCCCCCACTTAAATGAGAACCAACATTACGATGAGTACGTAACCTTGATGTTACTGCACTTTCAAATACGTCCCTGAACGCCTCTTCATAATCTTCATTTGATTTGAGTTGCAACTGCTCCTCTACAAATAGTGTGTCGTATTTCGCAATACTAACTCTTCCCTTAACTACGGAGATAGTATGAGAAGGGGGGACTTGCTCTATATTTTTATGCACTGTTGAAAATGCATCTATTGTATCAAGCATATTAGGTATTGCTAAATATTCAGCTAACCATTGCTCATTCAATTCCTTCCCGACGTACGGTAAAGAAAACAGCGGTTGTATGCTAGTACAAAAAGCAAATTGATTTTGATTGCGGTAAAAGTAAAAAGTCCGACTTCCTGAAAAATCACGTGCACCAAAAAGTAATTGCTTTCTCTCATCCCAAATCATAAAAGCAAAATCACCAATTAGATACTTTGGTACATGCTCTCCCCACTTTTGATAAGCGAGTAAAATCAACTTACTATCAGGCATCTCTCTTCTATGTACCTTTTCTACTTGCAATCTATCGAATAATTCATTGCGATTATCAATAATAGCATCAGCAGTTATAACCAATTGTGTTTCATAATCATAGTAAGGTAATTGTTCATTAATAGATTCAGATGTTATCCATTTTGCATGGGAGCCCAAAAAAATATTTTCCTTGTGCCATATATCGGTATTGTCACCTGGATAACGAGATAAATCCTTCATGATTCCAATCCTATGTTCAGGTGGTATCGGTTCTCCATTTAAATGATAAATTCCGGTTATTGCACTCATTTTTTTCCTCCCACTACGAGACAATTAAGGGAAAACCCGATGGATAAGCCAATTACCAGATATATCAAAAAAATGTTATTAATATACCAGAAAAACCTTTCCTCAAACTACCTCGTTTACGCATAACAAATTTTAAAGCCCGATTTTATAGCCTTAAATTTATTTTCAGTTGAAGTGTTCAAGCTTCCAGGTTACCTATCCTATTGTAAACCCTTGCATTTTAATTTTCTCAAAAAAAGAACAAAGGTTTGATTTTCTTAATTCGAATCAAAATATTACCATCTGAATTTTATATGAATAAAAATTCTTGAATTTAATATACCAATAAAACGTTTATATTCTTTATAAAGAATATAAAATCAGATTACCATTTCACTATTGTATTGTCAAGCATCTATATACTCAAAAAAATGAATATTTATGTATCTTTTTTAGCAACTGTAAGAACAAATAATACAGTAAAACTTTAATCAGTAGGAGGTTCTACATACCTACTGAATATTGATCTCATCAATCGAGCTTTTACGAGCATTCCATCCATCTTCTTAATGTTCACAAATAGCAGGATAAACATTATATCTTACAAATACACAGGAGAATTTTCATCTTTTTATATTTTAAAAATTTCTGTGCTATGATATTTTATATAATTTATTATTAACCTACTAATTAAAGTTGATTTTTCACGTGTTATGTTCTCTATTACTTTATTCTCCTGCTTCTTTAATCGAAACAGGAGAATAACCTTTTTATATGTATACCATTTTTACAAAGGGGGTGATATAATATGCGTTTACCACTAATAATGCTAGCAAAAAATATAATTCGCATTTACCACAAGATTATGTACGCTTACTATTTCACTCTTTATAGGGATTGCTGTGATTTTCATTCAAAAAAAATTTTTTTCCGTAAAATGAAATTTCACAAAAACGGCACTGAATGAGATATTAAATCCTCCTAGTTCATTAATGCCTTTCTTAATTAAAGCTCTTTCTATTTTTTATCTTTACATGCCAGCGCTTACCGTCAATATATTCTTAATACATGTAATAACTCTTGTCTGATCTTTTTCTGTCATACCTGATCCAGATGGAAGACATAGACCGGTTTCAAATAGTTTTCTAGCAATATCTTCACGTTCACTATGAGAATAATAAGTTATTCCCTCAAATAGCGGTTGCATATGAAGAGGTTTCCAAACAGGACGCGCCTCAATGTTTTCATTTTCCAGTTGTTTCAGTAATGTCTGAATCGATACTCCTGTTTTTTCTTCATCTACAGTAAGAACTGTAAGCCATCGGTTTGAATAAGTATCCTCTAACTCAGGCATAAACTGTATACCTGGGATGTGAGATAATTCTTGATAATATCTATCGAATATTCGTCTTCTTGCATGTACTCTCTCTTGTAAGACCTGCAGCTGCGCTCTACCTACACCCGCTAAAATATTACTCATACGATAATTATATCCAACCTCACTATGTTGGTAGTGTGGAGCCGGATCTCTTGCTTGAGTAGCTAAAAATCTTGCTTTTCTCAATGCTTCGACATCATTCGAAACAAGCATACCTCCGCCCGAGGTTGTAATGATTTTATTTCCATTGAATGAATAAACACCGAATTTTCCGAATGTTCCACTCGCTTTACCTTTGTAGGAAGAACCAAGTGATTCCGCTGCATCCTCCACTACTGGAACATTATATGTATTACATAACGAAAGAATCTCATCCATTTTAGCGCTTTGTCCATATAGATTCACAACAATTACTGCTTTCGGAAGTACCCCTTTCTCTTTTGCATCACGTAATGCACATTCTAAAGCCTGCGGTGACATATTCCATGTTTCAGGCTCTGAATCAATAAATACTGGTGTAGCCCCTAAATATAAAATTGGATTTGCGCTCGCTACAAAGGTAAGACTTGAACAAAACACTGTATCTCCATCTCTTACATCCAATAAGCGAAGTGCCAAATGGATAGCAGAGGTTCCTGAACTAACTGCAGCCGCATCAAGAACTCCAACATGGGATGAAAGTTCACTTTCAAACGCATCTACATTTGGACCAAGTGGAGCAATCCAATTCATATCAAATGCTTCCCCTATATATTTTTGTTCATTACCGCTCATATGTGGAGCGGAGAGATAGATTCTTGTTTTTTCCTGCGAATATGTCACTTTAAACACTCTCCTATAATTCTTTTTTTATTACCCTAGCCGGAATACCCACTGCTGTACAATTCGCTACAATATCACATATGACTGTTGCTCCCGCACCGATAATAGACCAATCTCCAATTGTGAGATTTTGAATCACATTAGCTCCTGCTCCTACATGTACCCCTGTCCCTACAATAACAGATCCAGTCAATACAGCATTAGGAGAAATATGCGCAAAATCTTTTACCTTATTGTCATGTTCAACAATAGCGCCTGTATTGACAATAACGTGATTCCCAATCTCAACATCTGCATTAATAATTGCACCGGGCATCACAACCGTACCAGCTCCAATCTTTGCACTTAAACTAACAATAGATTGTTTATGTATAAGCGTTGCATAGCGATGACTGGGAATCTCTAACTGCTCCATAATTATCTTTCTTGTTCTGTTATTCCCTATAGCTATCACGAACTTTGTATCTACATGCTCATCCATTAACTTTACAGCTGCAGAAATAGGTCCAAAATAAATGCCATCCTCAACTTTTAACTCTTTATACACATCATCTAATTGCGCAATGATTTCATAATTTCCATATGATAGGATAATATCTCGGATTACTTTACTATGGCCACCTGCCCCAATCATAATTATTCGCATCCATCTCACCTCCTCAAGAATTCTTTGTACCATTAAATTTTTCCACAGTTACATGCCCAACCTGATTGATTCCTTCTGACTTAAATACTTTCTTTGCCGTTAACAACAAAATTTTCATATCAAGCCAAAAAGTCCTATTATCGACATACCACACATCAAAATCAAATTTCTCTTCCCATGAAATTGCATTTCTTCCATTCACTTGAGCCCATCCTGTAATTCCTGGTCTTACCATATGCCGCCTAGATTGTTCTTCTGTATATAACTCTAAATATTCCATTAATAGTGGTCTGGGACCTACTAAACTTAAATCTCCTTTTATAACATTGAATAACTGTGGCAACTCATCCAAACTACACTTTCTAAGAAATCCCCCAAACTTAGTAAGCCTTACATCATCAGGCAACAGATTGCCGTTGCTATCTTTCTCATCAGTCATAGATCTAAACTTGTAAAGAGAAAAAGACGCACCATGTAATCCCGGGCGTTGCTGCTTAAATATGATGGGGGAACCTAACTTACATCTAACTAATACGGCTACTATACTAATAGGAACTAACAGTAACACCAATAATGATAAAGAAACGAATAAATCAAAAAATCTTTTCATAAATAATTATACTCCAATCGAAAATTTTTTGGAGAGTTCCCCACAGAGCAGGATTCTAATCTTCTAATTGTTTTTTAGTAATTCTCCCCAATTTAATCCTACCCTTAGTTTCATATACATAACATGAAAGTCATTTGCAGTGTATATTCTTCTATAAATTTTTTCACTCAGCATGTTATAGATACAATCCTTCGTTTCCTAAAGTATCGGACGCCTAAGCCCATAATAAAACCGCTATATTTTTATACAAAGATAGCGGTTTATTATTTCTACATTCAGTTAATGATAGTATTATCTATTAATCTAGCATTTGTACTTGTGCCAATAGATACATCATTGAATACATATTTGGCCGTAGTCATCACCTTCTCCCTAACCAGTCAGTATGAACTAAGAAAGGCTTCATTCCATAGTCTATAGTTCACAGGGCTTTCTCTAAAACGTATGGTAATAGAATTTAACAATAGCTTAGTTAAAATTAATAAGAAATTTTCTTGTTTAAATTGAATTTTTTTAATAACTTTTGTGAAATCCCTCTAATAATCCCAAATAAATATTTAAACTCTGTTGTTTTATGAAAAATCAATATATAAATCACATTAGGAACTATGATACAAATCATTCCCTTTAACAATAATTCCAAGAAATTGCCTGATAACGTGAAATTGCTCAAAAAACTTGTAATAAAATACGTTCCTATACCTATCGCTGCGTAGTAGGAGTATTTCAAGAAATAATCCATTACAGACCTATTAAATACATTTTTGTATACTAAATAAGGAGTAATCCAGAAAGGAACAACAAGCACACTTACAAGTGTACCAATAAAGACACCTATTATTCCCATATACTTAACTAATACAATAGAAATTACTAAATTAACAGCAGCTTGAACCAAAGGCGCATATCTATCCTCATGAAAAACACCCGCTGTAGTTTTTACAGTCGTTATGGAATTCCTCATGCCCCTTTCATAAAAAATAATTATTAATACAAGCAACACACTTTTGCTCATAAGATACTCTGTTCCAATCCATAAAGTGATAAAAGGTTCTATTGTAATGCATAAAAGTATAGAGAAGAATGAGTATAGCCAAAAATTTAAAAGCATATAGACTTTATACACACTATAAACTTTCTCTACGCTTTCCTCCGCTACTAAATTCCCTACACTATGATATGTATTATTAAAGATTTGATAAGTAAAGTTTCTACAAATATCTATTAACATATTATAATTAGAATATAACCCGACTGCCGCCACACTGATAAATGAAGATATAATAATGTTATCAGTACCCAATACTAAATAATTCCCTATGTTTTGTAGTACAATTGCTTTCACATTCTTAACAATTTTCTCTTTAGTTTCAGCATCTAATACACCCGAAACTTTCTCTTTTAAAAATGGATACATCCTGTTGACTATAATTGCCAAAACAATGCTAGTAGCGACTGTTATCACACTATCAATAACTAAGTATAGAATATAATTTTTTGTAAAATGAAGTATTCCAATCTTGAGACAAGCAGATGCAATTGAAGATATAGAATATATTCCTGTTACAATATAACCCTTTTGCGAAACACTTAAGAATGAATTCTTATGCATGTACAAATAAGGTACCACTGTATTGAATAGAAAAATAAGATAGATCCAATGGATATTTTCGACATTCGAATCTTTAATGAAATAACCAAGAAATGGCATCAAGGACAATCCAAGTAACAAGACAATTAAGGCGATTACCATATATGCTTTCCGATACAATCTCATAAGTACGTTAATCTTTTCTTGATCGTTCTCTGCAACCGGCTTATAAAGACTATACATTATACTAGCACCTATCCCTGCCTCAGCTAAAGAAAGCATGGATAATATATTAGTAAGGAATCCATTTATACCTAGATATTCAATACCTAAACTATTGATAAATACAGTTCGTGAAATGAAGCTTAAAGATGTAACAATGATTTGGTTTCCGATCCCAGCAGATATATTAATTATGGAGTTTTTTATCCTCATTTTAAGACCTTCTTGATATAATTTTTTTACATTTAGCTAAAAAGATAGCCGCCATTAAAGTAACCGGTTGAATACCTAAGTATTCTGCAGCCTTCTTTACATTTAAATTAGACTTAACAAAATCGTAATATAAATTATAATAGGATAATCTACCCTTTGGACCACACTTATAAAATTCAATTTGCTGCTTCATATAATATGCTGTACCTTTAGGACTTCCGGCGAATATCTCCTTCATATTTTGAGTTAAACCATCCTCTAAATAATTACATATATATATTGTTTTATTAAACCATCTTATTTTATAACCTTCATAAGCCATTTTATTCCATACTGTAGCCTCTGTCATAAATTTTTCCCCTTCAAACTCACGAAACTTGTATTTCCTTAATATATCGGTATAAAAAACCTCAGCCTTATCTCCCGTTATATTATATGTATTCCGTTCAAGTGAAGTTGCATCAATATATTTACCTTCAAATGTTGTCCCTACGAGGTCCTCAACACTCCCCCCTTTATTACCCGAAACACCACAAAATAGCTTTTTATCTTCTAGGCTATTTTCCCAACTTACTATACTTTCTAAAGCATCTTCTGTAAGATTGTCATCAGAGTCCACTATAAAGAACATTTCACCTTCAGCCAAATCGACAGCCCTGTTAATCGCTCTATGTTTCCCTCCGTTTTTGACTTTATAATACCGTATGGGAAATGGGTTTTTTTCTAGTTTCCACATCTTGAATAATTCCTCTGTATTATCATTTGACCCATCATCAATAACTAGCCATTCAAAATCCGTATATGTTTGTTCTTGTAACGATCTATATAATTTCTCTATGATATAACTCCTGTTGTATGTTGGAGTGAATACTGTTATTCTCATTTAATCCCCTCATTTTTATCCTAACTTTTTCTTTCCATCTATTCACAGTAATCATTTCAGTTAATTATTTGCCTATTTCAAGGCTTAACTTCTACAAATGAAAATATATCTTTTAATATCACAAAAAGAAAATCCATTTATACTCCCTCTCGTTTACGTACTAAATCTATTACACTTTATTCTACTTGTTATCTTTAGATATTAATTTTTTCGAGCTATGAAGAAGAAAATGTTTGTTTTCTAGGACTACATTTAACAATAATCTTTTATAAAAATCTCTTATTTAAGGAATTCTTTTGGTAAAGGCACTTGTATCTTTTGATGTTTTTTTTGAAAACCAAAACGAATTTTCTTACGTAACGGCTCTTCATAAAATTGATAAATTACTGCACTTAACAATAAAGAAACTATTAAACAAACCACAAAACTATATGTATTTTCTAACTTCAAGAAGTCCAAGTATCGTATCACTATTTGGTGAATCATATAAAATGAGAAACTAATTTCACCTAAGTAAACAAATAGCCTTTGTGATAATAATTTTGAAAATATACCGCATTGAAATGAAAAGGTGAAAATTAACAAGCACCATAGTGGGACAAAATAAACACCACGAACAATTCCTACATCTAATTTTATCGAATACGATAATAAGGCAATGGATAAAAGTAAACATAGTAGTTCTAAAACAGTAAATATGTTTTTGTTAAAGTTTGCTTTATCGGATTTTTCAATATAAATCAATCCCAAAAGTATACCCGTTGAAAATTCGAACAATCTAGTAACCGGAAAAATATGTAGTATCCAAATAAAAAATGGATTATCTTCATCCAAGTTTTTATTCAATAGAAATAAAATTATCCATACTACCAAGAATACCAATATGGATGTAATGATGTTCTTTTTAACTTTAAGTTTCATAAATGCCCATAGCAGAAAAGGAAACATAACATAAAAGAAAGCTTCAACCGATAATGTCCACGAAACGCCGTTAAAATTGAAATAAGTACCCTGACTAGGTACGAAGCTTTGTATCAATAGCAAATTAATGATTGACATAAAAGCAAGTTTTATAAAATATAAACTATTAGGGTGAAAGTATAAAATAACTAATGGTGCAGAAAGAAGAAAGGTTAATACATGAACTGGATATACTTTAGAAAATCTTGCTTTATAGAATTTTTTGATACTGTGTTTATTTAGCTCTGTAAATTTAGAATGATAGTTATAAGCTAAAATAAAGCCCGATAAAACAAAAAAGAATTGAACGCCCGCTGAACCTAATTGATATTGGCTAAACACACCCATATGAAATAAGAAAACCATTAGCGCAGCAATAAACCTAAATGACGTTAAAGAGTTTAACATATGATTCCCGCCTTTCTCATTTCCCCAAAAATAAACGGTTCGAATTTTCAAATCATTTATTTTCTTTATCAATAAAGTTGCCTCATACAAATATGAGTAAAGGAGATGAAGGTTTAGTTCCTACTTAAATATGAATTGATTAATCTAATGCAGAACCCTTGAGTAAACGGCAATATATTGAACAGTGTGGAATACACCCCTATGTCTTTTGTATCGCCTTGAGAAAAGTCAACTGCCCCATCTTTCCTCGTAACTTTCATTAAATAACTCATAGCCTTTTCTGTGCTATCTAGGCATTCTTTTGATACCTTATCTATCTTTGAGGCATTTAACATAAACCAG
Source organism: Bacillus sp. IT-79MI2 (assembly GCF_949768135.1). Classification (NCBI taxonomy): domain Bacteria; kingdom Bacillati; phylum Bacillota; class Bacilli; order Caryophanales; family Bacillaceae; genus Bacillus; species Bacillus sp. IT-79MI2. The sequence goes on along the minus strand of NZ_CATKPV010000062.1, from coordinate 247,470 downwards.
CCTAGCGTAGCTGTAGCGGAAGAGTCAGACCTACTCTCATTTCTAGTTACAGTCCAATTCCAACTACCATTATCTTGTTGAAAGCTCATTGCAGCTTCCGCGAATCTTTTAACACTTTCTTCGAAAGCAAATTTATATTTACTATCTTGTGGCAATTCATTCCATGCATCTATAAGACCTATAGCAAACCAACCAAGTCCTCTTCCCCATCCGTATAATCCAAGAGGAACTTTATTCTCAATCTTGTAAACATGACATGGTAGTGAATGTTTGTCTAACATTCCATATTGCTCATACTCTTTAATTTGTTTCACTGCTAAATCTATACAATCATCTTTGTTAAATTTAGTACCGTAACAAACTAAAAAGGGGCATATAAACCCTATAGTATCTACATATCTGTAGCTTTTCATAAACTTCCTATATTCTACTGTGCCGTCCTCACCTATATGATCCTTAATCATTTCCCATGTATAATCTAATGCTTTTTTGTATTTGTTTATATCAATATATTCCAACTTCATAATAGCGTAAGCAAGTATAGCTCCGTCTATATGCTTAGGTTTTTCTAACCATTGACCATTACTATCAAATTTCGAATTCAAAAATTTTTCAATCTCAGATTTCATTTCCTTATCATCATTATGTTTTAAATACTCAGATAAGCCTAATACTAATGATGCTTCTTGCCAATGTTGTATCGTGCTTTTCGTATAATTCCCTTTCAACATATCTATTACAACTAATCTTGTATTGTCTGTTACTTTTATTTTTGGTGTGTTTAGTAACCACTTAGACCCTTTTTTAGTTATAGTCTCATTCCATATGGGTTTATCTTCATATCTCCCCATATGAATTCTCAGTACCCAATCTTTTATTACAGGTACTAAGTCTATGGTAATAACCATTAAAATAATAAAAATTACAATATAGCTCAAAATTTGAAATATCATCTTTATATTGCCCTTTCAACGTGAAAATAATTTAAATACTCATTTAACATATCCAACAGTACTACCTAATTCTTCTGACATTTTAGTACACATATCTGGTGTGATATTCTCACCTATTGTCCAGTTTTTATCATAACGATTTGCTGTCTTTAGATTTAATTTGTGCTTATTGATATAATCTTTTGTTTTCCCAATAATTTTCGCAGGATTTCCTCCAACTATGCACCCTTCCGGAACCGATTTTGTTACTACACTTCCCGCGGCCACAATAGCATTTTTCCCTATTGTAACCCCCGGCATAATTAAAGCCCTTGCCCCTATAAATGCATGGTCTTCTATTTTTACTTTCGCTATTTTTGTATAATCTAAATACCGTTTCGTACTGGCGTCATGTGCAAGGAGATAGACTTGAGGTGCAAATGTAACATTATCACCTATTTCTATTAGCCAACAATGAGCATAGTCAATTGTACTTCCAGCTAATCCACTACAATTTTTTCCTACCTTCATACCTCTTTGCAAACACGCTTCTACCGTTAAATCCTCAAGAGATACCATTCCTAATCTTACCATTAAAGATTTTTTTATCCGATCAAACATAATTGCCTCCAGTGAATGTATTTCATTATTTAACTTATTTTTAAACGCTACACTTAACTGTTTATTAAATTATACAAATGATTCACTTCATCCTCTGTCCCTAATTCTTCTTTCTTGAGATTATCGATAAACTTACTTCTTAATTTTTCTTCTTTTATTAATAACTCAAGATGATTTGCCACTGACATAGGGTTCATCTCTGCAATTACTCCATTGATATTATTTCTTATATGATTATTAGCTGTCTCAAAATTAGTAATTAATATTGGTTTTGCCAGTATTTTTGCCTCATCTATAGAAATAGATTTCCCTTCATATCTGGATGTCTGTATATATATATCTGCTTGCTTTATGTATGGATATGGATTTTCTTTTATACCTAATAAAATTACTCTTTTTTCTAGTTTTTCTTCCCTTATACGTCTTTCAAGTTCTTCTCTTACGTTGCCTTCTCCAATCAAATACCATTTAAGATCGTACCCTTTTTTTACGAGTATATTAAATGCTTCTAAAGAGATATCTAATCCCTTTTCTTTAGCCAATCTTCCTACCGAAATTAATGATATACTTCTATCGTTCTCTTCTTTAAAATCAACTTTCTCTAATGACATTTTCCTTATCATTCTTGAAGAAACTATATTGTGTATACATCCAATTTTCTTTCTATATTCAGGGAAATTATCCCTTAAAATATTAACTAACTCTTCTGATACAGTCACTATATGATCTAGTTTACCAAAATAAAATTTTTCTTTACTATAATCAATCCCCAATTTATTATAATCCGTGTGTATCCATCCAATCTTTTTTTTCGCGTTTACCTTGTCTACACAGAAATATATAGGGTTTTTTTCTTGAAATCCTATCGCTACATCATATTCCTTATTAATTTCATCTATTGATTTCGACATGTATTTCCATATTTTTTGTTCGATTATAGCTCCATTCGTTTCTGTCTTAGCCAGATACCCTAATACTCCTCTAGAAAATGTCGTTTTAAAATCTCCTATTTTCATTAATTCTGTCAAAGACTTTTTTATAGGCATATCAAAATATTTATACTTTATTGGTTCAGGTAATAGAGTGACTTCTTTTGGTAACTTATTTATAAATATTCCTTCATGCTTAAATAAAAATAAATCCACTTTGTATTTAGAATAATCTATAACGCCCAATAAAGAAATTAGGGCTTTTTCAGCCCCACCACAATTTAAATTATTCATTATAAATAATATGTTTTTTTTCATGAACCTCACCCATTATAGAATTTCATATAACTTATATATTTCTTCTTCCGTTCCTAATTTCTCTTTCGAAAGGTTATTTGCTAATTTTTTTCTTAATTCTGTATCTTTTATAAGCCTCTCAATTCCTTTTGCAATAGCCTCCGGCTTCATATCTACAATTAATCCATTTATTTCATTGTCAATTTGATCTTTCGCGGTACTAAAATCAGTAACAAGTATAGGCTTATTCAATATTTTCGCCTCATCAATTGCTATAGATTTCCCTTCAAATTTAGATGTCTGTGCATAAATATCTGCTTGTTTTATATACGGATAAGGATTAGATTTTAATCCTAACAATTTGAAATTGTTTTCTAATTTATTTGCTTTTATCAAATTAGTCAGTTGTTCTCTTTCCTCGCCCTCGCCTATAATATTCCACTTTACTTTATACCCTTTATCTATTAGTTTCTTACAGGATTCTATAGCCATTTCAAAGCCTTTTTGGTAGTGCAGCCTACCTACTGAAAGTATAATAATTTCATTATCTTTCTTAGTATAAACATCCTTATTTTCCTGGTTAGCCATTTTATGTATCATTGTCGGTGATACAATATTATAAATAACGCTTATCTCATCTTTTTGATTAGGAAATCTGTTTTTTAGGATATTGGCACACTCTTCCGATACTGTAACTATATTGTTTAGCTTTCTGAAGTACAAAGCATCAAAGTTCGAATCCATCCCTAATTTATTATAGTCAATATGTACCCATCCTATTTTCTTATGTGCTTTCACCTTATCTACACAAAAATATGTAGCGGTTTTTTCTAAAAACCCTATAGTAGCATCATACTGTTTCTCAATTTCATTTAAAGACTTAGCGATATATTTCCAGCTGTATTGTTCCTTTATCGATGTATTTTTTCCTGCTCTATTCTTTATGGTGAACATACATCTATTATAGGCTAGTGATATTTCTCCTTTTAATAAAAACGTTTTGACCGATTTAAACAGAGGTAAAGTAAACGTCTTATATGTTTCTGGTATAGGTAAAATTTGTACATCTTTTGGTACAAATTCCATAAATATACCTTCATGGTTAAACAAAAATAAATCTACATTATATAACTGATAATCTATTTGAGATAATAAGTTTACTAGACTCTTTTCTCCACCACCAGCAGATAGACTAGGCATAACAAATAATAATTTTTTTTTCATAATATACCTCGATTTACTTAGCTAATTCTTGTAAGTATTCTACCGCTTTATATGACATTTTTTTAATATTAGGCATAGTTTGCTCTAGTTTGCTCTTCAATTGATCTTCTTCTCTTACCATCTCATCGAATTTAGCTTTTAATTTATTACTATTAGATATTTCTTCTATATTTAAGACTAATTTCTCTTCCCCAAATAAGTCTTTAGCTATTCCCTTCGATTTTATACTGTATCCCAATACCATAGTTGGAACACAATTTGAGTAAGCCGCTATCGTGGCATGTGTTCTAGCTCCTATAAAGAATCGCATCCTAGCTATATACCCTTTATATTGTATTGCATTTAAATTGTTTGGTAATATAATTACCCTACCTGTATTTTTAAATTCCTCATAATATGTATACAGAACTTCATAATCGTTATTCCCATCCTGCATAACATGCGGTGTGAGAGCAATTGTTGAATCTGTAGTATCTAGTATATGGTTAATTAAATCTCTTACTGCAACTTGTGAATCCTTGTTTCTATTCCATACAAGTGGACTAAAATTAAGACCTATTGTATTGCCCTCTTGCCATCCTTTAGGTAATTCCAGCTCTTCTTTCTCCATGGTAAATGCAGGATCTGCACACAATTTAACGTTATTAAGTCCCTTGTTTTTCAACATATTATAGGTAAGAGTTTCACGAGCTAATATTAAATCAAACTGTTTTAAGTCTCCTAACTTTCTCTCAGACATATCCTCTTCACCTATGGAACATCCCCATAACACTAACTTCTTTCCTGCTGCTTTTACTTTTTTATTTATTTCATACAATGCAGGCTGTTCCCCGTAACAATAATTATCTCCACCTATAGATAAACATACATCCATATTCTTTATATGTTTAATTATATTATCTTCCATTTTAGCTATTGCATAAGATTCATCATTAAACAATTTTACTTTAAGTAAAGCCATCCACCAATCGTATGAGTACTTCGCTATATTCTTAGTAGAACCATCATATATTCCATCTAACTTTGTTATAATCTTATCTGTTTCAGGCTTACTTGATACCAAATATATCTTTGTTTCATCTACCTTTTCTTTTATGATATTAGTAGAGGAACGAACAATAGCCTCACATCCCCTATTAAGACTTCCACCATGGGCAAACATCATAATTTTCATACTTAAACTCCCTCACTATTATTTATTTCTGAATCTACTGTAAGCTGTAACGCAATACAGCCCAACAGTTGATTGTCTCTTTATTAAATTTATTATTAACCGCTCATATCTTCCTAGCTTGTTATAAATTTCACTATAATATATAGGTAGTGCCTCTCTCACATGTTTATTTCGTATCATACTTTTTACGTATTTATACCGCTTATTGAAACTTACATCTTTAGATGGTGTAAAATAAACATGTATATAGGACATTACACTATTAATAAACTTTATTGACCTTAATTTACTTATTCTTACTCTATCAATTTTATCAGTATATATTTGGGGTAATTCCATAGTATATACTTCTACAGCCCTCTGAAAATAATCTTTTTCGGATATGTTTCTGGTAGCACTACCAGCTACCTCCTTGTAATGGTAACCTACATAATCTACATATTTCATACGAGTTGCAACACTAAAGAATTCAACGTTAAACATTCCATCTTCTCCCAATGCAATTCCGCTTGGGAATTTAACGTTATTTTCTTTAATTAAATTATTTCTATAGATCTTATTTACAACAGTATTTAAATTATCTGCCTTAAGGAAATAAGGTAATACTTCTTGCTCTATATAATCTTTTTCAAGAACAATATCTATAGGAAATGGATATGTTGTAATTACCTTATGCCCTTCCGCCTCGCCCTTAAAATTTGATATAACTACATCACAATTACTTTGTTTTACTGAGTTATATAGTGTTTCATACATATCCTTTTCTATACAATCATCAGCATCAACAAATCCCACATATTCTCCAGCGGCTAAATATAAGCCCTTATTTCTTGCAATACTTACACCTTGATTCACTTGATTTATAAGTATTATTCTGTCATCTACTTGTTTATATCCCTCAATGATTTCTCTGCTATCGTCTATCGATCCATCATTAATAAATATAAACTCACACTCTTGGAGTGTCTGATTTAAAAGTGACTCTATGCACCGAGTGATATATTTCCCTGCATTATAAACTGGTATTATTACACTTACTTTTTGGCTCATGCCTAAATCACACCTTTACGAGAAATCTCTTACGCTATCATCATAAATACACCTTTATTGTTGTCTCCTATACTTGATGTATTGATTGTTTAGGCGCCTATAAAGTAAAACTTTAATTAGTGGGGGTTTTCTTCATCCCCCACTAATTATTAGTTGAACGAATCGGGCTTTTACGGGCAGTTGATCCCCCACCTAACTCCTTTGTTTTCGCCGAACTTTGAGGTGGAGGTCTTACTACCCGTTAATGCGGGATAACTTTATATAGCTTATTCAACTCAGCGTTATTACTGTAATCTCTATATCGCAAATTATTGATTAATGTTTTCCTTAGTTCATCATCTCTATAGAAACTTTCGATGCCTTCGACTAACCCCTCTACACTTGAATCACATATAATGCCCTCAATTCCATCATCCAATTGGCTGGCTGCAGTAGGATAATTAGTTATCAATATAGGCTTTTCAAGGATTTTAGCTTCCGTAACCGTAACTGCCTTTCCCTCATATCTGGACGGCTGAACGTATAAATCACATAACTTCATATACGGATATGGGTTGGTTTGTTTGCCTAATAGTATAAAACTGTCTTCTAACTGTTGTTCCTTTATCAATTCCTTAAGGTTAGATTCATCCGATCCGTATCCTATGACATACCATTTTATATTGTTTAACCCCTTATTATGTAATGCTTTAAGGGCTTTTATAGCAACATCAAACCCTTTCGCATATGACAACCTTCCAACCGATAAAATATTAAAAGCACTGTTACTTTGTTTATTAAAACTTACAGTATCTTCAGCCATCTTCTGAATAAATTTGGGTGAAGTAATATTTTCTATTTGTAAAATTTTATCTTTTAGCGATGGATATACAGTCAAAAATGCTCTTGTGCATTCATCTGATATAGATGCTATGTAATCAAACTTATTCCACATAGCAAAATCAATTTTATTATCAATTTCTAGTGTGCTATAATCTGTGTGAATCCAAGCTATCTTCTTATCAGCACTTACAGTATCAGCTAAAGGATCATGTGGCCATGCGTAACTAATCGCAAAGTCATACTTTTTTTTCTGTTTAGGCAAAAAATATGCTGCATACTTTGACACAAGCTGCATCTGAATATATCCCGAACCTTCCTTTAACTGTCTTTTTTTTGATATTCTCCCTGCCATATACTTACTTATTATTCTTGTGATTCCTGCCCCAAAATATCCTTCACGTATACATTGCACAATTGACTTCCTAAAGACGGTATATCCACCTATTTGTGGTAGTAAGTTAACTTTATTAGGTACTAAATTTAAGAACTCTCCGGTATGATTAAATATCAATAAATCTATGTTGTATGTATCATAGTCGAAGCTTTCCAGCATATTAATTAAGCTTCTTTCTATTCCACCAATTTCCATATCATAGATAGAGATTAAAACATTTTTTTTCATACGCTTCCTCACGTTCATGTTTTGTTTTGTTTTGATGTAAGTAAATGAAAGCAATCGCAGTATATGAATTCATATGGAATAAACTTTTTATTAGCTGCTTAAACTAGTGCGATCAATACACATATTCTCTCTTTTATTCACAAATAACGTATTAGAAGGAATATGCCCTTTTACAACACTTCCGGCGGCTATTACGGTATTATCGCCTATAACAGTATCCTTCAATATAACTACATTAGAACCAATCCAAACATTCTTCCCTATCTTTACCTCACCTTTTACCAGATGGCTATCTGCAGGGTTTTTATAATTATGGTCGTGGTCATTAATACACACATTTGGCCCTATCTTTGTACTTCTTCCAATCGATATTCTATTTACACAGTTGATATTACAGTTATCATTAATAAATACTTTTTCTTCTATATCTAATACTCCGTCAAAATCCAGTCTAATGCTGGCATTCTTTCTTACAAATACAAACTTTCCAATATTGACTTTTGAACGCTTATTGAAAATCTCAATCTTGCTATTTGCTTGAAGAAAAAAGATTGAACACTTTATATTACGAAAATATATTGCCTTATAGAAGGCACCTCTTAATGCACCAATTACATGTGAAATATTCATTAGTATAGTAAAGTACAGTCCTCTATTACGGCTTTCTGCAACTATCGTTTGAACTATTTTCTTGAATATCTTAATCATGTGTATTCTCCTTAAAAGCTTCTTTTCCTATCACATATTTTCTTAGCCTAGCAATATTATTTCCACCTATTATTTTCGCTAAAATCAATTTTATATTACCCTTGATTCTTACTTTAGGAGGCAACCAGCTTTTATAAAAATGATGCATTGCATATGTATTTTCAGTTATAAATTTTCTGCAATTGATATAATCATATGGAGAAAAATAAGTTTGTGGATAAAAAGCTCCCATACCGCTTATTTCTTGATATTCTCCATTTAATTTCAATCCTGCATTTTTTAGTATATTAGTTACAACCGCCACATTGGTTAAATCATCATGTTTTCCATCCTCTTTGATGAATCCTTTTCCTTCATATGAATCCAAAAACATTTTGATCAGCTTATTTCCTTTCATAGCTCCTATAGTACTTGTCGCTATGTAATTTTCCTGTTCAAATCCCCAAAATGAATCATGATGGAGCATATTATCAAAAGGTTTGAATACCTCTACATCGGTATCTAAATAAATACCTCCAAACTTATAAAGAACATATACTCTTACATAATCACTTACAAATGCAAATTTTTTCGCATCATAAGCTTCTTTGACATATAAGTTACATTCTATGTCAAAATTATTTTCATTCCACTCAATAATTTCATATTCTGGGAGGTTCTTCTTCCAGCTATCTATACATTTTTGTACGATCTCAGGTTTCTCTCCACCACCAAACCAACAATAATGTATGATTGATGGAATTTTCCTCACGTTCTCCAATTGATACACGCTCCCCGTTATGCTTAAATTTATACTTAAAAGTAGGGGTTACTGAAAAATCTATAAAGATATATATTTACTTGTATAAATGATACCTAAACTTATTACACTCTCGTAAAAATAATAAATGAGATAACACAATAAAAGTCCGTAATATACGAAATTTCTATCCTTTTTAGAAAATAATACAACAATCCATGAAATTAAAATTAATTGATATAAACTGAAATAAATGGTGAATCTTGCAAATATCCAATTTTGCGTTGAAATAATCATGAACACTAAACCAATTAAAGACATGTTTACAATGTAATCACTTTTCGGAAAGACTTCTCTTAATTTTTCTCTTCCAAGATATGCAAGAACTATTGGCACAGCACTAACTGCAACACGTAATACGTTTGCTCCTCCCTCTGCAAAGTCCTTGTAGTGTCCATACTGAGTTGATTCTAATGCCGAGAACAAAGCTGATGAGAATTGGTTAAACCCAATTACTATAATGACCGAGAAGAACAGCAATACGTACGTATCCCATGCCCAAGCCCTTCTCCTAACCAAAAAGTAAATTGGAATTAAAACAAGCGCTGACTTATGAATCATAGCTGCTAAAAGTACAATTAAAATATATTTTTTCCAATTTCCATTAAAAATATATTTTGTGGCCAGAAAGACAATAGATGCTGCTAAAAACTGCCTGATTCCATTCATGGAAACTAAATACATTCCACCTGTAATATATACAAATAAGGCTAATTCAAACATCCGGGAGTATTTATAAAGAGTTATTACAATTAATACATTTGTCACTAAGGCGACAAAAAATACCATTATCTGCGGATCTTTTGAGAAGTGTTGCAGAAACATCTGTAAAAGATCAAACCCAAAATCCCCTGAGAAATCAATATTGCTCCAACTGAATTCATTGTGGGCATAGGAATACATGTAAAAATAAGTATCACCAATATTGTTTCTAAGTCCCGATACAATAACAAGAGATGCCATTGCCAAGAAACTAAGCATTTTATTTGGTTGAACCGGAACGATCCCATTGCTCATGCTCTTTGCAGAATATCTTGAAAAAAAAGATAAAATGTAAACTACAAAAAGGTTTATCCATAATATAGTCATTCCATAACTCCTTCCACGCAGCAAACAAGCAAGTAACTTAGACATGCAAAAGCACTGAAGAAAATAGATATATTTACACATAAATATATTAACAGATTCATTAGCCAATTATTACAAGCTTACACAACAATTACCGGTATATCTTCAGCTTCTTAATGGCGCTTCGAAACGGTTTTATTACTTGTATTCTGTATATAAAGATAGAGAAGAATCCCGAAAGGTATCGCCAGGAAAGTAGTACCCTTACATGGTGATTCTTTAAGAAAAGCATAATTTCTAATCATCAGATTACTAGATACATAATGTATGGATTCTCGAAATCTCTCCTTAAAAGAAGGAGCATACTGCATAGCAACCTTTCTGAAGAATAAAAAACCACGCGGATTTTTCTTATATTGTTTAATCATGTTCATGCTTGAACCATCATCTAAATATTCCACATGGCATAAGACTTCGTTCATAATGAGTAAAGGACATTGTTGATCAATTAAAATATACTTATAACTGAGCGGACAGTACTTTTCTCCTGAAAATATAGGATATGGCAAAGAATTTCTTGTCAATTCCGAACGATAAACTAGTTTCTTATCGCCTCTAACCCCATGAAGACCATACAAGCCTGATAATGTGGAAGATTTAACATTAGATGGCATTTTAGTTCCAATGATCTCTCCATTCTGTTTCGCATCCAATCCGACTATTCCAGCAAACTTCTTACTTCCATGTGTCTTCCAAAATGAAGCAATCTTTTCAACAGCATCTTCAGCCATATAATCATCCGAGTCTATACAAACATTTAACTCTGTATCAATTAATTCATAAGCGGTATTGTGTGCTCCGTGCATACCTTGATTTTCTTGGTAATGATAACGAATGGGAACGACATCTTCTGCAATCCACGTATCAATAAGTTCCTTTGTGTTATCAGTAGATCCATCATCAATGATTAACCAAATAAAATCTTTACATTTTTGCCTTTTTAAACTTTCGTAACATAAATGAAGGGTATATGCACGATTATATGTAGGCGTAAAAACGGTTAAGAGTGGTGTCATTGCAAACCCTCCTGCATCAAGTTTTTTATTATTTATAGGCATGTGCATAATAGTAATCTGTCAGCCAGTTTGCCATAGTAGCCGTATCATAACCCATATTTTGCATTACATTCGTTGTATCCTCATGCTCTAATGATGAGGAAAGAATAGAATCTGCCCATAATTCCGTTGAACTCTTTAAGCTTATAAATTTCATTCGGTCAGTCAAGTTAGATTCACTAGTAATTGCATCAGACACCACACAATTTAAACCAGCAGCCTGTGCTTCCACTAGTACAACTGGCAAGCCTTCAAAAAGCGAAGGAAAAAGAAAAATATCAAATCCTTGCATCAATTGCGGGATATCGGTTCTAGTTCCTAGAAATCTGACCTTAGAAGACAAACCTAAGTCAGCTACCTTTTTTTCAATGCTTGGGCGTAGGGTACCCTCTCCTATGAGAGTCAGTATGGATTCTGGGTTCTTTTTATGTACAGCATGAAAAATATCTATTAAGAATTCATGATTCTTTTGCTTATTAAATCTTCCTACATGCCCTATAACTAACGTATTATCATTTGCCCCAATTTCTTCTCTTACTTTATTTCTTTTACTTTCATTATATTTAAATTCTTCAACATTCACTGCGTTATTTAGAACTGTTACTTCATTAGAATTTGTCTGTTTCTTTCCAAACAACCATTCTCCTGCTTTTTTCGAACATGCAAAATATGCAGTCGGATTGTCTTTCATTGTGAACCTTGCATATAGTCGAAAAGGAAGTTTTATATCAATACCTAAATCACTTAAATGACTATGCGCAATACGACACGGAACACCTGCATTTTTCGCTGCTCTTAATACAAAACTACTGTTCTCATTGATATGGGAATGTACTACTTTATATTCAGGATTAGTAGCAAAGAACTCTTTGAGTAATTTAAAATAACGGCGATAATTTCCAGGTCGTATCTGTGGCATTCGATAAATCTTCCCGCCAAGCTTCATTATTTCATCATCATAATGTCCCTTATCTGTTCTATGTACCATAAAATCAAATTGAATCTTACTACGATCTATTCTTCGATAATAATTCATCAACATAGTTTCAAGCCCGCCGCGATTCATGACGGTAACTACTTGAAGTATACGAATAGGTTTCAAGAGTACCACTCCTATCTCATCATCTTTCTGAGTGAATCTATTGCCACTAACATAAAATAATACCCTGCGGTAAACCTATATTTTACGCAAAAGTAAAACGCCTTCCAAACAATAGGGAAGTGATTCATCTCTAATTGTTTAAAAGAACGCCTTATCCGATTATCATTTAGTATTTTACTTAATCTGTTAAATTTCGTTAATGGAGATATGCGATTACTTTTACTCATTGTATTTAAGCCAAGTCCAAGCGTATTAAGACAAATACGATTATTTAAAGCTAATCGAAAATTTCCTGATAGCTGCTTATCTTCTAAAAATTGCTCGATTATGTCATAAAGGTTAAACCATTGATTCATCAATTCCGGTTTGTAATTAGACGTGACCGAAGCTGCATTTGTCTTCCAGTAATGATAAAAAGGCTTATTTAAAAAAACAAATTTATCAACATAATAAAATGTCTGTATATTAAATAATGAGTCCTCATTTGTACCAATAAAACTTAAATCCACAAACTGAATCGCGTTTTCTTTAATAACCTCAGAACGATAAAGCTTTGACCAAACGGTTCCCCAAGCATCTAAGAATTCTGGGTTTCCTATTTCTTCATCTATAGGACCGATTAAACGTCTCATTACGTTTACTTTAATTTCTTCGCCTTCATAACAAACTTTTTCAGGAAGATCAAATTTCTTCTCTTTTGAATGACTTCCAAATTCACGAGTATATGTACACATAACAACGTCTGCCTTACCTTGAACTGCTTCCTTATACAAGGTTTCATACATTTCCATGTCTATCCAATCATCCGGATCAACAAACCCAATATATTCTCCGCTCGCGGTTTGAATACCTGCATTTCTTGCTGAAGAAACACCACCGTTTTCTTTTTCAATCACTATAATTCTTTTATCTTTCTTTGCGTACTCATTAAGTATACCTGCACTCTTATCTGTTGAGCCATCGTTTACCATAATGATTTCGATATCTTCAAGTGTTTGTGACGTTAGGCTGTTTAAACATCTTCCTAATAAAGTTTCAACATTATAGACAGGAACTATTATACTGATTTTCGGTTTCATCTGTTTCCTCCAGAATGTATTTCCCATAAATAGAACTCAATTCAGATTCAACTTGAACAATCGAATATTTATGCATTTTCTGTTTGCTTTCAATACCCATCTTTACAAGTAAGTCTTTTGATTTGTTCATCTCGAGTACTCTTAAACCAAACATTTGAGCATCTTGATTGGAAATGATATAGCCATTTACTTTATCTTCTACAAGTTCCAAATGTCCTCTGTTCTCACTTGCAATTATCGGTAACCCACAAGCCATGGCCTCCATAATATTAACCGGCAGACCTTCGCGGAGACTCGATGCAACCGCAATATCGCAGGCGGATAAAATTTTCGAGATATCATTCCGATAACCAAGAAAGTCCACCATTTCAAATACGCCAATTTGTTTCGCCAAATCTTTACAATCCTCTAGTAAGGGACCATTTCCGGCCAATAGAAGCCTTGCGTTTGGGACACTATCCTTTATTAAAGCCAATGATCGAATCAAAAATTGTTGATTTTTATTTTTATTAAACTCAGCCGCATAGAACATCAAGAAATCAGTGGGCTTATATCCCATCTCACTCCTCAGACAAAGCTTTTGAATCTCATCAGCTGGTTTAAAGTATTCTGTGTCTACTCCCACTCCGTGTACTTGTTCAATTTCAGCTGCTTTGAAACGCCGCTGAACAGCCAGGTCATAGTCCTCTTGATTTATCGTGATAAGGCAGTCTGTGTAATTTGCCATTACTTTTTCAATAGGATAATATAATAACCAATTTATTAGCGGGGCACCTTTACAAAAGTGGAATCCGTGAGCAGTATATAAAACCTTTGTTCCATATTTTCTAGCATTTCTTGCCGCCAAACGTGTAAGGGCTCCCCCCATTGGTGTATGGCAATGAATAATTTTATATCCATTTTTATCAATGATAGCTTTCAACTCTTTATAAGCCTTAATGTTCTTGGGCTGCAAAGGTGATCTTTGAATAGAAAGTTCATACTTCTTATCCACGTATGGAAGGTCCATGTTGCCGGCAGCAGCAACATGAACTTCCCATCCCTGTTCTTTAAACCATTTCATATACGGCAAGTGAAATGCTTTAAAATGAATATCTACTGTTGCACAGAACAATACTTTATTTCCCACATATATCACCCTACACTCGTTATAATCTGTCTAACCAGTCTGTAACCTGTACATACTTCATTTTTCTAAATAGTAAAATACGTATCTAAACGCACGTATTCAAATCGACATTCACACTATATTTTGCGAAGCTATACGGTTATTTGCCAATGTCAATACCTGTTCTCTCAATTCTAATTTCTCAAGATTAGGGTATGTTCGAATAATTTCTTCAATTTCTTTTATATAAAGATTTGATGTTTTACCTATGTAAATTTTAGGATGGATTTGTTGCTCATGCACTTCTTCTTTTTTCAACAATTCTTCAAAAAGCTTCTCTCCAGGTCTCATTCCGGTGAACTTTATTTGTATCTCATCTAACGAATTGCCTGATAATGTGATTAAGTTTTTCGCAAGGTCCACTATTTTGACAGGATCACCCATATCCAAAATGAATATCTCCCCACCTTTAGCTAATGCCCCGGCCTGTATTACAAGTTTAGATGCTTCTGGAATTGTCATAAAGTAACGAATCATTTTTGGATCAGTGACAGTCACTGGTCCTCCTTGCTTAATTTGCTTTTTGAACAGTGGTATAACACTACCACGGCTTCCTAATACATTTCCAAATCGTACAGCCACAAATTTCGTACTACTTGTTTTGTCTAAGTTCTGGATTACCATTTCAGCAAGCCTTTTGGTCGCTCCCATTACACTCGTAGGATTCACAGCTTTATCTGTAGAAATCATTACAAACGTCTCGACTCCATGCCAACTTGCTGCTGTTGCTACGTTTGTTGTCCCGATCAAATTATTTTTTATCGCTTCTTCAGGATTACGTTCCATTAAGGGTACATGCTTATGTGCAGCAGCATGATAAACAACTTGAGGATGATATTGACTCATGACTGACATCATTTTCATATCATCCTGTACATCAGCAATTTCTGTAGTAAAGATAATATCGGTGTCACCGTATAGCTCTTTTAATTCCATTTCAATGGAATAGATACTATTTTCACCATGACCTAATAAAATCAATTGTTTTGGGTTAAAATGTGCGATTTGACGACAAATTTCAGACCCAATTGAGCCACCTGCACCAGTTACTAAAATAACTTTATTAGTTATAAAATCGGAAATACTTTCAATATCTAATTCAACCGGCTCACGCCCTAATAAATCTTCTACCTGAACATCACGAAATTCATTTACTGAAACCTTTCCAGTCACTAAATCCTCTAACATCGGAAGAATTTGTGTTTTCATTTTTGTCTTAGAACACTCTTGGAAAATCATATTTAATTCTTTCTTACTAAGTGAAGGAATTGCTATTATGATACTGTCGATGCCCAATTTCTGAACAGTAGATTCAATGCGATTCACTCCTCCGACCACTGGTATTCCTAGTATATCCAGTCCGTGTTTCTTTATATTGTCATCAATAAAAGCAACTGGTAGTAATTCTGTTTCATTATTATTCAACAACTGCCGTACAACCATTGTACCTGCAGAACCTGCACCAATAATTAGCGTTCTTTTTTTATTGTCACCCTTTTGGATATAAGCATCTCGGAACATCCGCCATAAAAAACGTGATCCTCCGATCAATAAAACATGGATCATCCAAGTGACAACAAGTAGACGGAAATAAATATCATGGAGTAATATTTTTTGTACTACTGCTGTTGTGATAATAGAAAGCGTAACTGCTTTCAAAATAATGAGTAGTTCGCCTATACTTGCATACTCCCATGCTTTTTTATATAGCTTATAAATAAAAGAAAAAATATGATGGCTAAGAAGCAAGGTCATCGCACTTGCTACAATAGGCAATGTTATAACGTGGAAATCAGCACTTACTAAAAAGCGACTAAAGAAAATCGTGGTTAATACAATTAAGGAATCTACTAAAATTAATAGAAACAATCTTTGATGATACGTCATAATAGGCCCCTCTCTCAATTTTTTGCAACTAATATTTTTATCTATATATCTAACTAAAGATTTAAGGAAGGAAATAAATGACTAACTAATACAAAGTTCCTGTCTACAAGATCCTTCAAAAAGACTTTCTAGACAGAAACTTCAAATAAATACGGGCATTTAACCCTCCCTCACATCACGCTCTTGACGACTAACGTCTAAGGTGTTTTAACCCACAGCATAATCGAGTGCCTCCATTGATAGCGGTAAGGAGACATCACCGTACCATATACTTTTTTTTAGGTAACCTTTCATTCTCTAGCGAAGAATGTCCTTCCTCCTTACCCTATGAGCTAAAAAGTACTGCATGAGCATCGCCCGCATAACTGATTTGAATAAATCTCTTATACCTTTTTATTCAAAATAGCTCCTAGAAACCTACTGTTGCTTAAACCTAACACTTTTTCTGCTTCAACTACCGCTTCACTAGCAGTTTGATTGCAACTTAATACCAACAATACGCCATCACACTGACTAGCTAGTATACTCGTGTCTGTTACTTCCAGAAGAGGTGAAGAGTCAAATAAAATGACGTCATATTGTTCTATTACTTTGTTAATTAAATCTTGCATGGATGGTAAGCTAAGCAGCTCAGCTGGATTGTTAACTTCAGAACCACTTGTTAAAACATGTACATTTTTGATTTCCGTCTGAATTACCGCCTTCTCTAGCGTTGCTTTTCCCTCTAGGATATTTGTTAATCCCGATCTATTTTCTATTCCAAAAATTTTATGTAGTTCTGAAGTTCTTAAATCCGCATCAATGACTAAGACCCTTTCATCCTGCTGAGCCATAGAAACCGCCAAATTTGCCACAGTAATGGTTTTCCCTTCCCCATATCCAGGAGAAGTAATTATTATAGTTCTTTTTTTATCTGCTTCAGATACAAACTGAAGATTAGTACGAATTGTTCGATATTCCTCAGCAACCTTCGAATTCGGAGCTGTATGCGCAATTAAATTACTATTATCAAGAGGACGACTTTGTTTTTTATTAAGAATCAAATGTTTTTCCTCCTACCATTACACTTTCTTTCTTACTGTTTTTATCTACTATATTATTTTTTTTCATTTGGGAAACACTTCCTAAAACAGGGATCGGTAGTAACTTTTCAATATCACGTTCCGATTTAATTGTTTCATCAAGAGAATCCAATAAGAAAACGATTCCTATACTCAATATAAATGCGGCAGCCATGGCCAGCTCTATCGTACCTGCATGATTTAAGTTTATTGGCGAAGGGTTTCCTTGGGCGTTTGCTTCTGTTAAGATACGAACACTTCCGAAATTCATAACAGATTTTGCTTCTTCTTTATAAACATTTGCTGTAACATTAGCAATTTGGGCAGCCTGCACTGGATTAGTATCTATAGCTGTTATAGTGACAATCTGTGATTCTTCCACCTTTCCAACACTTATCTGTCCGC
Organism: Bacillus sp. IT-79MI2; assembly: GCF_949768135.1. Lineage (NCBI taxonomy): Bacteria > Bacillati > Bacillota > Bacilli > Caryophanales > Bacillaceae > Bacillus > Bacillus sp. IT-79MI2. The sequence goes on along the minus strand of NZ_CATKPV010000062.1, from coordinate 229,407 downwards.
TTAATGCACCTGCTGATTTTTTCAAATTTAGTTGCTGAGCTACTTTCTCTAAAACAACAGGTTCTTTAATCATCACTTTAAGTGTACCCATTGCTTCAGGATTTGCCGGAATAAGGATCCTTGCGGAAGATGAATATAAAGGCGTTTTCATAAAAAAACTGTATATCCCACCAACTAATCCGGCCAATATTGTGATTACTGCAATAATCCAAAACCTTCTTTTTATAACATTAAACAAGCTTTTTAAATTTATTTCCTTCTCCATACTTCCCCTCCACTATTATTTAATTGATTAAAAATGAAGTTAAATATATATTGAACAACATCATTTAATTCACATCTGAATATATTTACAAATCACCATCCGAATATACACATTTCCACTTGCTCAAAGATGTACAAAATCACTCCTAGTTTTTATTACAATGACTGACCCTAAAGCATGAATACATCCTCAAAAATTCCTTTATAGTGTTACATTATTTCATGTAACACTACAAAGGAATTAGTGTTAGTATCCTTCACATAGAACATTGCACAGTCTTTTAAACAAAGCCTTACTCTGTAAGGTTTTAACTATATACCTATGTATATTTACTTTTCATAGTCAGGGGAAATCAATCAAAATTATACATATTTATCCTAGCGTTAACACGTATATTTAAATTTAAATTAACATTTATATATTCAATGTAATTTAATGCAAGATAAGAAAATTGAACTTTTCAAGTATAGATTTGATTAACAAAACAAACGTTTCGTTTCATTAATCATAATATACTCATGTATTATTCATTTTAGTTCTTGATAATACCCCCGTCAATATAAATTTATACGTCCGATTCACTCTCTACCTAGAATATCCCATTCAATTATCTTCATATAAATTCACACATAATCTCATAAATAATTATTTCAAGGAAGTAAAGATCGTATAGTCATATGCATATTATCCAATTAAATTCTTGTGACAGTATCTATATGTCCAACAACCGCTTATAAAAGAGTTTAAAAACAATTGTTGAATTATAGGGTTGAGGTCCTCTTATTAAAAAATGAAGCAAAATAGTAGCATACTATAAGTAGCCGATAACCATTTATAAATAAATGAAACAATATTATCCTCTTTTGACGATTAATGAAAGAGAAATAACATTAGAAAGTCCCATTCCAAAACTAACATAGACTTAACTTTTCCCCAACATATTGGCTGAAATCTACAAAAAACTTATTTCTAATGAAATAGACTTAAGTTCTTTTTTGTATCGTTAAGGCTTAGTTACAAACCATTTCGCTTTCCACTAACTTTTTCATATAATCTAATAGCTCTTTCTTTAACTCTTCATGTTGTAGCGCCATTTCAACAGTTGTTTGAATGAATCCAAGCTTTTCTCCGACATCATAGCGTTTTCCTTCGAAATCATATGCAAATACACGTTGAATTTCATTTAAACGCTGAATCGCATCTGTTAACTGAATTTCTCCGCCTGCCCCTGTTTGTTGATTTTCTAAGAACATAAAGATTTCTGGCGTTAACACGTAACGTCCCATAATCGCTAAATTAGATGGTGCTGTTCCTTTAGCAGGTTTTTCAACAAATTTACTCACTTGATAACTGCGATCCTTTCGCTCTAACGGATCAATAATACCATAGCGATGCGTTTCATTCTCTGGAACAGTTTGAACACCAATTACCGATGATTGTGTATTCTCATATTGATTCATTAATTGGCGTAAGCACGGCGTATCCGCTTGAACAATATCATCACCAAGTAGTACCGCAAATGGCTCATTTCCAATAAATTTACGAGCACACCAAACAGCATGTCCTAAACCTTTAGGCTCTTTTTGGCGAATATAATGAATATTGATCTTTGAAGATTCTTGTACTTTTTCAAGAGTTTCATACTTTCCTTTTGATAATAAGTTTTGCTCTAATTCAAAGGAATGATCGAAATGATCTTCAATCGCACGTTTTCCTTTTCCTGTTACGATAATAATATCTTCAATTCCAGACGCAATTGCCTCTTCCACGATATATTGAATTGTTGGTTTATCAACAATTGGTAACATTTCTTTTGGCATTGCTTTTGTTGCTGGTAGGAAGCGAGTCCCTAATCCAGCTGCTGGAATAATAGCTTTTCTTACTTTTTTCAATGATATTCCTCCTAGTATTATATAATTTTTTTATATTTACTTGATTGAACAATTAACAAACACACTTATTATAACAATAATTTTCCTCATTTTAACAGATCGGAGATGGATATTTGCTCAATTGTTGAACCATTAGAAGCAAACTTAAAATCAAACTTATCAGATCGATAAATTAATAAAGAACTATCTTCGTTTTTCAATTGTGCTTCACCCAATTGTTCTAACAACGTTGCCTTCAATATATTTACGTTCTTAAGACTTACCTGTTTAACAGTCAATTGATTATTATATAAAACATCAATTTCTTTATATTTTGTTAGTACTCCTTCTGGTATTTTTTCTTCATTTTGAGGAATACCTATTATACTAGTTACATCCTCTTTACGCTTACCTAGAAAAGTAAGAGCTTGTTCCAGATTTTGAGAAGTACCTTCTAATTTTTTTATTTTATTTACAACATCCTCATAAGATAATGCCTGAGTAAATGGAATTGAGCTTACTATCTCTTCACTAACCCATCCTTCTTCCCCATTATCATAAATAGTCTTCAACCAATTGACCCCAGATTTTTCATCTTTTTTCTGATCCTTTACCACAAAAGGTGTTCCAAATACCATAGTAGCAATTGCTTGTCCCTCTAACGCTGGCACACTTCTCACACGAGCTTTAGCAGAACTTACATACCGAACATCTAAATCAGCTAATGGATTCTTCTCTTGTTTAACAACTTTTGCATGTCTAGATTGTTCTTTCTTTTGTTCTTTAGCGTGTAAAGGAGAAAGGATATTATCCCTTTGCCAATAAGCCAATCCACTTATAGTTGTAATTAGTAATACACCAATTAAGCCAGCAATATACTTACGTTTGATTCGATTATTCTTACTGTGAACATGCGCTCCACTTAATCTAGGTGCATAATTGGAAGCTTCTTTTGGAACCTCTTTTGAAGCAATATTTACCTCTGCCAACCCTTTTCCTGCCTGTTTCTCCATTGCTTCTTTTTTGAAGTTTTGCTGCTCTTCTTTACTCATTTCCTTATATTCTTTTAAGAAACTTTCATACTTCGGCATTACTTCCTCAATAGGACCATAGTCTCTAATTTCACCGTATTCAAGCCATAGAGCCTTTGTACAGAATTTTTTCACTTGTCCTAAAGAATGGCTAACAAAAAATATTGTTTTTCCTTGTTCTTTAAATTCATTCATACGGTTTAAGCATTTATCGGCAAATGTTTGATCACCTACTGATAAAGCTTCATCAATTACGAGTACATCTGGATTAATACTAACTGAAATCGCGAATCCTAAACGCGATTTCATCCCGCTAGAATATTTTTTTACTGGCATATCAATAAACTTACCTATATCAGCAAAATCAATAATTTCAGGTGTTAACTTTTCAATTTGTGCTTTACTCATTCCCATCATTAAGCATTTAAGCTCAATGTTTTCTCTACCTGACAATTGATTATTAAGACCAGCTGCGATTGCAATAAGTGCGACTTTCCCTTTTATGTCGATACTTCCAATTGTAGGCGGTGTAATTCCAGCAATCAAATTAGACATTGTAGATTTTCCAGAACCATTTACCCCAACAATACCAATAACATCGCCTTTTTGAGCCTCAAATGTTAAGTTTCTTAATGCATAAAAGTCTTCACCAAATCCTCCAGGATACAGAATATCCTTTAATTTCTCAGAGTTTTTGCTATGCATTTTATATTTTTTTGTTACATTATGAAACCTCACTGATTCATTCATTTTTTACAACCCTCATCATAGATAATCTGCAAAGTGCTTTCTAAATTTTACATGTAGCGTTGCACCAATTAACAACGTAACAAGGACAAACGACCAAAAATATAATGCATAATTTAGATCTTGATAAAACCAGCTTGTTCCTAGTAAGGAAGCCCGATATCCATCTACAATATAGCAAAATGGATTTAACTGCATAATTTTTTGAAGAAACGATGGTAATTTCTCAGGTGTCCATAATATAGGCGTTAAGTATAGCAACATTCGCATAATTGATTGAACAATCATTTGAACATCTCTCACAATTGTTGCTAACGTTGACGTAATTAAGGAGAGTGAAAATATTAACATAAGGGTAGCAAACATATAATAAACAAGCTGAATATAATGAATAGAAATACCTTGACCCGTTACTAAAAATAAAATTGTCACAATACCAATAAGTATCAAATGCTGATACAGATTAGACATAATTACAAAGCTTGGGATAACACTCATTGGAAAACTCATCTTCGAAATCATATTTAACCTTGTATAAATAGACTTAGATGCTTGTAGCATTGCTGGTTGTACAAAAAACCATACAACAAGCCCTGCAGATAACCAATAAACAAATGGTACTCCATTTACTCCTTGACCACCCCGAATCCCAAAGCCGAATACAAACCAATAAATACTCATCTGTATGAGAGGATTCAAAACTTCCCACGCAAGTCCTAAATAATTATTATTATTTGTACTTTTTACTTGATAAATAGATAAACGTTTAATTAAATACAGACTATTTATCTGTTCTTTTAATACCATAATCATTGAGTTCATCTTTACTGTGCCTCTCCGAAGAATATTTTCTCTACTACTCGTTTAGAAGCAAAACCATCTTCTAAATAACAATAATTATTATAGAAGGTATTATATTTCCCTGCAAATTCACCTAAACCTAGAGTTTCGAATCTTAATATTTCCTCAAGCACTTCTTCCGTATTCATCACAACTGGACCAGGAGCTTCTGTCTCTAAGTCAAAATAAAAACCTCTTAACTTATCACGATACGAGTCAATATCATACGTGTAGAAAATGATTGGTCGTTTCAAATTCGCATAGTCAAAAAAGACTGAAGAGTAATCTGTAATTAACAAGTCAGATAGTAAATACAGATCATTTATATCGACATGCTTAGAGAAATCATACACAAACCCTTTATACGGTTCTAAATCAAACTGTTCTGCAACTAAGTAATGCATACGTAACAAAATAATATAGTCTGAACCTAATTGTTTCTGCAAAAGATTTAAATCTAATTGTAAATCTAATTTATATCGACCTTTACTATAAAACTGATCGTCTCGCCACGTTGGGGCATATAAAATAATTTTTTTATCTATAGGTAATCCATTCTGTTTCTTTAATGTATCGATTGCCTTAGAATTATTATTTACATATAAGAAATCGTTACGAGGATATCCTGCTTCAACAACAGTTTTTTGAAATTGAAAAGCCCTCTTAAATATTTCAGTCGAATATACATTAGGGGAAAGTAAATAATCCCAGTTTTGTGCTTCACGATGAAAGCTGTCCTTATACTTTTCAGTTGTTGTACCTGGCATATGAACTTCTTTCATATCACCCGCTAATTTCTTAAGAGGTGTACCGTGCCAAGTTTGTATATAAATAGTATGCCTTGGCTTAGGAAGCCAAAGCGGCATTCTACTATTCGTTACCCAATACTGCGCGCGTGCCAATAAAATAAACCAACGAATTGAAAATTTTTTTACATATGGGATATTTCCTTTGTCAAACTGCGCTGTGTAATTTTTATTTACACTCCAAACCATTTGAAAGTCCATGTCATTTTGTAACATGTATTCATACATAGCTCGTGGATTACAACTATATTGTTTTCCGGAATAACTCTCAAATAAAATTAACTTCTTTTTGGGAGGCAAACAACTACAGAAAAGAAATACTGCCTTACATAGTTTTTTTACAATACGGTGATTTTTTATTCTTCTTATAAATCCCATGTTATTTACACACCTTCTAATTCAGTCGCTTCATACTTACGATACATTAACGCGAAACCTCACCTTTTCCCGTTCTTCCCATTAATGCGTCTACTTCTTCTTTTGCATTTTTTCCATTAAATAAAACATTATATATCGCAGTCGTAATCGGCATTTCAATACTCATTTTTTCAGCTAAATGATATGCTGCCTCAGCTGTACGAACACCTTCTACCACCATGCCCATATTCTCTAATACTTCTTCTAGATTATGACCCTTACCAAGTAAATTTCCAGCTCGCCAATTGCGACTATGAACACTTGTACAAGTCACAATTAAATCACCGACACCTGTTAATCCCGCAAAAGTAAGCGGATTTGCTCCCATCTCACACCCTAATCGTGTAATTTCCGTTAGTCCCCTGGAAATTAACGCTGCCTTCGCATTATCTCCGTAACCAAGACCATCTGAAATTCCTGCACCAAGGGCAATAATGTTTTTTAGTGCCCCACCTAATTCAACACCAATCACATCTCGATTTGTATAAACACGGAAATTTGTATTCATAAATAGCTTTTGTGTTTTTTCAGCAGCCTGTAGATGATATGACGCAGCAGTTACAGTAGTAGGATGACGAAGACTCACCTCTTCTGCATGGCTTGGCCCTGAAAGAACAACAACACTTTCTATTAACTCTTTCGGCATCTCTTCTTCAATCATTTCCGAGATACGTTTAAATGATCCCGGTTCAATTCCTTTACTCGCGTGGATAACGGTTATTGGTTGTTTTAAGACGTTCTTTAATTGTTGCATTACATTACGAATCGCTTTCGTTGGGACAACTAATAATACAGTATCTATCCCATCTATTGCTTCCTCTAGGGATTCATACCCTTTTATTTTTTCAGAAAGCTGAATCCCCGGTAAATATGCTTCATTCGTATGCTTTTCATTAATTTCATGGATTTGTTCCGCCTTATTCCCCCAAATCCTTACTTCATGCCCGTTATCTGCAAGAACCATAGATAACGCTGTTCCCCAGCTTCCTGCACCTATGACTGTAATCTTTTTCAAAACAATCCCCCTCTTACCACCTTAAAAACGTTAGAAACATCACTATTTACGTAAGAAGCTAAGTGATTTATATTGTAAATCACTTAGCTTCCACACTTCATTATTCCATTACATTTTTCACTTTGATTACATCCTATTTCTCTTCAAGAGCGCATACTTCATCGTAAAACATTTCAAAAGCATGCTCATTATACTTTTGAAAATCAAATTCTTTAAAAGAAGTTTGGTTTAATATAAACTTCTGCAATCCAATTACCAGACCAGCTATATTATTTTCAACTAACTCCCCATAACCATCTTCTAAAATACTTCTTGATCCTGCAATATCAGTAGCAACAATTGGTTTACCCAGTATTAAAGCCTCTAACAATACCATTGGTTGTCCCTCGTGGTTAGATGAGAGAACAAAACAATCACATTGGTTAATAAGTAAGAATGGATTACTCATTTGGCCAGTAAAAAACACCTTACCCTCTAAATTCTTTGCCCTCACTAAATTCCCTAACTCTTCTTTTAAAACTCCATCTCCAATAATATACAGTTTAACGTTGTCATAAAGCTCTGCGACTTTTGAAAAAGCATGTATTAGCTTTTTTTGGTCCTTTTCAGGAGATAATCTTCCCATATTAACAAAGTTAATATCCTCTTTATTTGGCATTTCAATTCCTTTAATTTCAAGTCTACCGTTCTCATGGATATTTTCTTTTAATAAATATTCTTTACCTTCGAATTTATATATGTCACCTTCTTCAATCTGCTTAAGTACCTTATTAGGATCGATAGCATTATGGACATAAACACCTTGTTTTAGCGTAATATAATCTTTTAAATTTTTCCTATTCAAGTTTCTTGTATGCTCTGCAACAGCTACTATCTTATCAAACTCTTTGTAGAGAGGAAAAATGATATTTAAATTAGCTTTATGTTTAAATTTCCCATTAATTTTTTTAGAGTATTCAGCCCACATATCGTTATGTTGATAAATACTTCTCTTTTTAAAATCTCCAAATGCAAACAACAGCGTCCAAAATGGAACATATCCACTAAAATCAATGACTATATCAAATTCTGCATTTCCAAATAACCTTGAAACTTCACGTTTATATAGTTGCTTTGGTAACGCCTTCTGAGCTTTTTCATTCTTTAATCCCATTTTCATAACATAATTATTTTGATAGGACTCTTTTAAAGTCGTATTTAAACTACCTACTCGATAAAACTTTTTCACATTTGGATTAATTTGTAGAAAATTATCCCTTGAAATTGAATCATGTTTCCCTTTATCAATAACTGCCACATTATATCTTGAGTAATCAATATTATTTAAAAGGTTTATGACTGATGTAGTAATTCCATTATTCAAAAATCCGCCACAATACATCAGGATATTTTTCTTATTTTCATTTGTAACTTTATATACATTAGCTGTGTGCTTTCCTCTGAAAATAATGTCAATTGCTCTTTCTGTAGCATTCCCATCGTCATGATAGCAATATTTTTTCAACGTTTCTTGATATTTAACACTGTAATCATTTTTTACACTATCAATATTTTCAATACTATGAATAACTTCGTCTACCGTATGGCATATTGGACCTGGCATATCTTCTAATTGAACGTATAAACCTCGTTGTTCTTCATACTCTTTCTTATCATACGCTAAGAAAATGATCGGTTTTTCTGTTACCATGTAATCAAAGAATATACTAGAATAATCTGTCACTAAAACATCTACTATTGACATCAACTCATTAGGATCTACCCAATCTGGTATACAAATTTCTCGTAAACTTTCGTCATCTTTAATAAATTTATATGTCAATGTATGGACTTTTAACAGAAGTTGATAATCACTAGGTATTTGGGAATACATTTTTTTGACAATATTATTAATTTCATCCTTAATATTATTTACCTGGTTTACTCCGCCTCTCCAGGTCGGTGCATATAAAACTATTTTTTTCGTTTCATCAATTTCTACAAATTCTTTTAAATATCCCTTCACTTCTTCTGGACTTACTTGTAGAGTAAGGTCAATTCTAGGATAACCTTCATCAACAACATAACCACTGTATAGTCCTTCTAAATCATGTGAATTTACAATAGTATCTGCAGTAAATTTATTAGGATTTAATATATAGTCACAATGCATAAAGTTTCTTTGAATATTTTTATGTTGTCCTATTTCTCCCTTCATATCTTTCCCTAATGTTTTAATAGGCGTTCCATGCCATGTATTCACATAGATTTGCCCTTCTTTTTTCTGGAAATAAGGTGGAAATGTCGTATTGTTAATTAAATATTTCGCCGTTGTTAAATATTTCAAATACTCTTCACTATGAACTTTAACAAACTTAACATTTTTTTTATTTTCATAACGTTTAGCATAAAAATTATTTCCATCATTCAATGCCCAAACATGTGTATAATCCTTATACTCTGGATTATCGATAATTTTTTTAAAAATTGCGTATGGACTATCTGTCATACCTTTACCATGGAAAGATTCATATAATATAACTTTCTCATCCAAGTCTAATTTCACATAAAAATCCGTATACCTAACAGTTCTCTTAAACCCTTGGTCATTCGAATATTTTTTCAGTGGACCTGATAAAAAATTAATACGATTTTTCATTCTGTTGATCTTCTTCTTGATTTGCAATATTAAAACCTCTCTTTAATTCATTTATAAAGCATACTTCCTATAAACAAACCTTGTGCCTTTCTTTCGAACTCATCATTATTATAGGAACGCATGACTACCTTACTATTCCTCTTTAAAAAGCATATTTACAAAGTTCCTACTTGAATCACCTATCGAATACTCATTCCATTTCAAAGTAAAATTATTTATACTATCTATTTTGAACCTACCATCTGTTATCACCCGTACCACTTCTTCAGTTGTATAAACGACTGGGCCTGGAACATCAGATACATAGTCACCAATAATCCCTCTTTTTTTCATATATTGTTTTAAATCATATGCAAAAAAGATTATCGGTTTATTTAATAAGCAAAATTCAAATGGTATAGAGGAATAATCAGTAACTAATATATCCGTCACTAAAAATAAATCATTTATATTTGGGTAAAGGGAATAATCATATAAAAACCCTTCATACTTTTCTTCGTAATTACATGTATTTCGTATCGCTGGGTGCAACTTAACTATAAGGATATACTCATCTTTCAATTGCTTATACATCTCATCGATATCTAGATGTAAATCAAAATCTACTAGCTCTTTATCTCTAAAGGTTGGCGCATATAAAATAACCTTTTTATCTTTTAGATTTGGATTTACTATAAAAATATTATCTTTAACTTTCTGTTGTCTCTGTTCATCAAAAAACAAATCCGTTCTTGGAATACCTGTTTTTAATATATTATTATCAGATAGAGCAAAAGCTTTCTTATAAATGTCAGAAAGCGCTTCTGATCCTACAACAATTTTATGGAAGTTTTTATAAACATTCATAAATCTGTTTTGGGCTCGTAAACTTCTTTTTTTAAAAGAAGGAGCTAATAATCCGAATTTTTTAAAAGCACCTGCTGCATGCCATATTTGAATACACTCTACGCCTTTTTTAAATTTAACTTTTGCTAATGACCCAAAATAATTATCAACAATGACGTATTGAGAAGTGGATAAATGATAGATAGATTTAATAGTGTGAAGTATGTTCTTTGTTTCAAATTTATAAGATTTCACATTCGAGTAGCTATCCACCTCATATTTACATGTAGGTTTGTATAAAAAAACCACCTCGTAATTTATACCTTGACGCTGTATTTCCTCATAAATAAAAAATAAATTTTCACCATAAGACATAATAAAAGTTACTTTCTTTTTAATCGGAAACACTTGCATCATATTATGTAAAATTCTAAATAAAATTAGGTAGATTTCTACCATCAATTCTCTAATCATGTACACTTATCTAGCAACTCGTACTAGTTCCTTTTTTATTTTTGTTGTAGAAATCCCGGCTGTACGTGGTAAATATACAACTTCGCAATGCTCCTCTAAGAAATCAAACTCACCTTTCCAGTCATCGCCCATTACGAAAACATCCACATCACGGCTTTGTACGTCTTTTACTTTCTGCTCCCAATTATGTTCAGGAATTACTTCATCCACATACCGAACCGCTTCTAGAATCATTTTACGATTCTCATAACTATGATAAGATTTCTTATTTTTTAATTTGTTAAATTCATCTGAAGAAACAGCAACAATTAAATAATCTCCTAAATCTTTCGCTCTCTTCAATAAGTTAATATGTCCCCAGTGCAATAAATCGAAAGTTCCATATGTAATAACCTTTTTCATAATCGCGCCCCCTGCGAAATGCTCTTATTTTATAATTATTTAGTCGAGAAATATATTTAAATTAGAGCTTCCCCTACACCTATGAATGGTAAGAAGAACTCAAATCCCCTATGTAAATATAAAACAAATTTACATAGATTTTACATAGATTTTACATCAAGTTCACACGAAATTCACAAAGACGATTATAACATAATTTTTATTTACAAACTATGACAATAACCTAACAACTATTGTCATATCTTGTCTAAGAAAGCACTTTCTTGTCTGGTATTACAAACCACCTCTTACTTTCTTTTATTTACAAAAAAAAAAAGCGCGAAGGAACCTATTTCCTTCGCACTTTTTACTACCCTTTATATGACTATTTCAACATACGACGTGGTAATTTATCAATGTTCTCTAACATAATGCCTGTACCAACTGCAACGCAGTGCATTGGGTTTTCAGCGATTAGTACTGGTACTTTTAATTCTTCTGCTAGAAGCATGTCGATACCATGTAATAATGCGCCTCCGCCTGTTAAGATTACACCGCGGTCAATGATGTCTGCAGATAGTTCTGGTGGTGTACGCTCTAATACACCTTTTGCAGCTTGTACAATGACAGCTGCATTTTCTTTTAATGCTTCTGTAATCTCTTCTGAACATACTGTAATTGTACGTGGTAAGCCCGTTACCATGTCACGTCCGCGAATTTCAAGTTCTTCACTACGTGCACCTGGGAATACTGTACCGACTTTAATTTTAATATCTTCTGATGTACGTTCTCCGATTAATAGCTTATACTTACGTTTAATATAGTTTAAGATCTCCATATCGAACTTGTCGCCAGCCATTTTGATAGAGGAGGAGGTAACAATATCACCCATTGAAAGTACGGCGATATCTGTTGTACCTCCACCGATATCAACAACCATATTTCCGCTCGGTTGGAAGATTTCCATACCGGCACCAACAGCAGCTACTTTTGGTTCTTCTTCTAAGAATACTGTTTTACCACCTGAGCGTTCAGCAGCTTCACGAATTGCTTTTTGTTCTACAGATGTGATGTTTGTTGGACAACAAATTAAAATGCGAGGTTTTGAAAAGAAGCTCTTCACGTCCAGTTTGTTGATGAAATGCTTTAACATCGCTTCTGTAATTTCGAAATCTGCAATTACACCATCTTTAAGTGGACGAATCGCTACAATATTACCAGGTGTACGTCCTACCATACTTCTTGCTTCTTCACCTACCGCTAATACTTTTCCAGTATTGCGATCAATTGCTACAACAGACGGTTCGTTTAAAACGATCCCTTTACCCTTTACATGAATTAATACGTTAGCCGTGCCTAGGTCAATTCCGATATCTCTCGCAAACATTCCTGTTTTTTCCTCCTTGATATTCAAAATCAGGTTGTACCCGAATTCTTTTACACCTAATTTCTGATTTTATCATAAATTTAACGGAAACGTAATATTTGAAAAGATAATTCTTCTGAAAAATGTTCCGTCATGATCAAGGAATGTTTGCCGTATAATGAATTATTGCCGCACGATTTTTTCTGTATCTTCTTTTCGGTACTTCTGCTTCGTCGCTTCCCCGCCTCTTAGGTGACGAATCGACTTATGATAATCAAGAATTTCTTTCACTTCATTTGCGAGCTCTGGATTAATTTCTGGTAAACGTTCTGTCAAATCTTTATGAACTGTACTCTTTGATACCCCAAACTCTTTTGCGATTACACGCACTGTCTTTCTTGTCTCCACGATATACTTGCCAATCTTGATAGTTCTCTCTTTGATGTAATCGTGCACACCACTCGCCTCCCTAAATTGGATGTGAGAAGTGTGAAATGAGACTCGCTGCATATGACTAAGAAGTAAATTCGAGTGCTGTTTGTAAGCGTTAAACATTCTGGAATTTATAATGAAATGATTCACGATTTCTCACCTCAAACACTCTCTTTGCTTTGGTTTATATCATTGTATTGCCTGCACTACTGATATATGCTATAAGTTCGGTATTTTTGCGGACTAAGTTTAAAAAAATTACAATTTCGTGTGAGAAATACGTTAACAATGACAATTTTCACTTGATGAACTTCCATACAAAAACAAAGAATGACGCCTCTTGTCAAAGGCGTCATTCTTCCCGATCACATTCTTCTTCTAATAATTGATGGTGGGGAACTTCTTTCTTACTGGCAATGTAATAATATAAAGTAAATAAAATAAACAACAAAATAAGGGCAATCGACAGAACAAATACAAATGACAGAGTAATCCCCTCCTTTTCTTAATATATATTCGAGAATTCCGTCAAATTTCCTTGTTATTGCTATTTCCCTCTCGAAATGGATCATTTTTATATAAAAATAAAAAAATCAACTCCCTAGTGAGAGCTGATTTTTTCGTTTTATTATTCTTGTGTAGAAGAAGAGTCGTTAGATGATTCCGTAGAACCGTTTGTTGATTTTTCTTCTTTTTTACTTTTTTCATCAGCTGCGCCATTTGTTGATTTCTCTTCTTTTTGCCCTTTTTCATCAGCTGAACCGCTTGTTGATTTCTCTTCTTTTTTACCTTTTTCGTCAGCTGTGCCATTTGTTGATTTCTCTTCTTTTTTACCTTTTTCGTCAGCTGCGCCATTTGTTGATTTCTCTTCTTTTTTACCTTTTTCGTCAGCTGAACCGCTTGTTGATTTCTCTTCTTTTTTACCTTTTTCGTCAGCTGCGCCATTTGTTGATTTCTCTTCTTTTTTACCTTTTTCATCAGCTGAACCGCTTGTTGATTTCTCTTCTTTTTTACCTTTTTCATCAGCTGAACCATTTGTTTCTTTTGCTGATCCTGCTTCTGCCTTTACATCTGTCGCAAGTTTGTTAAGGTAACGCTCTGGATTGACAGCTACATTATCTTTACGAACTTCAAAGTGTACATGAGAGCCTGCTTCCTTATTCATTGCACTTAGACCGGATTTTCCTAATACTTCACCTTGTGCAACTTTTGCACCTTTTTCTACTTTTACACTGCCTAAGCTTTGATAAGATGTTGCAAGACCATTTCCGTTATCCACTGTTACAACATAACCGAGAAGCGAATCTTTTTCAGCTTTTGTTACTGTACCGCTTAAAGCAGCTGTAACATCGAATTCTTTTCCATTTTTCGCAGCAACATCGATTCCTTTATTAGGAGAATATGTGTTGTTATAAAAGACAAGTGCTTGTTCTTGCTCCTCTTCTGCTGCTCCATCTTCATAAAACTTCTTCTTCACAACAACATCTACATTCTTTGCAGCTGGCATTTTCACAACTTCTGAAGACTTTGTTGCTGGTACTGCTGGATTTTCCGTTTGACCATACGGCGCACTTTGCTCTTTATTAGGCGCTTTCTTTGGATTAGCTGCCTGGAACCATAGAGCAACCGTCAAGATTACCGCTGCACATGCAATATAGATTGCCGGAAATACCCACCGTTTTTGAAATAAATGAACTACCTTTTGCGACTTTTTATTATTCCTTCCTCGCATTCTATCATCACCTCAGCAATCATTTTGAACAATATTCATTCATCCTATACAACCTATAACTAATTACTTTTCGACAAAATCTGTAAGAATATGTATAGGGATTGCGAAATTTCCGAGGAAATGATAGAAAAAAGAAAAAACTGAGCGGATTGACTCAGTTTTTTAGTCTAGTTGTTTCTTTTTGTAAACGAAGAGGCAAACAATAATTGAAATGACTAACCAAATAGAGACATTGATTAGATCTGCGGCAATTGCAGAGAAGTCTTTCCCCTCTACAATACTTACGAACGCTTCAAAAATATGATTAGTCGGTAAATACGATAGTATGTTTTTCAAAATGTCATTTTTTATAACATTACTTAAAACTGGAGTCATGAGCAAGACCATTGCAACCGGTGATGCAATAACAGAAACTTGCACTAAATTTTTAGCTAAAAGAGCAATAATTGTCCCAAATATGATAAACACTAATGTTCCTAATAGCATTAACAGAAACATGAACAACATATTCCCTTGTAAAACATCTAGTATAAATAAATTAAGAAAACTTATCGCAAACGTTAAAACAATGATTGGTAGTGCTTTTCCAATAATGATTTCAAATGGAGAGGCAGGAGATAGCATAAGCACTCGTAACGTATGTTTCTCCTTCTCTTCCGCAATAAGAGTTGCCTGTGAAATTGTTGTAACCATACATAATATCATGACGATTACAAAGCCCCCCATAAACTCCTTCCCTTGTCCCATTTGCTTATAAAACAACGCCAATCCAAGTGGTAAAATCGCCATTAATAATATTTGTGCGTTATTCTTCAAATCCTGCATCTCTTTCCGTAAAATCGCCGATACACGCCTCATTGAAAATGTCATTATAATCCCCTCCCAGTTACTTCAATAAAGATATCCCCTAAAGTTGGCTCATAAGAATGAATTGATAAAAGTTCTCCTTTTTTCATCCATTCTGAAATACGTTTTGCTCCTAATTCATCTTTTTGTACGGTTTCTTTTTTCTTATCTTTTAAAACAACTTCAATTTTGTCTTTCGCATATTTAAGCCTTAAGTTCTCTGGTGTATCAAGCGCTACAATTTCCCCGCCACATAAGAAGGCAATGCGGTCACAAAGCGTTTCTGCTTCATCCATATTGTGCGTCGTTAAGAAAATTGTTGTTCCTTCTCTATTTAGGTCCTTTAAGATGTTATGAATGTTTTGGACGTTGACTGGATCAAGTGCTGATGTTGGTTCATCTAAGAAGAGAATATCCGGTTTATGCAGAATTGCTCGTGCTAGCGTAACGCGCTGCTTCATCCCTTTTGATAATTTTTTGACAGGTGTTTTTTTATCTTCTAATAAATTCACTTGCGACAACACTTCATCAATTCGTTCTTTTTTACAATCGTATAAGTCGCAAAATAATAGTAAATTATCATAAATGCTAAGTCTTTCATATAAACCGCTGTTATCTGTTAAAATACCAATTCGTTTGTAATCGATGCTGTTTGGACCTGTAATATCTTTTCCTAGTACTTTCACTTTTCCAACACTGTGAAGCAATTGGGAAGTTAAAATTTTCACTGTTGTTGTTTTCCCTGATCCACTTGGTCCTAGAAACCCGAAGATTTCTCCTTGCTTTACTTCAATACTTACATTACGAAGTGCTGTTTTTTCATTAAAGGTTTTCATTACATCCTTCATTTCAATTGCCAATGTCATTTTGTCATCCCCTTTGTTTTTCTTTTATAGATAAAATTGGCTTTAGCGACTCGTTTGTCGCCTCCGCTTGTTGTATTCGCTTTTCTTGATTCAATCATATGAAAAACAAAGAGGCCGTGCAGTAAAATACCGGTAAAAGGAGTATTTTTACCGGTGAATGAATCCTATTTTTGTCTCACTGGAGCGTTTTTATAGTCCAATCACGCCCTTTAATTCATCCATTCTTCCTTTCGAAAGTGGAATGGAGCTTTTTCGTTCATCATCTAAAATTAAGCTAAAGCTATTACGAGTCCAAGTAATCACTTCTCGTACACGCTGCAAGTTAACAAGGTAAGAACGATGACACCTAAAGAACCCGAAACCTTTTAATCTCTCTTCTAATTCACTTAATGTTAACGCACAAACAAAGTCCCCCTCACGAACATGAATATGCGTCGTTCCATTTTGCGTTTCAATAAAGTGAATCTCCATCGGATCAAGCAAAATGATTTTATCATTTACTTTTGCAGGAATTCTCTCGAGCTTCATTTGCGGAATCATTTGAACGACGTTTTCTGAATCTATCTCTTCGTCTTCTTCCTGTTCAATTTCCACTTTTTTAACACCATCTTGATGAAGTATATACACATCTTCCGTTAAAGAGAGTGCATCCGACAAAAAGGATGATGTAATAAAGATGGCCTTCCCTTGTTCTTTCATCTTCATAATCGCTTTTCGAATGATAATTGTACTTTCTATATCTACATTTTGTTCTGGCTCTTCGAAAATAATTAAATCCGGATTATGAATCATGACCCGGCCAATATGAAGACGACGTTTTTCAGAAAATGATAGTTTCTCTATTTTGACGTTCATCTTATCGAGCAAACCAACATACTGAACAACTTCCTTTATGCTAATATTCGAGCCATACAATCCAAATAAAAAAGCGAAATATTCTTTCACTTTCAAACGATCATACGCTTCATCTTTTAAAAAACAAAAACCAATGCGTGAGTAGAATTGCTTTCGAATCGGCTCCCCATCAAATAAAACGCTTCCTGTTGATGCCTCTTCTTCACCAATTATAATGCGGTGCAAAACCTTCGCCGTATGATTGTTACATTGCAGCACAACACATTGCCCTTTTTCAATTTCAAGCTGAATCGCCTGCAACTGGTTCGTCTTACCCAATTGTTTTAGCTCCAATAACGCCATGTTTTCTCCTCCAGGTAAGTTTTTTATCTTATTATACCAAACAGTTAATGGAAAATTATGATATTTATTCCGAAAATAAAAAGGAGCTAAATCAGCTCCTTTTTGATTAATTTGTATCATGTATTTTATCGAATGGTCGATATATCTTCAAACGAGCAGCATACAACTATTACTTCTGCTTCACCAAATAACTCTTCAGCTGATCACGAAGCGCCCTTTTCAAAAATTTCCCGACGGATGTTTTTGGGATTTCCTCGACAAATAAGATGTCATCTGGCATCCACCATTTTGGGAACTGGTCTTCTAGTAATGCATAGAGCTCTTCTTGTTCTACTGTTTGTCCTTCTTTTAAGACAACGCAGGCCACAGGGCGTTCTTGCCATTTTTCATGCGGCACGGCAACGACAGATGCCTCTAGTACTTTGTCATGTGCCATTAAAGCGTTCTCTAAATCAACGGAGGAAATCCATTCACCGCCGCTTTTAATTAAATCTTTCGTACGGTCAGCAATTTTCATAAACCCTTCCGGATCAACAGTTACAATATCTCCTGTATGTAACCAGCCATCCTTCATGGAATCTGCTGTACGTTCATCGTTATAATAACTACCCGCAATCCACGGTCCGCGCAGGCAAAGTTCTCCCATTTCTTCACCATCCCATTTGATCTCCCCGTCTTGACCAATAACCTTCATTTCAAGCCCTGGGAATAAGTAACCTTGGCGGGAGCGTAACTCATAATATTCTTCTTTCGGTAAATCGCGCTGATATGACTTTGGACAGTTAATTACAACAGCTGGGCTTGTTTCTGTCATTCCATATATTTGCCTAAAAGCAATTCCATATTTCTCCTCATATGTGCGGATCATACTTCCTGGCGCTGCTGATCCACCTGACCATATCGTACGAATACTACTAATATCATACGGATACTTTTCAAGCTCTTGCAGTAACCCAATCCAAATTGTTGGTACACCAGCAGTAATTGTCACCTTCTCGCGTTCAATAAGCTGCGCTAAAATTTCCGGTGTAAAGTGTGGTCCTGGTAAGACGAGCTTTGTGCCGAACCATGTACCGGCAAAAGGAAGCCCCCATGCGTTTACATGGAACATTGGAACGACAGGCATACAAGTGTCTACTTCTGATAGATTCCCGCCGTCTACAAGGCCGAGCGTATAACTGTGGAGCGCAATACTACGGTGCGTGTACACAACGCCTTTCGGTTTTCCTGTCGTTGCGGAAGTGTAACACATACCCGCAGGTTCTTTTTCATCTAAATCTGTTATGAATGGGAATGTTTCGTCGCCTTCTTCGAGTAGTTTTTCGTAATGATATGCTGGTGATAGTGTTGTGTGAGGTAATTCGTGATCATCTGTCATAATAATAAATGCTTTCACATGAGGAATTTCGTGTTGAATACTTTCTAATACAGGAACCATATCTTCATCAACGAGAATGATTTTATCTTCGGCGTGGTTAATGATATAAGAAATATGCTCTGCGGAGAGCCGTAAGTTAATCGTATGTAACACCGCCCCAATTCCTGGAATTGCAAAATATGCTTCCAAATGGCGGTGATGGTTCCAAGCGATTGTTCCAACTTTGTCTCCTCTATCAATCCCCATTTTATTTAGTACACTAGCAAGCCGTCTTGTCCGCTTCGCAATCTCTCCGTATGTTAATGTTTGAATACGCGATGCAGTGCGCGAAACAACTTCCTTTTTTGCAAAATATTTCTCCGCCCGTTCCATCATTGCTGGAATAAGAAGTGGTACATCCATCATCATATTTCATGCCCCCTGTTATTATTTTATATATACACATACAACTGTATTATAACACAACAAAACGAGACAAAAGCCGTTAACATTTCTTTCGTTTTCTACAAATAATGACAAAAGGAGCTCATTGGGATGAGCTCCTTTGTTGTCAAATAATCACTAAGTTTTGTCGAACGGTCGATATATTCCAAAAAGCGCCGATATATTTTCAAACGAGCAGCACCCAACTGTCAGTAACCCTTAAGCATCAGTTCTTCGCCATTAACTTTCCTTCATACTCGTTTAGCGTTTTAATTTCGATACCTTTATAGTAATGAGCAACGATATCCGTATATCCTTTTCCTTCTTTCGCCATTCCATTGGCACCATACTGGCTCATGCCCACGCCATGGCCGAAACCTTTCGTTGTGACGACAATGCTCTTTCCTTGTTGTTTCCATGTAAAGTCAGAGGAGCGTAATCCAAGTTTTGTTCGTACTTCTTTCCCTGTTAATACCTTTCCTTGAAACTCTACATCCTTCACCCGTTTTCCTTCTGTACGGTCTTTAATATTACCGACTTTCCCATTTGCAAGCACCTTTACGCCAAGACGCTTTTGAAAATCATCTACAGTAAAAGTTTGCTCACTCGCAAATTTTGGAGAAGCTTGATCCCATGGACTGTCTACGCTTTTTAAATATGGTAAGTCACTCCCCCAGTAGTCTGCAGCATTTTCTGTATAACCGTTACTTGTTGAGAAGAAGGAGGCCGTAATGGGACTACCATCATAAGTTAAAACTTGTCCGGCTGTTTTAGACACAGCTTCTTCAATCTTCTTCAAATTTTTCTCATAATCTTTGCCCCATGTCTTCTTTAGCTCTTCTTTACTGTTGTACACTTGATCATTAACCGTATCTGTCACATCCGCATTGTTTTTCTTACTTCCGCCTAGCATACGCTGTACAATAAATGTTCTCGCTGCCAATGCCTGTGCTTTTAATGCCTCCATTTCAAAGCTAGCATTCATCTCGGAAGCTACTACACCTGTAACATACTCTTCCATCGGCATCGTTTCTACCTTCTTTTGTGCATTACGATACACAGTAACTTGGACAGCAGTATTTACCTTTTTAGGAGCTGGCACACTTTGCATGGCTGGAGGATGTTCGGGCGGCTGACTTACTTTCGCTTTCGTAAACGGAATAAC
This sequence comes from Bacillus sp. IT-79MI2, assembly GCF_949768135.1. NCBI lineage: Bacteria > Bacillati > Bacillota > Bacilli > Caryophanales > Bacillaceae > Bacillus > Bacillus sp. IT-79MI2. The sequence goes on along the minus strand of NZ_CATKPV010000062.1, from coordinate 208,692 downwards.
AAGTACGGTCGGTACAATAATGACGAGCGCCACTAAGAGCGCCATTGTAATGAAAAGTGGCTTTGAAATTTTCATCTTTTTCCCCCGCTATGAAATTAGACTCATTTCATTCTTATGGAACGTGGCGAGCTTTTAGAACATATCGGGAGGAACTTCTGCAAAGGGAAAATATAAAGTACTGATATGACAGGATGCAATCTCAAAGGAAAGAATTTTCTAAATTTTTCAGGTGGATAGGCATAAAAAAGGAATTTTTTGACTATAACAATAATAGCCCAATAAAAATAGCCTCTATGTCAAAAAGACATAGAGACTACTCAAACTTAAGCGTGAAGGTCAGAAACTTGTTGCTTCGTCACTTCTTCTACTTTTTCATTTACACGTTCAATTGTTGCACCTAATGCAGCTAGTTTCTCATGGAAGTTTACATATCCACGATCAAGGTGTTTTAATTCTGTTACACGTGTGTAACCATCTGATACTAAACCAGCTAGAATTAATGCCGCTGCAGCACGTAAGTCAGTTGCTCCTACTTCTGCACCTTGTAAGTTGTTAGGTCCATTCATAATAACAGAACGACCTTCAATTTTGATGTCTGCATTCATACGACGGAATTCTTCCACATGCATGAAGCGGTTTTCAAATACCGTTTCTGTAATCATGCTTGTTCCATCCGCATGTAATAACAATGCCATCATTTGCGATTGCATGTCTGTTGGGAAACCTGGATGAGGCATTGTTTTAATATCAACGGCTTTTAATTTACTTGGGCCGATAACACGTACGCCTTCGTTTTCCTCAATAACCTTAACACCCATTTCTTCCATTTTCGCTGTGATAGAACGTAAATGTTCTGGTACAGCATTTTCAATTAAGATGTCTCCACCAGTAATTGCTGCTGCAACCATAAACGTTCCTGCTTCAATACGGTCAGGAATAATAGAATGGTGTGCACCATATAATTTATCAACGCCTTCGATACGAATCGTTCCAGTTCCAGCTCCGCGTACTTTTGCTCCCATTGCATTTAAGAAGTTAGCTAAGTCAACGATTTCTGGTTCTTTTGCTGCGTTTTCAAGTACTGTTGTCCCTTTTGCTAATGTAGCAGCAGACATAATGTTTTCTGTTGCACCTACACTTGGGAAGTCTAAGTAAATTTTCGCGCCTTGTAATTGTCCATCTACATAAGCTTCAACAAAGCCATTACCAACTTTTACTTTCGCTCCCATTGCTTCGAAGCCTTTTAAATGTTGGTCAATTGGACGTGAACCAATTGCACATCCACCAGGAAGTGCAATACGAGCACGACCATTACGTGCTAATAGTGGCCCCATTACTTGAACGGACGCACGCATTTTACGTACATATTCAAATGGTGCTTCAATATTTAACTCCTTTGAAGCATCAATTGTTACTTGGTTATTTTCAAATACAACTTCAGCATTTAAATGACGTAATACCTCATTAATTGTGTATACATCAGACAAAACTGGTACTTCAGATAGTACATTCTTTCCGTCACTTGCTAATAGGGCTGCAGCGATTATAGGTAATACAGCATTTTTTGCGCCCTCAACACGCACTGTGCCATTCAACCGCTTTCCGCCACGGACGATGATTTTTTCCAATTTATTCCCCTCCGTGTCCTTTTTTCAATATCTATTCAATACTCAGAAGTTATGATCGGTGTGCCAACCACAATTGTATCTTTGTTGTCTGTAGAACGTATTGCTATTTGCACATTGATTTTCTCTCTATTTGTTGAAAGAGCGTCATTCCACTTTTTATTATATGCGGAGACTGACACAAATGCTCTTTCTTCTATCTTCTCGATCGCTCTTGCTGAAAGATCTTTCAAAACCTGATTGGTTTTATTTTGCAAAACACCTTCAATCTTATCATTCAGTACACCTTGAACACAAGTGTAAATTGTAGGTTTTGTACTAAAAATTTTATCCATTTCCCGAATGTTTCCAGGGTCCCATTTTGACCCGCTTACTTCAAAGATAATGAAAGTGTTTTCTTTAGTATTTTCCTTACTCCAAGTTACTACTATTCGTTCTTCATAAGAAGAAAATTTTTTGTATGCTGTTGCTTTATATCCATCATGAGATGTTTCCAATTCCCATTTTTGAATATTCGCTTTTTCTTTCACTTCATTTAACAATTTTTGAAACGTATGTATATTAGAAATGGTTTTGGTTTCCCGTGCTAACCATGACCACCGCTCTACTTCTGCTCCATTTTTTTCAAGAGCTGCGATCATACTCCCCATTTTCTCTTCGTCACTTACGGGCTTTATCTCTTTATACCCGACCAAGAATACGACAATACTTACGACAACAATAAGAATTGTTTTTAAGCTTTTCAAGTTTCATCCCCTCCTATCCCCATTGTTAACGGAGATATGAGGTTCTATACACTTACTTGACTAAATACGTTAAACTCTTCGAATACCCTAAATAATCAAGAAAAAAGTTGCTGACAGATGTCCCAATGGCAATCGTAACAAGAATGAGTAAAATCCTCGTCTGCAATACCTTTCCAGATTTCATCAGGCGTTCGATATGGATACCTTGTAAGGCCCACCACGTAATGGTAATAAACAATAAATGCGAAACAATCGCAATCAGTGCTTGTTGCCCTAAAAGTTGCGCCAAAAAAATCGACTCCTTTTGTTTGGCTTACCATCACCTAGGATACAAAACAATCCCATATAAATGGAAACCACACTTTTTCCCGCCCAAACAGGCAGTATAAAGTATCCCTCCGAAAGAAGGGGCACTACCTATTAGAGTTCACTTTGTTCGAGCATCACATTCGTGAAGGATAAGGTCTCACGCTAACGAAAGTTTCACTTTACCCCTCTCATTGCTCCACAATAAAAAGCGTAGAGCGATGACTCTACACTTTTTGTTTTCACTATTGTACCACGTTCCCTGTGAAGAAGAAATCTTTCATCAATGGAAAATATTCATAAAAGAAATTGTAGCCAATTGCCGGCAGAATCCCGAGTAATACAGTTGCAATTGCACAAAAACTAATGACGACTTTCAAATTGATCGGTAAGTGTACCGGCTCTTCTTCATCACTCTTTCGAAAGAACATTTGCTGCAAAATACGGAAATAATATACAAACGAGATAACCGTTGTGCCCATCATGACTGATGCCAGCACGTAATGGGCTGGACTAGCAGTGAAGGCACTTAAGAAAATATTAACCTTTCCGATAAAACCAGCTGTTCCTGGAATTCCTGCCAAAGACAGAATGAAAATGGTCATCGCTGCAGAGGCAAACGGAGAGCGTTTGTGTAAACCAGAGAAAATTGTTAAATTTCCCTTTCCGCTTTGTAAGATTAATCCATGGATGACTGCAAAAGCTCCTATATTCATTAACACGTATGCCAACATATAAAACCACATACTATCCATTGTAAATGGTGATAACGCTACAAGCGGAACGAGTAAATATCCAGCGTGCGCTATGCCAGAATAGGCGAATAGACGCTTTACGCTGTATTGCTTGAGTGCCACGACGTTACCAATGATCATTGTAATAATAGCGAGCACGGCAATATATACGCTCATATTAGCAAATACTGTTTGCTCACTTCCATGAACAGGTATAGCACCGAATACCATAAGGAACAATCTTATCATCATAATAAAGCCGGCGATTTTAGAAATTGTCCCGAGGAAAGTTGTAACAGGTGTCACGGCCCCTTCATATACGTCTGGTGCCCACATATGAAACGGCACCGTCGCAATTTTAAAGGACAGCCCAACAAACAGAAGCAAGAAAGCAAGCGATAACAAAAGCCCGATGCTGCCATCCACACCTTGCATGAGAACTTCCTGCATACCAATAATATTAGTAGCCCCCGTAATGCCGTATAAGTAACTCATTCCAAAGAGCGTAATAGCCGTCCCAATTCCGCCATTAATAACATATTTCATCGCCGCTTCATTCGAAGCACGATTTGTCTTTCGAATCCCAACTAAAATGTACGAAGACAGTGATAACAATTCTAGGCCAATAAAGAGCGTAATAAAGTCGACGCTAGACGCCATAAACATCGCCCCGAGAACTGCCATTAAAAATAAATAATAGTATTCCCCTTTATCTTGAATCGGCTCTTTTTTATCATCGCTCATCGCCATACATAAAACGAGGATGGCTGCAATTAATAGTAACGTTTTAAACCCTTTTGAAAATCCATCTAGTACAAACGAACCACTTAAAATGTCTCCAGCCGGTTCACCATACAATGTAATTAATGCGATTAGCGATAGCACTGCCGCTCCAATCGCCCCAAGCCCTAAATACTTACGATCAAACTTTAGAAATAAGTCAAGAAGCGAGAGAAGGATGGCCGCTCCAAGAATGATGAACTCCGGTACCATTAAATGCCAAGATAAGCTAAGTAATGTATTCATATCCATCCTACCTCACCCCCAATATTTTCACTGTGTATTGCAGCGGCGTTCCTAACAGTTCTGGCATAACACCAATTGCAAGAATACAAGTGAGCAAGAGTACAATCGGAACGTATTCCCAGCCGCGGACATCCGGCCTCGCTGCTAATTCCTTCTTTCCAAATGTCACTTGAAGCGTAGCCCTTAGTACATATACCGCTGTTAAAATGATGCCAAGCGCACCGATCGCCGCGAGCATTGGCTTCCCTTGAAATAGCCCGAGGAATGCAAGAAACTCACTAACAAACCCAGACATGCCCGGAAGGCCAAGCGAAGCCATGCTTCCTGCTAATAAGAAACCACTTAACACAGGAACTTGTTTTGCGAGGCCACCAAGCTTCGTAATGTCAGACGTGCCAAAACGCCCCTCAATCATGCCGAGCAAGCAAAATAGTAGCGCTGCAATTAAACCGTGAGATACGACTTGAAATAGTGCTCCCTTCATACCGGCTGCATTCAGTGCCCCAAGTCCCATTAAAACGATTCCCATATGCGAAATACTGGAATAAGCGAGTACCTTTCGAAAATCTGTTTGAATGATCGCTAGAAAAGCACCGTATAGCAAGTTGATTACCCCTAAAATCGCCAGTAGCATCGCAAAGTCTTGAAACTGCTCCGGGAATAGCCCCTTCCCAAAGCGAACGATGCCGTATGCTCCAATCTTGAGCAGAACACCCGCATGGAGCATCACCGCAGCAGGATGGGCCTCGACATGCACATTCACCATCCAGCGATGCAAAGGAAATACCGGCAGCTTAATGGCAAAGGCAATCATAAGAGCAATGAATAAGTTGAGCTGCAATGCATTTGAAATATCGCCTAGGAGCGCCGTGTCCGCCCCAGTCAAAATATCTTTTAACTCTGTAATATTTGTTGTACCCGTTTTTGCAAAGAGGATAGAAAACACAATGAGTAGAATCGCCGATCCAATTCCGTTATAAATCAAATAACTATAGGCAGCTTTTTCACTGTTCAATTTCCCCCACTTTCCAATAAGCAAAAACATCGGTGGTAATGTAATTTCAAAGAAGACAAAGAATAGAAGTAAATTTTCTGCTGCAAAGACACCGAGCATTCCAATTTCAAGTGTTAATAAAAGCATGTAAAAACCTTTTATATTTTTTTGAATGGAAAAGGCAGTAATCGCCGCAAGTGTCGCTAAAAGCGCCGTGAGTATCATCATCACAAGCGAAAAGCCATCGATACCAAGCTCATAGTAAATAGAAAACAACTTTTCATCTACGCCCGGGAAATGTCCGAATTGAATCCATTTCACCTTTTCAGCAAACATCGTTAAGCTCTTTCCGGAAGCATATGTACTAGCCAGAACAATCGCGATGCCAAGCGGAAGAATTGTTCCGAACAAACCGAGACCTCGCACTGCACGCACTTCCGTTTTCGGTGTTAACATAAGTAAAAGAATCCCTAGAAGCGGGGAGAAAATGAAGAATGATAATAATAATGCATTCATTGCCAATACCCCCCCGTATATAACAGAATGACAACTAATGTCGCCACGGAAACAGCCACTGCGGTTCCGTATACTTGTACGTTTCCGTTTTGAAGTTTAGAACCAACAATGCTTGCTCCTCTCACAATACCTCTGATTAACTGGGCGATTCCTTCCACAATATAGACCTCACATAAGTGAAGCACATAAGCGATTCCTTTTACGAGCGGGAGCACAGTCACACTATACATTTCATCTACATAATATTTTTCCTTAAGGAGGCTATATAGAACTGTCTCTTTTCCGCCATCCCGATCTCTAGAAATGGATCGTTTCCCATAGATGAGATATGCCGCGAGAATGCCCGCGAACGAAACGAATGTCGCAACAATCATAATCCACACCGGACCATGACTTTGCTCTACTTGGAACGGGACATTCTTTGTAAGCCAGTCCCCAAGAAACGTGCCAAACCAAGGCGTATTGATATACCCTGCCAAAACTGCAAGAATACCAAGGACAATCATCGGAAATGTCATGACGCGCGGAGATTCATGCACACCCTCTTCTTTCTTCGCCTCTCCTGTAAAAACGAGAAAGTATAACCGGAACATGTAAAACGCCGTTAAAAATGCTGCGAGAACCGCAAGGACAAACAAAACATAATTGCCGTGCATCCACGTCGCCGCCAAAATTTCATCCTTACTAAAAAAACCTGAGAAGAGCGGGACACCACTAATTGCTAGCGTGCCGATTAAGAAGAGCAGCCCCGTCACTTTCATTTTCTTCTGCAATCCGCCCATTTCATTAATGTTTTGCGTATGCACCGCATGAATGACGCTTCCTGCCGCTAAGAAAAGCAATGCTTTAAAGAAAGCATGTGTCGTTAAATGAAAGACTCCAGCAACGTATCCTGCCGAGCCAAGCGCGAGCATCATATAGCCGAGCTGGCTCACTGTTGAATATGCGAGGACTCTTTTTATATCCGTTTGTACGAGGCCAATGGACGCAGCAAAGATTGCAGTAAAGGCGCCAACGACCGCGACTGTTTGCATCGCTGCAGGACTTGCAGAGAATAGCGGAAACATCGTTGCCACTAAGTACACACCTGCTGCAACCATCGTTGCCGCGTGAATGAGTGCAGATACAGGCGTTGGCCCTTCCATCGCATCTGGTAGCCACGTATGAAGCGGAAACTGACCTGATTTCCCCATGGCACCAATAAAGATCAAGATTGCCGTGAGCGTTATCATAGTAGGTGATATGTCCCCCATTTTCATCGCTTTAAAGATTACTTCATATTCAAAGCTACCAGCCTGCCAGAAGAGTAAAATCATCCCGATAAATAAGCCTACATCTCCAATACGCGTCATAATAAATGCTTTTTTCGCAGCAGCCTTCGCTTCCTCTTTAAAGAAATAGAAACCAATTAGTAAAAACGAGCCAAGTCCAACTAATTCCCAAAATATATAAAGCTGTAGTAAATTCGTCGAGATAACAAGCCCGAGCATCGCAAATGTAAAGAGCCCTAAATACGCATAAAATACGGGCAACCTCTCATCACCATGCATATACCCTTTTGAATACACATGTACAAGGAAGCTAACGAGTGTCACAATAAAAAGCATCAAAGCATTTAATGCGTTAATCTCAAAACCAAACGAAAGATCCACATCACCAATTCGGAGCCATAACCACTGATGCTTTACTGTTTCTGATGAAAACCGTTCTATTAATACAGTCGCCGCACCCACAAAGGAAAGAAATGTGAGAAAGATACCAAGTAAGCTGCTTCCTTCTCTCAATTTTCCCCCAAACATAACGAGCAAAAAAAACGAGGTAAGTGGGAAAAGCGGTATGAGCCATGCATAATCGATCATTGTTTCCTTCCCCCTTTTCGGTCACAATGCTAACCCTTAAGCGAATCCATTTCATCTACGTTAACTGTTGCATGTTTACGATATAACGCAATTAATATTGCAAGTCCAACTGCTGCCTCAGCTGCGGCAACAGACATCGTAAACAGTGAAAAGATTTGTCCTGTTAAGTTCGGAAAAAAACCTAATTTACTAAAGGCGACTAGGTTTAAATTCGCCGCATTTAACATCAGTTCAATACAAACTAAAACAATGACCGTATTCCGCTTTGTTAAAGCCCCGAATAAACCGATGCAAAACAGAATAATGGCAAGAGCTAAGTAGGCGGAAGCTGGAACACTACTCATTGGAATCCCCCTCTTTCTCATCCTTCTTCGCAAGTACAATTGCCCCAACAAGTGCAACAAGTAAAATAACCGACGTTAATTCAAATGGAATGACATATTTCGAATATAAGAGTGTGCCAATTTGAAGTGTGTTTTGTTCATGAAGTGGTACACTTCCTTGTACACTTCGATTTGTAAAATCTATATTATTAACAGCGAAATACATCACCCCGCCAAACACTACTACTGCGAAGAAGATGAGCCATTTACGAAAACTAAAACTAGATTCATTTTCAGCGTCATGTTTCGTTAACATAATGCCGAAAATCATAATAATCGTAATCGCCCCGGAATAAATTAAAATTTGCGCTACTCCAACAAACTCTGCCGATAATAGAAAATACAATCCCGCAATGCTAAGAAACGTAAACACAAGGGCGAGCATCATATGCATGACTTTCGTTAAGTTCAGCATAAGAATACCACCGATAATCGCCGTTAAGGATAGTAAAAAAAACGCTATCAACTCGCCGTTCATGCTTTATTCTCCTTTCTGACGTTCTCATCATTTTCATCTAGCCACTGCAAATTTTTAAACAAATCATCACGCGTATACTCCGCTAGCTCAAAATTGTTTGTCATAACGATTGCCTCTGTTGGACAAACCTCTGTACATAAATCGCACAGAATACAAATTTCAAAGTTAATATCGTACGTATCAATGATTTTTCCTTTTTTCGCCGGATCCGGATGCTTCTTCCCTGTTAGTTGAATACAGTCAGTTGGGCAGATGTTGGCACATTGGTTACAAACAATACACTTTTCTGGATAAAATTTTTGAATCCCTCGAAAGCGATCTGGTAGTGGCAATGGTTGATTGGGATAATCGTACGTTACTTTTTTCTTACTTAAATTGCTAAGCGTATACTTTAATCCTTTAAATAGTCCTTTCATATCTTAGTGGCACCCCCCTCATGGATTAGAAGAACAACTCCTTAATCAATGCCGTTAAGAAAATGTTCGCAAGTGCGATTGGCAATAATACCTTCCAGCCAAACTCCATTAATTGATCGCCCCTGATACGTGGAAACGTAACGCGGAACCAAATTAAGAGAAAGACCACCGCGCTAAACTTTAAGGCAAACCATACAGCTCCAGGAATAAAACCAAGGAACATAATTGGATTCCATCCTCCTAGGAAGAGCACCGTAATGAGCGAAGCCATTCCAAAGAAGTATACATATTCAGAAAGCATAAAGAATGCCCAGCGAAACCCCGAATACTCTGTATGATATCCAGAAACAAGTTCCGATTCCGCCTCTGGTAAGTCAAACGGCGTCCGGTTCAACTCTGCAACCGCTGCGATTAAGAAAATTACAAAACCGATTGGCTGTGCGAAAATGTACCAAACCTTCTCCTGCGCCGCTACAATTTCATTTAAATTAAGACTGCCAGCTAATAAGACAACACCAATGACGCTCATTACAAGCGGAATTTCATAGGAAATCATTTGCGCCGCCGCACGCATCCCGCCTAAAAGTGAATATTTATTGTTTGATGCCCATCCCCCGGTCACAACACCAATCGTTGTAATCCCTGATACAGCGATATAGTAAAGAAGCCCGACTCCAATATCTGCAAACTGAAATTTATCCGTAAATGGAATGACTGCAAGCACCATAAAAGCTGGTGCAAATGCAATAACAGGTGCCAATATAAACAGCGGCTTATCTGCGGCTTTCGGAATGCTATCTTCTTTTAATAAAAGCTTTAAAACGTCAGCAACTGTTTGCAGTAAACCGAATCTGCCGCCGACCTGGTTCGGACCAATCCGCCCTTGCATAAATCCCATCACTTTTCGCTCTGCTAAAATCCCATATGTAACAAATCCAAGGACAGCAAATAAAAGAAGCACCGCTAACCCAAAAAAGATGAAAAAATTTGTCCAGCTTGCCGATGACTCTAAGAGGCGCTCTATCATCACCCATCAACCTCCCCAAGCACAATATCAACGCCACCTAAAATCGTAATTAAGTTCGCGATATTTTCGCCCTTCAAAAGCTTCGGTAAAATTTGAAGGTTGTAGAAAGAGGGCCTGCGGAACTTTAAGCGATACGGCTCTTTCTTTCCTTCACTAGCAATATAACAGCCAATTTCTCCGCGCGGTGACTCGATCCGGACAAATGCCTCGCCCTTTGGTGCCTTAATAATTTTCGGCACTTTCGCCAACACTGGCCCTTCTGATGGGAATTGCTCAGCTGCCTGCTCAATAATTTTGAGAGACTCCTCAATCTCCTCCATCCGACAAACGTAACGATCCCAAGCATCCCCAACGTTTCCTACCGGAATATCAAAATCAAAGCGATCATAAATAGAGTACGGTTCATCCTTGCGAAGATCCCACTTCACACCTGTGCAGCGTAAATTTGCCCCGCTAAGCGAATAAGAAAGCGCATCTTCCGCACTATATATTCCAACGCCCTTCACACGATTCAAGAAAATTTCGTTTCCGCTCACAAGGTCGTGATAGCCTTTCAATTGCTCCCTCATATATGGAACAAACTCGCGAACCTTTCGGGTCCAGCCATCTGGAGCATCCCATTTTACACCGCCCACTCGCATGTAATTAAACGTTAGCCGCGCACCACAGAGTTCATTTAAGAGATTAATAATCATCTCCCTCTCCCGGAATGCATATAGAAACGGACTAACCGCTCCAATATCAAGAAGGTTTGTTCCCCACCAAACGAGGTGACTCGCAACGCGGCCAAGCTCCATTGCAAGTACTCGCAAATATTCTGCACGCTCTGGAATTTCAAGGCCCATCATTGTCTCAACAGCGTGACAAATCACATAGTTATTCGTCATCGCTGATAAATAGTCCATTCGATCTGTATAAGGAATAATTTGTGTATACTGCAAGCTCTCTGCGATTTTCTCTGTTCCACGGTGTAAATACCCAATGACAGGTGTAGCCTCCTTAATAATTTCCCCATCAATTTTAATAACAAGCCTAAATACACCGTGCGTACTTGGGTGCTGCGGTCCTACATTTAAAAGCATTTCTTCTGTACGGATCATACTGCTACACCTCCACATCCAAAGGCTCATAATCTTTTCGAAGCGGATAACCCGCCCAATCATCCGGCATTAAAATACGCGTTAAATTGGGATGACCTTCAAAGATAACACCAAGCAAATCATACGCTTCTCGCTCTGGCCAGTTCGCCCCGTGCCATAGCGGCGCAATCGATGCTACCCGCGGCGCCCCCCTATCTACCTTCACCTTCACTGCTACAGATTGACGCTTTCCATATGAAAACAAATGGACATACACTTCCATATGTGTAACGAAATCCGTCGCATGTAACTCCGACATATAATCAAAGGCAAGTCCTTCATGACACTTTAATAATTCCATCACTTCATAGTAATTCTTCAGCTCAACAACAAGCGTTGGTACATCTTTTGAAAGTTTATTAATATAGTAGTCTACTAATGAATGTTCGCCTGTCTTCTCCTTAATAATCTTTACATAAGCATCTAAATATGGCTGATTCGGTGATGGTTCTTCCTGCTTCGGCTCTTCTTCCTTCTTACCCGCAGCACCTTTTGCCTTGGCAGCAGCTGCTGCCTTTGCTTTCGCCACTGCAATTGCCTTTGCCTTTTCATCGTTAGATGGCGCTCCGCCTTTTGCTCCTTTCTGCTTTGCTAGCGCTGCCGCTTTTGCCTTTGCTGCCGCCGCGGCTTTCGCCTTCGCTTTTGCTTTTTCCTCTTCCGATATCGCTCCGCCTTCTGTCGCTTTCTGTTTTGCTAACGCTGCCGCTTTTGCCTTTGCTGCTGCCGCGGCTTTCGCCTTCGCTTTTGCTTTTTCCTCTTCCGATATCGCTCCGCCTTCTGTCGCTTTCTGTTTTGCTAACGCTGCCGCTTTTGCTTTTTCCTCTTCCGATATCGCTTCGCCTTCTGCTCCTTTCTGCTTTGCTAGCGCTGCCGCTTTTGCCCTTTCCTCTTCCGATATCGCTTTGCCTTCTGTTTCTTTCTGCTTCGCTAACGCTGCTGCCGCGGCAAGTCGTTTTGCTTCCTCTATATTTATCTCCGCATCTTTTGGTAGCGCTTTCTCTTTTTCTTCTCCTTGTACCTCATCCTTAGACATTTCCGCCTCATGCCTTGCAGCAAGCCGTTTCCGCGCTTCTTCTTTCGCATGTCTTGCCGCCTCTTTTTTCATGTCCTCTATCTCTTTATTCGGATCGCTCATCTATTCGTCACCTGCTTTCCAGTCTTTGCTTCGTAACGAATCTTCTCTTTTAATTTATTAATCCCATAAATTAAAGCAGCTGGGTTCGGGGGACATCCTGGAATGTACACATCTACCGGTACGATTTGGTCTACCCCTTTCACAACAGCATACGAGTTCACATACGGGCCACCAGCTGTTGCACAAGAACCCATTGCAATAACCCATTTCGGTTCTGGCATTTGATCGTATAAGCGACGCACAATTGGGGCCATTTTCTTTGTTACTGTTCCTGAAACAATCATGACATCTGATTGCCTCGGCGATGTCCGGAAAAATGACCCAAACCGGTCTAGATCATAATGCGATGAGCCAACTCCCATCATTTCAATCGCGCAGCATGCAAGTCCAAATGTCATCGGCCATAAAGAATTACTACGCGCCCATCCTTTTATCTGTTCAAGTGTTGTAAAAAAGATATTTCTCTCTAATTCCGCTCGTTCCCCTGGATGTAAATCTTCAAAATTTATAACCATTGTAACACCTTCTTTTTCCAAGCATAGGCCAAACCAATGAGCAACATAATGACAAAGATCAACATTTCAATAAGCGCGAACAAACCAAGCTTGTCATATGCGACAGCCCACGGATATAAAAATACAGTTTCCACATCAAAAATGACAAACAATAATGCAAAAATATAATAACGAGCATGAAAACGAACATTTGCATCATGATAGGGTTCAATTCCGCTTTCGTACGTCGTTGCCTTTGCTGCACTTGGTTTATGTGGGCGCAGCAGCTTGCCTAATGTAAGGGCCACCACCGGTAGTAATATGCCCAATAGTAAAAAGATCCCAACAATCATATAACTATTTTCATATACATTCGCCACCCTGAAACCCTCCCCCCTAAATTAAGAACAAGTTCACTTAGTAAACAATATGTCTAACCTGCATTATTTATTATTTTTAAATTTTTCTAAATAATGAGACTATTATTCTCATTATAACAAACTTCAAATTCCTATGTCGATATATTGGGAAAAAGAAAAACCAAGTAACTAGAGGATGACTTCCCCCCCTATGTTACTTGGTGTACAGCAATTGTAACTAATTTCATTCTCATAAAAAAACTAGCATGAATGATTAATTTCATGCTAGTCGGTTTTTTAAAAAGTAGTATCTTCTTTTTTATAATATTTCTTTGAAATTTCCTTATAAAACGCAGCAAATGTCGTGTAAAAATATGGAGCTAACCATAGAAAACCAATTCCTAAATAAAGATGCTATGCTTTCTCTGATACATACTGATAAAAATGAGCAGTCGTTGTACTAATATATGGACAGAGCCAAAGCAACCCAAACCCGAAAGGAATCATCGCTAATATTCCCCAACCAATGAAACTAAGCCATAAAAGGAATAAATCCATTTTATGTCCTTTCATTATTTTTTTACTTTCTTTCATCGCTTGTAAAACACCATATTCCGGATTGTCTATCATAACATAATAAGTCATCGTATATGAAAAGTACGCAATAATAATGACAATAAATGAAACAAGTAATAAAACAAAAAATGCGATTGCTGACCCTTCCCCAGCACCCCCTGTCTCATCTCCTAACAAACCAACAATAATCATTAGCACGAAGGGAATCCATATTCCAGAATATAAAAAGATTAAAAGCATCGCCTTTGCAGCATTCATCATTCTTCTAAAACCACGAAAACCTTCAAATAAAGCATCTATTGTAGCACCTTTTCTCCTGCTAATATTTAAAAACACATTCGTGTAACCATACGCTGTAATACCATATGTTCCAAGATTCATAACCATTATAAGCCCATACAAAATAACGAAAGTAACAATAAAACCGATTGTCGCCGTTTCCACTTCAAATAAATCGATAGAACTACCAAGTGACATAAATAAAAGAACAAAAGGAATAATGACAATAAGAGTTGCAACTGTTGATATAATATAACTTAAAATAACATATAAGAGTGTTGAACCTACGCCAAGCCCCCATTTTCCCCTTAATGATTGTAAAGCTTCTCGTTTCATTTCACTAATCACTTTCTCATCTCCTTTTCTAATCAAACTTGTAAAGCTTTTTCCTAGATAGAATCAGAATAATTATACCATTTTTGGAAATATTTTTTCGTTATATAATTATACAACGAATCAACAATGTCTAAAAAAAGAAAGTGTTGTTACCCATAAGTTATAAAACAAAAAAATCCGTAAAGGAATGAACCTTTACGGATTTTCTTATTTCATATCGGAAACGTTCAAACGGTTTACTGCACGCTGCAGCGCCAGTTCTGCACGCTTGAAGTCAACATGTACTTGTTTATCTTGCATACGTTGCTCAGCACGGCGCTTCGATTCGTTTGCACGATGAATATCGATATGGTTTGCTTCTTCAGCAGATGGTGCTAATACTGTTACTTTATCTGGACGAACTTCGATAAAGCCACCGCTTACTGCTATATAATCAGTGTGACCGCCATTCTTCAAACGAATCGCACTAATTTTCAGCGGTGCAACAGTTGGAATGTGACCTGGTAAGATCCCCATTTCCCCGCTCTCTGCTTTTACACTTACCATTTCTACTTCTTTTTCGTAAACCGGTCCATCAGGAGTTACAATACTGACTGGAAATGTCTTCATAATTCGTCCCTCCTAAGGCCTTACGCCATCATTTTCTTCGCGTTTTCAATAACTTCTTCGATACTACCAACAAGACGGAATGCATCTTCTGGAAGGTCATCATATTTTCCTTCTAGAATTTCTTTGAAACCACGAACTGTTTCTTTTACAGGTACGTAAGAACCTTTTTGACCTGTAAATTGCTCTGCTACGTGGAAGTTCTGTGATAAGAAGAACTGAATGCGACGGGCACGTTGTACAACTAACTTATCTTCTTCAGAGATCTCATCCATACCTAAGATAGCGATGATATCTTGAAGCTCTTTATAACGTTGAAGAGTTTGCTGTACTTTACGAGCTACTTCATAATGCTCTTCTCCTACGATTTCTGGAGAAAGTGCACGAGATGTAGATGCTAATGGATCTACCGCTGGGTAAATACCCATTTGTGTTAAACGACGCTCTAAGTTTGTTGTTGCATCTAAGTGAGCGAACGTTGTAGCTGGTGCTGGGTCAGTATAGTCATCGGCTGGTACATATACCGCTTGGATAGACGTGATAGACCCTTTATTTGTAGATGTAATACGCTCTTGTAATTGACCCATTTCTGTTGCAAGTGTTGGCTGGTAACCTACCGCAGATGGCATACGACCAAGAAGGGCAGATACTTCAGAACCCGCTTGCGTGAAACGGAAGATGTTATCGATGAACAATAGTACGTCTTGTCCTTGCTCATCACGGAAATGTTCAGCCATTGTTAAACCTGTTAATGCAACACGTTGACGTGCACCAGGTGGCTCGTTCATTTGTCCGAATACCATCGCAGTTTTCTTGATTACGCCAGAATCGCTCATTTCATGGTATAAGTCGTTACCTTCACGAGTACGCTCACCTACACCAGCGAATACAGAGATACCACCGTGCTCTTGTGCGATGTTGTTAATTAATTCCTGAATTAATACTGTTTTACCTACACCGGCACCACCAAATAGACCGATTTTACCACCTTTAATGTATGGTGCAAGTAAGTCTACTACTTTAATACCAGTTTCAAGAATTTCTACTTTCGTAGATAACTCTTCGAATGCAGGTGCTTGACGGTGAATTGGATCACGGCGTACATCCGCTGCAACTTCACCATCTAAGTCAATTGCATCACCTAATACGTTAAATACACGACCAAGTGTTGCATCACCAACCGGAACAGAGATTGGTTTACCAGTATCTTCTACTTCTGTACCACGAACAAGTCCGTCTGTGGAAGACATCGCAACTGTACGAACTGTATCATCACCTAAGTGAAGCGCAACTTCTAAAGTTAAGTTAACTGCGTCTTGTTTAATTCTAAGGGCATTGTAGATTTCAGGTAGCTTTCCGCCGTCAAACTTAACGTCTACAACCGGACCCATGATTTGCGTAACGCGCCCTTTATTCATCGGGTTCCCTCCTAGCTTTCTTTAAATTAGCCAACTTTCTATGAGAGTCGGCTTTCATTTTTTATTAGTGTAGCTTGAGCGACTCTTCCGAAAGAGCCGCTTCCGCCTTTTATTACTCTAGCTGCAGCGGCTAGAAGGATCGGTGGCTTCGCTTTTTCCTGCGAGGCACAAAACGCCTCTACGTCAAAAGCTCCATCCCCCTCTCATTCTGAACAAACCGCTTCCGCCTTTTATTACTATTCTAACGCTGCTGCGCCACCAACGATTTCCGTAATTTCTTGCGTAATCGCTGCTTGACGAGCACGGTTGAATGAAAGTGTAAGTGAATCGATAACTTCCATTGCGTTGTCTGTAGCACTTTTCATTGCTGTCATACGCGCTGCGTGTTCACTTGCTTTACCATCTAGTAATGCACCGTACACTAAGCTTTCTGCGTATTGTGGCAATAATACTTTTAAGATATCTTCTTCAGAAGGTTCGAATTCATAAGCTGTCGTCGGTTTGTCCGACGTCACTTCCGTAAGCGGTAAAATTTTATTTTCCGTTACTTCTTGTGAAATTTTACTTACAAAATGGTTGTAGTAAATATACAACTCATCATAAGCACCATCTGCGAACATCGCAATTGCTCGAGAAGCAAGGTCTTTAACATCTGTAAATGATGGGTGATCAGATAATCCAACTACTTCATCAATAATGTTAAAGCCGCGACGTTTTAAATAATCACGTCCTAGTCGTCCAAGCACAATAATTGAATATTGGTTTGAATCCATATTATGACGTTCACGAATTACATTACTTACCGTACGTAATACGTTACTGTTATAACCACCTGCTAGTCCGCGATCAGATGTAATAACGATGTATCCTGTACGTTTTACAGGACGCGCTGTTAGCATTGGATGATTGATCCCTTTGCTACCTTGCGCAATGCTCGCTACCACTTCTTGAATCTTTTCCATATACGGAACGAAAGATTTAGCATTTTGCTCTGCACGACTTAACTTCGATGCAGATACCATCTCCATCGCTTTCGTAATTTGACTCGTTTTCTTTGTCGAGTTAATTTTCGCTTTTATATCGCGTAAAGATGCCACAGGTTTTCACCACCTTTTTTCCGGAAGTTGGCACGATTAGTAAGAATCCTTTTGATTCATCTTCCTAATCTACGTTGCAAGATATTCTTGCTCATGATTGAAGGAAAAGAATAGGTGCACCTACTCTTTTCCTCTACATAACCGTCAGCAATTCCTGTAAGAGTTGCCTTTTTATATAATCTAGCTCTGCCTCCTAGCCCATTTCGTCTAAGAACCTTCCCCACAAGAAGGTGAAAAGCACCTTCTGTGGGAAAGAACCTTAGCCGGCGGGGCTAAACAGTCGGCTCCGCTTTTTATTATTCAGAAGCTACGAATACTTTTTTGAATCCGTTGATTGCTGCTGCAAATTTGTCGTCATCCGCAAGTTTCTTTGTTGTGCGAATTTCGCTTAATAATTCAGCTGCATTTGAATCTAACCAAGCATGGAATTCTTCTTCAAAACGAGTGATATCTGCTACTGGGATATCATCTAGGAATCCACGTGTTAGAGCGTAAAGAATGATAACTTGCTTCTCTACTCGTAACGGTTTGTGTAATCCTTGTTTTAATACTTCAACTGTGCGAGCACCACGGTTTAATTTCGCTTGTGTTGCTTTATCAAGGTCAGAACCGAACTGAGCGAACGCTTCTAACTCACGATAAGATGCAAGGTCAAGACGAAGTGTACCTGATACTTTACTCATCGCTTTAATCTGAGCAGATCCACCAACACGAGATACTGAAGTACCTGCATCGATTGCTGGACGTACGCCAGAGAAGAATAAATCAGATTGTAAGAAGATTTGTCCATCTGTGATAGAGATTACGTTTGTTGGGATGTAAGCTGATACGTCCCCTGCTTGTGTTTCGATGAAAGGTAGAGCTGTTAAAGAACCGCCGCCTTTTGCATCGCTTAATTTTGCTGCACGTTCTAGTAAACGAGAATGTAAGTAGAATACATCCCCTGGATATGCTTCACGACCTGGAGGACGACGTAATAGTAATGACAGCTCACGGTAAGCAGCTGCTTGTTTTGATAAGTCATCATATACTACTAATACGTGTTTTCCGTTGTACATGAACTCTTCACCCATTGTTACACCAGCGTAAGCAGCTAAGTATAATAATGGAGCTGGTTGAGAAGCTGATGCTGTTACAACGATTGTGTATTCTAATGCACCATGCTTACGTAGTGTTTCTACTACGTTACGTACTGTAGATTCTTTTTGTCCAATTGCAACGTAGATACAAATCATATCTTCATCTTTTTGATTCAAGATTGTATCAAGTGCAACTGCTGTTTTACCAGTTTGGCGGTCACCAATGATTAACTCACGTTGACCACGGCCAATTGGTACAAGCGCATCGATCGCTTTAATACCTGTTTGAAGTGGTTCATGAACAGATTTACGATCCATTACACCTGGTGCTGGACTTTCGATTGGACGAGTGTTTGTTGTATTAATTGGGCCTAAACCATCTACTGGTTGACCTAATGGGTTTACAACACGACCGATTAGTTCTTTCCCTACTGGTACTTGCATGATGCGGCCAGTACGACGAACTTCGTCACCTTCACGGATTTCTGTGTAAGGTCCTAAAATAATGATACCTACGTTGTTTTCCTCTAAGTTTTGTGCTAGCCCCATAACGCCGTTAGAGAACTCTACAAGTTCACCAGCCATAACGCTATCAAGACCATGAGCACGTGCGATACCATCACCAACTTGGATAACTGTACCAACATCACTAACTTCGATTTCAGACTGATAGTTCTCGATTTGTTGCTTTATCAGTGCGCTAATTTCTTCAGCTCTGATGCTCATGTGCTTCACCCCTATCTATTCTTCATAAGTTCACGCTGAATACGTGCTAACTTTCCTTGTAAACTGCCATCATAAATGCGATTTCCAATGCGTACTTTAATGCCGCCTAGTAAATCTTCATCTACAACATTTTTAATACGAATTGCATCTTTTCCTGTTCTCTTTGCAAATGACTCTGCAATGCTAAGCTTTTCATCTTCTGATAGAGGACGAACTGAATATACAGTCGCATCAGCAACGTTGCGTTCTTCATTAGCAAGAACAACATATTCATTTGCAATTTCAGGTAGAATTTCAATACGTTTGTTATCAACTAAAATATATAGCGTATTTAAAATTGATTCAGAAACAGAAGCAAACACGTTAGAAAGAAACGTTTTTTTCTGTTCCTTTGAAATGTTTGGTTGTGTTAAAAAGCTATGTAGTTCTCCGTTCTTTACAAAAACGTTTTGTACAAGGCGTAATTCCTCTTCAAACATTTCTAATACGTGTTTTTCTTTTGCAATTTGAAAAAGAGCGACAGCATAACGTTTTGCTACAATCTCATTGCTCATCGCGCTTCTCCTACTTCTTTAATATACTCGCGAATTAACTTCACTTGGTCTTCTTCTTTTAATTCTTTCTCAATTACTTTAGAAGCAATTTGAACAGATAAAGAAGCAACTTGTTCTTGCAGAGCAGCAATCGCATGCTCTTTTTCGCGTTGAATTTCTTGTACAGCAGATGCTTTAATAGATTCTGCTTCTTCTTTTGCAGCAGCAACAATAACATCTTTTTGATCTTCTGCTTGCTTTTTCGCTCTTTCGATTAACTCTTGTGCTTCAACACGTGATTGTTTTAACATTTCACGTTGTTCTTCCACTAATTTTTTCGCCTCTACGTTGTTCTTTTCTGCAGCGTCGATTTCACTAGCAACATGCTCTTCACGTTCCTTCATAATTCCCATCAAAGGACCCCAAGCAAATTTACGTAGCATGATTAATAAAATTAGGAAAACTAACAATGTATAAGCAATCGTTCCAAATGGAATGGCAGCTCCTAAAATTAAAGTTGGCACAAGGATTCACTCCCTTCGTGATATCTAAATTTACTATATGAAAAAAAAAGACAACCATTTCGTTCATAAAGCAATGGCGAAGAAAGTCCAAAAACACTCTTCGCCATCTATGTAAGGGGAGTCTCCCTTATTTGTTCATTACGATGAATGCAATAACTACACCGATGATTGGAAGTGCCTCAACTAATGCAACCCCGATGAACATAATTGTTTGAAGTGCGCCTTTTAATTCTGGTTGACGAGCAACACCTTCGATTGTACGTGATACGATAAGACCGTTACCAATACCTGCACCTAATGCTGATAAACCAATTGCAATTGCAGCTGCGATTACACCTAAACTCATTTAATTTGTCCTCCTTTGTATTATAAAAAAATAGATTTTTTTACTTACTTATTAAAGTATATTAATGGTCATGACTTACTTTATGAGCCATATAAACCATCGTTAACATTGTAAAGATAAATGCTTGGATTGAACCAACGAACACACTGAATCCCATCCATGCTAACATTGGTACAATAGCACCGAATGCTCCAAGTACTGTACTTCCGCCTAATTTAGCAAGTAATCCTAATAAAATCTCACCTGCATAAATGTTACCGAATAAACGAAGACCTAACGTTAATGTGTTCGCAAATTCCTCAATAACCTTTAAAGGAAACAAGAATTTCATAGGTTGGAAAAACCCTTTTAAGTATTCTTTCGTACCCTTCATTTTAATTCCATAATAATGGGTGAGGGTAACTACCATCACGGCTAATGTTAATGTAACTGCTGGGTCAGACGTTGGTGATCTCCACCATGCAATGTGTTCGCCAGCCTCAGTTGTTGAGTACATGAATGGTAGACCGAGCATGTTTGATACGAAAATAAACATCATAAGTGTCACGCCCAATGTTAAGAAGCGTCCACCTGTTTTCCAGTCCATCGTACTGTTAATAATCCCTTTCGCAAAGTCTAACACCCATTCAAGGAAGTTTTGCATTCCTGTCGGACGAAGAGCTAAGCTGCGAGTCCCGATAACAGCGATTAAGAAAACAATAACTGCTGCCACAGTAACCATCATGACTGAGGATAAATCGAACGTTAAACCTAGAAATTCAACTAATTTACCGTGTTCCACTAGTAATTCACCTCTCTTCCCTGCTCTTATACTCTAAATAAAGATAATCTATGATCATGACAAGATATCCTGTCAGCAATCCCACACCTAAGCTCCACATCGCAATTAAATGCTGATATTTCGCTGCAAATAAAATTAATAACCCAATCGTAGCAAATCTCGAATATGTACTTACAGCCGTTGCTTTAAATTTCACGTTTTCTCCATTTGTAACGCGATCTAATAGCTTGTCTGTTCTACGTGCAATGATGCGCAAACTAAGAAAACTGAAAATCGTTCCGATAATCAGCCCAAGAAATACATCCTTGTAAGAGGTAAATCCCCATCCTAGCACAAGAAGCGCAAGCAAGTAGTACATATATTTCTTTTGTCTTTGGACAAGTCCATGTACGTCTATCATCATTGCTCTCCCGAATAGTAATGTCGAATGAGTCGAATCATTGCGTAAATCCCTGTTCCTAATCCAAGCAATAAGCCTACAATAAGAAACAACGGAAACGTTCCAACCTTACTATCAATCCATTGCCCACCAAAGATTCCAACAAGAATCGAACCAACTAACTGAGCAAGAATACCTGACATTAAAGCATAAGCTTTTACCGGGTTGCGATCGTTTTTTTGCAAGGATTCATCCCTCCAATATGTAACCCTCATTCACGATGTGTTAATAATAACTCATTTTCTTGCATAAATTCTATACAAAATAAAAAGTTTACTTTTTCGTCACGGAATAGATGCAAATTTGTCACTGAAAGCCCTACCATCCATCCCCGTAGTTAGCATACAATAGGGTATTAGCACTGTCAACGAGAAATCGTAAAAAATCAAAAAATTTGAGTATTAGTAATTTCTTGCCAAAAATGAAAACGTTCCCCTTCTAAATACTGGTCAAAGATATCTGATTCCTTCAAGTTTTCTCCTTATAATAGAAGAAAAAGTTCACAAGTTTGTCACGATTATATTTTTACGATATAACGTTTTTCTTCTATAATATAGGACTTATTAGACGTTTGACTTCTATATTATATGTGAAAAATATGCAAGTTATGTTGCATATACAAAAAATACCACACTCCTCCCCTACCCTCAATATTTACACAAAAAAGACGAGTGGGGAATTCCCTCTCGTCTGTTGTCTTACTTCGTTCCAAATAAACGGTCACCAGCATCGCCAAGACCTGGAACAACATAACCATGGTCATTTAATTTCTCATCTAATGCCGCTACATAAATATCAACATCAGGATGTTCTTCTTGTACTACTTTTACTCCTTCTGGTGCAGCTACGATACACATTAATTTAATTTGCTTCGCACCGCGTTTTTTCAGAGAGTTAATTGCTTCAGCTGCCGAACCACCTGTTGCTAGCATCGGATCAAGTACGATAAAGTCACGTTCTTCTACATCCGTTGGAAGTTTCACATAGTATTCTACCGGTTGCAATGTTTTCGGGTCACGGTATAAACCAACGTGTCCTACTTTTGCTGCTGGAATTAATTTTAGAATTCCATCTACCATCCCTAAACCTGCACGTAAAATCGGAATTAGACCAAGCTTTTTACCAGCGATCACTTTTGTTTTCGCTTTGCTTACAGGTGTTTCAATTTCGATTTCTTCAAGTGGAAGATCGCGTGTAATTTCAAATGCCATTAAGCTTGCTACTTCATCCACTAATTCACGAAATTCTTTTGTGCCTGTATTTTTATCGCGAATATATGTAATCTTATGTTGAATTAACGGGTGATCAAATACATACAGTTTTCCCATGTGAATCTCTCCTTCAGATGATATTCATGCGTGCGTACACGCCGTTTTACACTATTTACGATTGTAAAGAAAACGCTACTAATATTCAAGGGCAAATTTGGAAAAGTTTCAATTTCATTATGAACCCACCTAATACCTTTACCAATTATGGAAGTCATATCCTTCATTATATATCCAAAATTTATTCATGATTTGTATACATACTTAAGAAGTGATATGTGCCCTTATAAACCACTGTTATTATTTTTTATAAAAAAAGCAGCCATTTTTTACTTAGGCTGCTTTCTCTCTAGTTTTTAAAATATAAAATTATAACTTTTCTACGTGAGAACCAACAAAGAATTGTACATTTGTTGTTCCACCAGAAACATTTTCTCCGGCTGATTTCAACATAATAATTTGATAAGACTGTCCACCATCATCCATTATATGAACAACAGACCAAGAACCAATATTTTCAGTGTTTCCTTTTTCAATAGAAATAATTCTTCCTTTAAAATATTAAATAAACAATATTCTAAAAAACTATATATTAAAAAATACTTTTAGAAATAAAAAGACTGCTGAAACAATATATGCTTCAGCAGTCTTCATCTAATTTATTATAGATCTGTATACATTGGGAACTTATCTGTTAATGCTTCTACACGCTTACGTGCTTCTTCTAATGCAACTTCATCCTCATGATTTTTTAACGTATGAGCAATAATTGCTGCAATTTCATCCATTTCTTCTAATCCGAAGCCACGAGATGTTACCGCCGCTGTACCAATACGTACGCCGCTTGTTACAAATGGGCTTGCTGTTTCAAATGGGATTGTGTTCTTGTTTACAGTAATACCAACTTCATCTAATACATGCTCTGCAACTTTACCTGTAATATCTAGGTTGCGAACATCGATTAAGATAAGATGGTTGTCTGTTCCACCAGAAACAAGTGTAAGTCCTTCTTTTTGAAGACCTTCTGCTAAGCGCTGTGCATTATTAATGATATTTTGTGCATATGTTTTAAAGTCTTCTTGAAGTGCCTCACCAAATGCAACAGCTTTTGCAGCAATTACGTGCATTAGTGGTCCACCTTGAATACCAGGGAAGATTGATTTATCAATTTGCTTTGCAAATTTTTCTTCACATAAAATCATACCGCCACGTGGGCCACGTAATGTTTTATGTGTTGTTGTTGTAACGAAATGTGCATGTGGTACTGGGTTTGGATGTAAACCTGCTGCAACTAAACCTGCGATATGTGCCATATCCACCATTAAGTATGCACCAACTTCGTCTGCGATTTCACGGAATCTCTTGAAATCGATAACACGAGGGTACGCACTTGCACCTGCAACGATTAATTTTGGCTTATGTTCTTTTGCTTTCGCTAACACATCATCATAATTGATGCGGTGTGATTCAGCATCAACGCCATATTCTACGAAATTATATTGTACCCCACTGAAGTTAACAGGGCTTCCGTGTGTTAAGTGACCACCGTGGGATAAATTCATACCAAGTACTGTATCGCCTTGCTCTAAAATCGTGAAGTATACAGCCATGTTCGCTTGTGCACCAGAGTGTGGTTGAACGTTCACATGCTCTGCGCCAAAGATTTCTTTTGCGCGATCACGTGCAATATCCTCTGCTACGTCTACATGCTCACAACCGCCATAGTAACGTTTACCAGGATATCCTTCTGCATACTTGTTTGTTAAAACAGAACCTTGTGCTTCCATTACAGCTTCACTTACGAAGTTTTCTGAAGCAATTAATTCAATTTTTGAACGTTGTCTTCCTAGTTCTGCTTCAATTGCAGCAAATACCTTTTCATCTTGACGTTTTAAATGATCCACCAAAATCCCCCTTTTCTGAACGAATTACACTGATTCCCGATAGTTTTTTCTTATTTGTTGAGAAAAAACGAAAATTCAAGTTGTAATTCTTTAGAACCTTCATGTTTTCAACTACATTCTAACATGACTTTCTATATCATAAAAGAAAAAAAGACCGCGTTCGGTCTTTTCTTTTATGATATAGAAAGTCAGACTACATACCTCTTTACATGTTATATAAAGGATACAGTATTTCTGTTTCTTCTTTATTTTTAGCTACAAGTAACTGTTTCTTCTACTGCCGCATATACAGCACGTGCCCCACCAATAAGTTTCGCACGTGTTTTAGCCATCGTTACGTGTGCACTTCCAATCTCTTTTACACGTGTACGAATTGGAACCGCAACATGTTTTAGATGCATACCAATAAATGTATCACCGATATCCATGCCCGCATCTGCTTTTATAAATTCCACGACTACAGGATCCTTTAGATTGTGATAGGCATATGTTGCTAATGCACCACCAGCTGATCTAACAGGCGTAACAGTTACAATTTCAAATTGATACTTCATTGCTACTTCTCTCTCTACTACTAAAGCACGATTTAAATGCTCACAACATTGGAATGCCAACTCTATACCAGTTTGCTCTTGAAATTGTTTTAGCTCAAAAAAAATCGCTTCCGCCACTTCCATCGTTCCTGATGTCCCAATTCTCTCTCCGAGCACCTCGCTCGTGCTACAGCCCACTACAAAAATTTGCCCGCTTTGTAAAGAAGCTTGCTCTTGAAAATCAGAAAGCGATATTTGTAGCTGCTCTTTCATTTTTACTATTTCCGTCATGACGCCTCTTCCTTTCACAGATTGGTTCAACAAATTATAGTATGTCCTAATAGAAGATTACTTCGCTTCGTATGTTTTAATTTTCCCTACGCGATTTTCGTGACGTCCGCCTTCATAATCAGTTGTTAGCCAAATTTTTGCGATATCACGCGCTAAACCAGCACCAATTACCCGCTCACCCATCGCTAACATATTCGTATCATTATGTTCTCTTGTTGCTCTTGCACTAAATGTATCATGTACTAACGCACAGCGAATACCGTGTACTTTATTTGCTGCAATTGACATACCAATGCCTGTTCCACAAATTAAAATACCACGGTCTACTTCACCATTTGCAACCATTTCTGCCGCTGGAAATGCAAAATCAGGATAATCAACAGAACCTGCTTCACATTCACATCCTAAATCAACATATTCAATATTCAATTCTTCTAATAAACTTACGATTTCTTTGCGGATATTCATTCCACCGTGATCAGATGCTACTACTACTTTCATTTTGACCCCTCCAAAATTTTAGTGAAACTTCTATCAAGTAGGATTACTTATCCCCACTGATGAATGATTGCAAAAGTTTGATACTCACTTGCTCATTCCAAGCAAGATCATCTCCAATATCGTATTATACACGAAACATTAACCCTCTGAATATTTTTCCAATAAAGTTTGTACAAGTTTTTCCATCTCTACTAATGTTGATTGATAAATGGAAAGAGAACCGCCAAACGGGTCTGAAATATCTTTACTTGTACCCTCTACAAATTCATAGAATGTATGCACTTTCTCCCTAGCACTCGGGTGATATCCAACCACAAGTTGTTTATGGCTTTCCGTCATCGTGAGTACCATATCAGCCCACTCAAGTAATCCATCCGTTATTTGCTGCGAAGCATGCTCTACTTTAATCCCCTTTTCTGCTAATGCATCTTTTGCATGTAAAGATGCATCACTTCCAAAACTGGCAAAAACACCCGCAGACTTCGCCTCAAATTTCCCTTCTCCATAGTGACGAAGCAACGCTTCTGCCATTGGGCTACGACATGTATTTCCAGTGCAAACAAACAACACTCGCTTCATCCAAATCCACTCCTTATGGTGAATGTCTTACATTCATCATAACGTACATTACAATGGAACAAAAGAAATGTGAACATACAAAAGGCGCATTTCCCTTTTATTTTTTCTAAGAGAAATACGCCTTATCCACATATATGTAAAACCCTAGTCCCAAGTACCTTCAATATAACATCATACATCACTAAAACATCCCACGAAAAAAACTTACGACTAAATAAAATAAGGAATCCATTTCATATAAAATGGATTCCTTACAAAAAATCATTATTTCATTGTAACTTTCATTACTTCTGTTGAACCTTTTGTAGCTGAAACACCTACAGTTGTATTAATAGATTCAGCTGCATCTGTATTTGTAATAACAATTGGAGTAATTGTACTTTTTGCTTTTTCGCGAATTAATTCTAAATCGAAAGAAATTAATTTATCGCCAGCTTTCACAGCTTGTCCTTCAGATACGTGAGCTTCGAAACCTTCGCCTCCCATTTTTACAGTTTCTAAACCAATGTGGATTAAAATTTCTGTACCGTTTTTCGCTTTAATTCCAACAGCGTGTTTTGTATGGAATAATTGTACGATTTCACCGTCTACTGGTGATACAACTACACCTTCAGTTGGAACGATTGCAACACCGTTACCCATCATACGACCAGCGAATACTGGATCTGGTACTTCTTCAATATTTTTCACTTCTCCAGTTAATGGAGCTAAGATTGTTTCTGCATTTGTTTTTGAGCCAAGGCCAAATAATTTTTTAAACATAGGATATCCTCCTCATAATTAGGGTGAAAATGTATAGGGCAATCCCTAGTAATAACTAATCTACATGTAAGACTTCATACTTCAAATATTATATTGTAAAAACGCTTTCGAAAAGAATTACGTTATTACCAATAGACCCTTATTGTATCGCTTTGCAAAATTCCAGTCAATTCAGATTGTCTGAATAACAATAATGAGAATTAACTTCTTACTTGTATTTTCTCTTTTTTTCTCCCACTCGTCTAAAGGTCTTTACTACATATTTATTTTTTATTATTGATTTGTAAAATTTTCTTCAAATTTCACAAGAAAGTTACTTGACTAAAGTAAGTAACTCATTTATTATAACTTACATAAGGTAAGTAAATAACTTTTTGGGGGTTTTATAAATGATGAACATCGGTCTTCTTCTTATTCGTCTTATTATCGGAATTACATTCATGGGTCACGGTACTCAAAAATTATTTGGCTGGTTTGGTGGTCACGGCCTGAAAGGAACAGGCGGCTGGATGGAATCAATCGGCTTACGCCCTGGCGTATTCATGGCATTTATGGCTGGCGCAACTGAGCTATTAGGTGGTTTCTTATTCGCTGCAGGTATCTTCACTTGGGTTGGCTCATTATTTATCGTTGGTACAATGCTAGTTGCAATCTTTACTGTACACGGAAAAAATGGCTACTGGGTAACACAAAACGGGTTTGAATATAACATGATCTTAATCGCTATTGCAGTTGGTGTTGCATTAACTGGACCTGGCGCTTACGTTTTACTTTAATCAGTTATCTCAATTCCAAGATATATAAGTGCAAATTGAAAAAAACTTTTTTAGGTGGGAGAGAGCATCCGGCCATGCATAGCAGCGGTCAGATCTTTTTCCTGCCCCATGCCAGGTGAAAACAAAGCGAGAAAATGAGTGCAGATCATCTTTTATTCTTCATAGCCGCGACTTATATGTTGAAAAATCAAAATGTATTTATATATTTATTAGTGATAGGAGTAGATTCCAAGCTGGAATCTACTCCTATTCTTTTTTCTCATTTACAAAAAGCGTCAAAAAAATATTTTTTTAGCAGGAGTTTCTCTCCATTATCTTGTAAACAAACAAGGAAGTATTCATATAGAGGAAGGGAGATTACAAATATGCTTTCAATCAATCCAAATGAACAAACAGAAAAAGATAATTACAAATTATTAACAGGGAGTATCATTCCGCGCCCTGTAGCATTTGTAACTTCTGTAACAAAAGATGGTGTTTTAAACGGGGCTCCATATAGCTATTTTAATATCGTTGCTGCTAATCCGCCGCTCATTTCTGTTTCCGTACAACGTAAAGGAGGAGAAAGAAAAGATACTTCTCGAAACGCCATTGAAAAAGGTGAATTTGTTGTACATATTTCCGATGAATCCTATGTGGAGGCCATCAATGAAACTGCCGCAAACCTTCCTCCAAATCAAAGTGAAATTGAATTAGCGAAACTAACCCCGATCGAAAGTGATGTCATCTCCGTACCAGGCGTAAAAGAAGCGAATATTCGAATGGAGTGCATATTAGAACGTGCCATTCCACTAGGTGGAACAGAAGACTCTCCAGCATGTGACCTACTAATCGGCCGCGTTGTCCGGTTCCACGTCGCAGAACATTTATATGAAAACGGACGAATTCATGCAGAAGAACTAAAACCAGTAAGCCGATTAGCAGGGCACAACTACGCGAAATTAGGCGAACAATTTGAGCTTGTAAGGCCTATTTAAAAGCGGAGCCGACTGTTCAGGCCCGGTGGCTAAGGTGCTTCCCACAGAAGGTGCTTTTTACCTTCTTGTGGGGAAGGTTCTTAGACTCTAGGGCCTAGGAGGCAGAGCTAGATACAACTAAAAGCGGAAGCGGCTCGTTCAGAATGGGAGGAGGATGGAGCTTCTGACGTAGAGGCGCTCTTTGCCTTGCAGGAAGATGCGAAGCCACCGACCATTCTTGCCGCTGGAGCTGGATATATTCAAAAGCGAAAGCGGCTCGTTCATTCCACAACAAAAAATCCCCCGCCATTATAAGCGGGGGATTTTTTATATTTCCTCACGCTTTTCTTCTAGCGTAGGCGCCTTTTCCTTCTTCGTCTTTCCAAGTTTCACAACAAAGAAATATAAAGAGAGCAATGTAATAAGAAAAACGATAAAAAATGGATACGGTGAATAAAACATACGAGCCGCCTCTGTTTTTCCCTCAATAAATTTTAAAGAACTTATATCTAAAAACTCAGCAAACATTTGTACACCGAGCATACTAAACCAAAATACGAAAAAGCTAATAATAATACCAAAAATTTGTTTTACTCTTGTCACTTGTACCATCCCTTCTATGTATAAGAGTTAGAGTTGTTTTTAGTACGACAAGCAATGATAGAAACAGTAAGGTTGTACAGGAAAGAGTCTTCCGTTACCATTCTCGAATTAACTTCAGCCAGTCAAGTACCGCTATTTGTAAAATAATTCTCCAAACAATAAGCCGGCGTAACCATCTTAGAAAAAACATTAAAAACCGAATATATCATTTCTCCAGCCTTCCATTTCCTTACATGATAACAAGATTATATCGAAAAGAGCAGGCTGAGTCCAAACCCGACAAGAATGATACCACCGAGTACTTCACCATATGTACCGAGCATATGCTTTGCATGTCTTCCAATAAGTAAACCACCCCACGCTAATATCATACTGACTAATCCAAACAGCAATATTGTTACAACCATTTGTGCTCCGTAAATCCCGAGGCTGAGCCCAACTGAAAAGCTATCTATACTTACACTAAATGCAAATACCAATAAGCTAATTCCTACCGGAGCAGACCTAGTTTCTTCGCTTTCTAAGATGGAAGAGTACACAATATAAAATCCTAATCCAATTAACAGAATAGCCCCAGCAACAGTCGCAATATGCCCAAATTTCTCTGATAAAAAACGACCTAGTATCATACCGAGAAACGGCATAACAATATGAAATAGTCCTATTGTCATACCGATATAAATGATTTGTCGCATTCTGAGCGTTACCATACCCATGCCGAGGCTTACAGAAAATGCATCCATCCCTAAGGCAAATGCCATTATAATCAAAGGTACTAGTTGTTCAACCGTCATCCATGTCCCTCCTCGGACTTGCTACTTCACAATATGCTCATCCGAGGAGAAATAGAATCTACGAAATTTTTCTATATAAAATGAAACTTTAATCAGTGGGGGTTTTCTTCATCCCCGACTGATTATTAGCCCCACTAATCGGGCTTTTACAGGATACATCCATTTCAATTATCCAACATTCACATTAGGGCCATGAAAACAAAAGGTAACCCACACTCGTTTTCTCCTTCTGGTTTCACTCGGCATGGGGCCAAAAAAATCACTGACCGCTTCTATGCATGAACGGATCCTCTCTTCCAACTTAAAAAATGGAATACCTCGTTTTTCAATTTGTATTTACACAAACTAAAACCTTCACCGCCTACTCCCATTTTCATTATCCAACACTCACATTAGGGCCATGAAAACAAAAGGTAACCCACACTCGTTCTCTCCTTCTGGTTTCACTCGGCATGGGGCCAAAAAAGTCACTGACCGCTTCTATGCATGAGCGGATCCTCTCTTCCACCCTAAAAAATAGGCTTTAATTTTTCAACTCGCCTACTCTTCAATAATAATATGATGCCCTGCCGCTTTCGTTAAACGGTTCATGATTGCATTTCCAATTCCTTCATTCGGAAATGATTCGCTAAAAATCACATCTACTTTGCTGGCATCAAATGTTCTCAGTACATCGTATAATTTAGTTGCAACGCTTGCTAAATCACTTCGCACTCCGCAAGACAATACAACATCCGCTTTATATTCATGTTGATATTCTTCTGTCGTTAATACACCTACCGTATACCCTTCGTCTTTCTTCTGATCTACAAGCTGTTGAATAAAATCACGAGACCCTTCAACAATACTAAGTGGTGCTTTCGGTGCATAATGTGTATATTTCATCCCTGGTGCCTTCGGTTTTTCTTTCTCATCTTTTAGCGCAGGATCTAACGAAACAGTTCCGATCACTTCTTCCAGCTGTTCCTTCGTAATCCCACCTGGACGTAAAATCGTCGGTACTTCACTTGTACAATCAATTACCGTTGATTCAACCCCAACGCCAGTCGCACCACCATCAACAATACCAGCAATCTTTCCATTTAAATCTTCATATACGTGAGATGCTAGTGTTGGACTCGGACGCCCAGAACGATTGGCACTGGGTGCTGCAACAGGTACATTCGCCTCTTCAATAAGAGCTAGCGCCACTGGATGATCCGGCATTCTAACTCCAACTGTATCTAAACCAGCCGTAACCTTTTCAGAAATCCCCTCTTTTTTCGGTAAAATAATTGTTAATGGTCCCGGCCAAAAGTGCTTCATTAAGACTTCTGCAACCTCTGGTATTTCTCTAACAATTCCTTTTAACTGCGATTTAGAACCAATATGGACAATCAGCGGATTATCACTCGGTCTGCCTTTCGCTTCAAAAATTTTCGCAATTGCTTCATCATTCATCGCATTTGCTCCTAGCCCGTATACCGTCTCTGTCGGAAAAGCAATCGCTTCATTTTCCCTTAGTAATTTTGCTGCTTTTTGTAATTGTGGATAATCTTTTTTTATTTCCACAACATTATCCACAGTCCACATATTTGTATGCATTTTTTCCCACGTCCTTTTTTCCCATGAAATACTTGTTATATTTAGTTTACTATGAGATTTATCCAAAAGACAAATAAGGTTTATCCACAAAATGTGGATAAACCCGATTAATCAGTGGATAACTTTGTGAATAGCTGACAATTTAGTATTATTACATTCTGCTGTTTTATATTTTCACAAAAATGTTCTAACTGCTGAATACCCTCTGGAACTTTATGTTTTTCCACAGTTATAAAGTTGAAAAACTGAAAGACCGTCACAGATTGTGGATGATTTGTGAGTAAATATACTTGCCCGATACTTTTCTCTTTCATATACTGCAAAAACATTTCAAAAAAATATAAGAAAGTCTTGTTATCCACAATGGGTGTGAACAAACAAGAACGAATGAGTGCATTTTCTCCTTTTTGTTCATAACCAATTACAGCTTGTATCTCTCCGTCATCTTCCAATATCATAAATTGCTCGTATAACTCATTTATTTTATCATCTTTTTTATTAGCTTGTCCGAAAAAAGAATGTAATCTCTCAACATCAGCGCTTGTAGCAAAATAAGTCTTTTTCACAACAAATCCCCCCTCATTTCTATATATGAGGAAGGATTCCAAAATAGTACTTATTTAGAAAATAACGATGTGAATGCTTCTACAATAAATAATTTCACTTTCGGTTTTTCCTCTTGCTCTTCTGTTTCTACTGTTTCAATTGTTTGTTTTTGTTTCTTCTCCAGAGGTTTTTCTATTTTTTCCACAAGTTGTTTTTCTTCCTGTTTTACGCTTTTTTCTTGTGCAATCTTTTCATTTGTTTCTTTCACAGTAGTTTGTACTTTTGAAACAACCTCTTTTTTCGATGTTTCTTGTCCCTTTTTTTGTTTCAACAGAACATCTTGATTTTGTTTTTCCGATACCTCTTCTTTTTCTTCCTGTATTTTTACTGGCTGTTCTTCCCCATCCATTGATTCTGCTTTTACAACATGCTCTTCTTTTTTTACAGCCGATCCACTAGAGAAATCTAGAAAACACATTGGCGGGAATAACACACACCACCAATTTGCCCCTTCACCTTTTCCAATTGAAATGAGTACTGCTTCATATTCCCCTGCTGGATAAATAAAATTCCCATATACTTTTGTAGGAAATTTAATGTTTTTGCCAAATGTAACTTGAAATGATTCTTTACTTCCTTCGCGTTTTAACGTATTAGCAACCGTTTTTTCAATTTCTGGGATGTGACTCTGAATAACGCGACGTGCGTGTTCAAACGATTTCAAATCTGCTACCCAACCATCAATTTGCGTCTTTACTTCATCGCGCACTTTACGTTTTAGCGCCTGATCTTCCTTCGAATCGCTATTTGCTAAAATACGTAATCGAACAGCTTCTTTCGGAATAACAGTTTTTCCCTTCGCATCAACTTTCATATATCCAAACTGCACAAGTAACTGTGCACCAATTAATAATAAAAGAAAATAGGCAATCGCTTGTTTTTTCATCTCCTACACCGTCCCTTCTGTAAACAGTGTAGACACTCTTACCTCTTTCTAAACTATTAAATTCTAAATCTATAGAAAAACCTTCGAGTGTATGTAAATACAAATTGAAAAAAACGATTTAAAACCTTTCTTTTTGGATGGAAGAGAGCATCTAGCCATGCATAGATGCGGTCAGGGTCTTTTTTCGCCCCATGCTACGTGAAAACAGAAGGAGAAAACGGCAGGTCACCTTTTATTTTTCATAGTCGCGACTTATATGTTGAAAAGGCAAAATGGATTTATATAGAAAAATGGAGTAAGGTTCTATCCTTACTCCATTTCCGCAAATACCATACGATCTTTTCCGTTAATATCAAATACAACTTCTACATGGGCATGCGGAAATGTCTGCTGCAATAACCTTTTAACATCTTCACCTTGCCCTATGCCTACTTCAAAAGCAACAATTGCTTTTCTTTGCAAGACGTTTGGCAACTCTTCCATAAAACGGCGATAAAAATCAAGCCCATCTTCCCCGCCAACAAGCGCACGCTTCGGTTCATGCTCTTTCACAACCGGAGAAAGACCTCTCCAGTCTTCTTCTGGAATATATGGGGGATTTGAAACAACAACATCTAATTTTTGCCCCGTTTCATAAAACGGTGATAATAAATCACCATGATAGAACGTTACATTTGCACCTAATGCTTTTGCATTTTCTTTCGCAACTTCAATAGATTCCTGTGCGATATCTACTGTATACATATGAAGATTTTGATTTTCTAAAGCGAGCGTAATTGAAATTGCTCCACTTCCCGTACCAATATCAGCTATATGCAGTTCCTGCTTACCAAACATACGCTGGATTCTATCTAATACACCTACTATAAGCTCTTCTGTTTCTGGTCTTGGTATTAATACTTCTTCATTTACGAAAAACGAACGACCATAAAACATTTCATATCCCATCATATATTGAATAGGAATCCCACCTACATGTTTGTGGATAAAGCTCGTAAACGTCTTCTGTTGTTCCTCAGACACTTCTTCACGCATGTTCATCATTAAGCCTGTTCGATTCGTCTTTAATACATGACAAAGGACAATTTCTCCCGCATTTTCATCTCGCCCATTTTCTTGTAAAAAAGAAGAAGCCCATTTCAGGGCTTCATAGACACGCATTACTCAGCTGCCTCCATCTTTTGCGCCTGATCTTCCATCACTAAGGCATTGATGAAATCATCTAACTTACCTTGTAAGATTTGATCTAGCTTCTGAATCGTTAAACCGATTCGATGGTCTGTAACACGGTTTTGCGGGAAGTTATACGTACGAATACGCTCTGAACGGTCTCCCGTACCAACAGCTTGTTTACGGTTTTGATCGTACTCAGCTTGCGCTTCTTGTCTAAATTTATCATAAACACGTGCACGTAATACTTTCATTGCTTTTTCTTTGTTCTTAATTTGCGACTTTTCATCCTGACAAGATACAACTACACCAGTCGGTAAATGCGTTAAACGTACCGCTGACATCGTTGTATTAACACTTTGTCCACCAGGACCACTAGAAGCAAATGTATCAACACGAACATCTTTTTCATGAATATCGATTTCTACTTCTTCTGCTTCCGGTAATACAGCTACAGTTGCTGTAGAAGTATGGATACGTCCTCCAGATTCTGTTTCCGGAACACGTTGCACACGGTGTGCACCATTTTCAAACTTCAACTTTGCGAAAGCGCCTTTACCGTTGATCATAAAGATAATCTCTTTATATCCACCTAACTCTGTATAACTCGCTTCGATAATTTCAGTTTTCCAACCTTGTACCTCAGCATAACGGCTATACATACGGTATAAATCACCAGCAAATAAAGCAGCCTCATCGCCACCAGCAGCACCACGAACCTCCACAATAACGTTTTTATCATCATTCGGGTCCTTTGGAACAAGTAAAATTTTCAGACGCTCTGATAATCCCTTCTCTTGTCCCTCTAACTCAGAAACTTCTTCCTTTACCATTTCACGCATGTCAGCATCTAACTTTTCTTCTAACATTGCCTTCGCATCTCTTAATTGCTCACGAACATCTTTATACTCACGGTACACCTCTACCTTTTCTTGAATATCAGATTGTTCCTTTGAATATTCACGAAGTTTATTCGAATCACTAATAATCTCTGGATCACTTAACAGCTCGTTTAACTTCTCATAACGATCTTCTACAGCTTGCAAACGATCTAACACATCATTCACCTCAACATCCTAGTCTTTAATACAAATAGTATATGGTACTTAATCAAAAAAACGCAAATTATTATTTTAAAAGTGCAGGCAGTCCGCCCCACTCTTCATCTATTTTCGAAAAAAACCCGCCCTATTGTAGCGAGTTTTACTTATTTTTGTTTTGTAGGTACTGCATGACAATGACGACAACGCGGCTCATATGACTCCGAAGCCCCGACTAAAATAATTGGATCATCGAATGCAGCTGGCTCTCCATCAATTAAACGTTGTGTACGGCTTGCTGGAGATCCGCATACAGAACAAACTGCTTGCAATTTTGTTACATGTTCAGCAATTGCCATCAACTGAGGAACTTGTCCAAATGGTAGACCACGGAAATCTTGGTCTAAACCGGCTACAATGACACGATAGCCACGATTTGCCAATATTTGCACCACTTCCACAATGTCCCCATCAAAGAATTGCACCTCATCAATTGCAATAACGTCCATTTCTTCTGTTATATGATTAAATATATCTTTTGAAGCTGAAACAGGAACTGCTTTTACCTTTAATCCATTATGTGATACAACATCTTCTTCACTATAACGGTTATCAATACATGGTTTAAATACAATTGCATGTTGCTTTGCAAATTGTGTACGGCGCACGCGGCGGATGAGCTCTTCTGATTTTCCAGAAAACATACTTCCGCAAATCACTTCAATCCAACCGTTTTGATTTATTAAGTACATGGAGCTCTCCTTTCATCTACTTTTTTATCCAAAGTAGGGTAAAGGTTTAATATTTTCGCAAAAAAAACAGACAAGCGAATAGATACACTTGCCTGTTTTATGTTTTTTATTACTTAATACCGTATTTCTTGTTGAAGCGGTCAACACGTCCGTCTGCAGTAGCAAACTTCTGACGTCCAGTGTAGAATGGGTGAGAATCAGAACTGATCTCAACTTTTAGTAATGGATAAGTGTTTCCATCTTCCCACTCAACCGTTTCGCTAGATCCTTTAGTAGATCCGCTTAAGAATTTGAAGCCTGTGTTTGTGTCCATGAATACAACTTTCTTGTAATCCGGATGAATTCCTGCTTTCATTCTTTTCATCTCCTTCCGCCCTGAATCATTTTCGAAACAGAGTTTTTCATCTTTAGCTGCGAATACAACTATAATGATGAAACACATATGATGAAATTATAACAAGGCTAACTTCATTTTGCAACTACCTGTTTTTGTCTTTTATAAATTAAAAGTGGAAGCGGCTCATTCCGAATGGGTGGAGGGTGGAGGATGGAGCTTCTGACGTAGAGGCGCCTTTTGCCTCGTAGGAAGAAGCGAAGCCACCGACCATTCTTGCCGCTGGAACTGGATATACCTAAAAGCGGAGACGGCTCATTCAACTCTAACCAGCTAAACTTCTCCACAAAAAGACATGAAAAAACTCGCTTAGCATAAAAATAAGCGAGTCATCACCGTTTCCCTTTACTTCGTTGTTACATATCTTTTGGAATCTGCAACAATGTTTTGTAAAAATTCTTCATTTGTTTTCATTTGACGCATCTTACGTAAGAAACTTTCAACAAAGTCTGGTGTATCACGCATTGTTTTACGAATGCCCCATAGCTTGTCTAAATGTTCTTTCGGAATTAATAGATCTTCTTTACGCGTACCAGAACGGCGAATATCAATCGCTGGGAAGATACGACGCTCAGCTAACGAGCGATCCAAATGAAGTTCCATATTACCTGTTCCTTTAAACTCTTCGTAAATAACATCATCCATACGAGACCCTGTATCCACAAGTGCTGTTGCTAAAATCGTTAAGCTACCGCCCTCTTCAATGTTACGAGCTGCCCCGAAAAATCGTTTTGGTCTATGGAACGCAGCTGGGTCAATACCACCCGATAATGTACGTCCACTTGGTGGAATAACAAGGTTGTAAGCACGTGCTAAACGGGTAATGCTATCCATTAAAATGATAACGTCTTTTTTATGTTCTACAAGACGCATCGCACGTTCTAATACAAGCTCAGCCACCTTAATGTGGTTTTCCGGTACTTCATCGAACGTAGAACTTACAACATCACCTTTAACAGAACGTTCAATATCCGTTACTTCCTCTGGACGTTCGTCAATTAAAAGTACGATTAATTCTGCTTCTGGATGATTTGTTGTGACACTATGAGCAATTTCTTTTAATAGTATCGTTTTACCAGCCTTTGGAGGCGCGACAATTAAACCACGTTGTCCAAATCCAACTGGTGCAATTAAATCCATGATGCGTGTTGATAGTTTCTTCGGCTCCGTCTCCAATTTCATTTGACGATTTGGATATAACGGTGTTAATGCAGGGAAATGCACACGCTCTTTTGCTGATTCTGGATCATCACCATTTACTGCTTCTACTTGTAGCAATCCAAAATAGCGTTCGTTTTCTTTCGGCGGGCGTACTTTACCAGAAACCTTATCTCCATTACGCAAATCAAAACGACGAATTTGCGAAGCTGAAATATAAATATCTTCTGAGCTTGGAGAATAGTTGATTGGACGTAGGAACCCAAATCCTTCTGATTGAATAATTTCGAGTACACCTTCCATGAAGAAGAAACCTTCTTTTTCTGCACGAGCCTTTAATATAGCAAAAATTAACTCTTTCTTTGTTAATTTGCTGTAATACGAAATCTTAAATTCTTTCGCATGCTCATATAACTCTTTTAATTTCATGTTTTCTAATGCTGCAATTGACAAATTCATTCAGACACCACACTTTGACATTATTCTCTTTTCACATGGGTAAAGGGAAAATATACGGAAGGCAAATACATAATAATGAAAGGCAATAAGTTCAAGTAGGGTAATATTCACTATTGTAACCCTTTTATCCAGTTTTAATCAATACGTTGTAACACAAATACAAGAAGCGAAGACAAGAAAATTTGTCTCCGCTTTTTATATTGCTTCTGTTTTCTCTTTATTTAATTACTAAATTTGGTTTTTTATTTAAGCTATGGCGTCCGTCAACGAAACGAACTGTTCCGGATTTTGCACGCATAACAAGGGATTCTGTTGTACCAACACTGCCTTTAAATTGAACACCACGTAGTAATTCACCATCTGTTACGCCTGTTGCTGCAAAGATTGCGTCGTCACCTTTCACTAAGTCTTCCATACGAAGGATACGATTTATATCTTCAATGCCCATTTTTTTACAACGAGCTAATTCTGCTTCATTTTGAGGAAGAAGCTTCCCGTGAATTTCCCCGCCCAAACATTTTAATGCAACTGCTGCAAGAACGCCTTCAGGTGCACCACCAGAACCGAATAAAATATCAACACCTGTACGATCAAATGCTGTATTAATTGCTCCAGCTACATCGCCATCATTAATCAATTTAATACGAGCGCCAGCTTTGCGAATTTCTTCAATAATCGCTTGGTGACGCGGACGGTTTAGAACTGTTGCTACAACATCTTCAATATCTTTATTTTTCGCTTTTGCAACAGCGCGTAAGTTATCAATAATAGGTGCGTCAATATCAACTGCACCAACTGCTTCTGGTCCAACTGCAATTTTATCCATGTACATGTCAGGAGCATGTAACAAATTACCGTGATCCGCAATCGCAATAACAGCAAGTGCATTCCAGCCTCCAGCTGCTACGATATTTGTTCCTTCTAACGGATCAACTGCAACATCGACGCGCGGTCCGTATCCTGTACCTAATTTTTCCCCGATGTATAGCATTGGCGCTTCATCCATTTCCCCTTCACCAATTACAACTGTACCTTTCATCGGAATTGTATCGAACACATCGCGCATTGCTGATGTTGCTGCACCGTCTGCTTCATCTTTTTTTCCGCGTCCCATCCAACGCGCTGATGATAATGCTGCAGCCTCTGTTACACGTACTAACTCCATAGATAAACTTCTTTCCACAATAATCCCTCTCCTTTAAGTCTTAATATTTATGCCGTATTTTGTGAACCGGTTCCTTCTATAAAGTGTAGCTTCCGTCAGCAGTAATTCTTCTTCCCCCATTAACGGAAGCACCACCACTTCATCTTCATTTTGCAATAATCAGCAAAACTCCATATCAAGAGTACATTGCCAACAATCATTGCAAATTATGCATTTTTCATTTCTTCAATCTCTTGCCGCGACATTTGTTCTCGCCAAATGTTTGCACCAAGACCTTTAAGCTTGTCTACTATATTTTCATAACCTCGGTCAATATGTTCAAGCCCTGTCACTTCTGTAATCCCTTCAGCCATTAATCCTGCAATTACAAGTGCAGCACCTGCTCGTAAATCGCTCGCTTTTACCTTTGCTCCTTGCAAAGCAACAGGTCCTGTCACAATAGCAGAACGGCCTTCTACCTTAATTTGTGCATTCATCCGGCGCAATTCATCAATATGTTTAAAACGAGCACCGTAAATCGTATCCGTTACAACTCCCGTTCCATGCGCCTTTGTTAAAAGAGTTGTAAAAGGTTGCTGTAAATCGGTCGGAAATCCTGGATACACAAGTGTTTTTACATCAACAATCTTTAACTTACGATCCCCATTTACCGTAATTTGATCATCGTTCGTCTCAACTTGTACACCAGCTTCTCGTAATTTTGCAGTGATTGACTCTAAATGTTGCGGGATTACATTATCAACTGTTACTTCTCCACCAGACGCCGCTCCTAAAATCATGTACGTACCCGCTTCAATTCGGTCTGGAATAATAGAATGGTGACAGCCATGCAGAGAATTCACACCATCAATACGAATCACATCTGTACCAGCACCTTTAATTCGTGCCCCCATACTTGTTAGTAATGTTGCTACATCAATAATTTCTGGTTCTTTCGCAGCGTTTTCAATCACCGTTCTACCTTTTGCACGCACAGCCGCTAGCATAATGTTAATCGTTGCTCCTACACTAACAACATCTAAATAAATACGAGCTCCTCGTAATTCATCCGCTCTTAAATAGATTGCACCTTGCTCATTTGTCACATGTGCACCTAATGCTTCAAATCCTTTAATGTGCTGATCAATTGGTCTTGGCCCTAAGTGACATCCACCAGGAAGCCCAATTACAGCTTTGTTAAAGCGGCCAAGCATAGCGCCCATCAAGTAATAAGAAGCACGTAATTTTTTTACCTTCCCGTTTGGCAAGGGCATAGCAACCATTTTGGAAGGATCAACTGTCATCTCTTCCTCCTGATTGTACGTTACAACTCCTCCAATTTCCTCTAATAGGTCTCCTAACATCTTCACATCTGAAATGTTAGGTACACCACCGATGGTCACTGGAGTATCAGCTAAAATGGTCGCTGGAATTAGGGCAACAGCACTGTTCTTTGCACCGCTCACGCGAATTGATCCGTTTAAAGGTCGTCCACCTTCAATCAGCAACTTTTCCATGTTGAGCTCCCTTCTTATGAATGTATTTATTTTCCTTAAGAATCTCATTTGTTCAGCATACTATCAAGAAAAACAAAAGAGTCAATCATTTTTGACTTTTCTCTTTCCTCAACTTAACAAGCAGTAAGCCCTCACCTTAAAATAGGTAGGCTTTAGGCGAGTAGATGAAGACTAACTGCCCGTCAAGCTATACTCGTCAATTCATCTTAGATACATGATAACGTTTATTAATAGAATCATTCACACCATTTTCCATTTTCACATTTCCTTACAGTTCATGTGAATAAATTGGCAATTCATTTAATCTTAAGACTTGTTCACGCTTTCATTATACAACGAAAGGAAACCGTCTAAAAGACTAGACGGTTTCCAAAACGGAATTTTATTCTTACGCTTTACCGTTAGAACCGAATTCACGAATTTTACCAATAACAGTTGCTTTGATAGCTTCGCGGCCAGGTCCGATAAATTTACGAGGATCGTAAGCTTCTAGGTCTTTGTTTAATACTTCGCGAACAGCTTTTGTAAACTCGATTTGGTTCTCAGTGTTTACGTTGATTTTTGAAGTACCTAAAGAAATAGATTTTACGATATCAGCAGTTGGGATACCAGTACCACCGTGAAGTACTAAAGGTACACCAGTAGCGTCACGAACTTCTTCCATTTCTTTGAATCCTAAGTTAGGCTCACCTTTGTAAGGACCATGTACAGAACCTAAAGCTGGAGCTAGGCAGTCGATACCAGTTGCTTCAACTAGGTGCTTACATTCTGCAGGATCAGCGTAGATAACGCCTTCAGCGATTACATCGTCTTCTTGTCCGCCAACTGTACCAAGCTCAGCTTCTACAGATACGTTACGAGCATGTGCGTATTCTACTACTTTTTTAGTAGTTTCAACGTTTTCTTCGAATGGGTGGTGAGAAGCATCGATCATTACAGATGTGAAACCTGCATCGATTGCTTCTTTACATTTTTCGAAGCTTGAACCATGGTCAAGGTGAATCGCTACAGGAACAGTGATGTTCATTTCTTCGATTAAAGCTTTAACCATAGCTACAACTGTTTTGAAACCAGTCATATGACGAGCTGCACCCTCAGATACACCTAAGATTACAGGAGATTTTTCTTCTTCCGCAGCAGCTAAGATAGCTTGAGTCCACTCTAAGTTGTTCATGTTGAATTGACCAACTGCGTATTTTCCTTCTAGTGCTGTGTTTAGCATTTCTTTCATGGAAACTAAAGGCATGGTAAATCCTCCTAAAAACGTTTTTTGTATCCGATAAATTCTTATCGCTGGTAGTATGACCAGAATAAGGTAAAATATGTATATTTATATACCGGACTTTTTTCTACACTCAATAGGATAACAACTTGTACTCAAAAACTCAACTGTATTCACCTGCTCATCAGTCCATGTAAACGCTTTTTTTCATATTTTTTATAAAAAATTCATTTTTAAGCCTCTACAGTGATTTCATTTCGTACCGCTTGGCGAATCTCATCAATATCAAACGGCTTAGCAAAGTGCATTAAAGCTCCTAAATCTTTCGCTTCTTGGATCATATCCAGCTCTCCATAAGCAGTCATTAAAATAACTTTAATATCTTCATTAATTTCTTTTACATGTTTTAAAATCTCTATACCATCCATACCTGGAATTTTCATATCTAAAATAACTAAATCTGGATTATCCTTTTTCACGATATCTAAAGCTTGAAATCCATTTGCTGCCTGGAACGTTTGATAACCTTCTTTTTGGAACACTTCATGCAACAACACACGAATGCCGTATTGATCATCAACGATTAAAATTTTCCCTTCCATAATCCCCAACCTTTCTGTATAAATACAAGATTAAAAGCTTCTTATATCTTACTCGATTTATTTTCGCTATTCTTTACCAAATTCCTTCCCATTCTTTCTTATTTTACCGCCTACTATTTTGTTATGCTACCTCTATTACTTCGCCTTTCTAAAAAAATAAGCTATAATGAAAGCCGCCTTAACACAATCGAAAGGAGTAATACAATGTTAAAAATTTTTTCTACTCAGCTGAGCGGCTATTTCACAAAGATTTCTCAAAAAGAAGAGATGAATATAGAAGATAGTGCCCGTCTACTTGCACAAGCGTTAGTTGGTGATGGCATCGTTTATTTACACGGTACAAACGAAATGGAAGGCGTTGTTTCGGAAGCATTGCACGGCGCAGAGCCACTAAAACAAGCAAAGCGCTTACTCGAAAATGGTAACCAAGCAGAGGTTACATCCGCAGACCGCGTACTTCTTATCAGTCGTTTTTCAACAGATAAAAACATCATTTCATTAGCGAAACAACTACAAGAAGAAGGACACCCCATTGTTGGTATTTCAGCTATCCAAAATGGCGAATCCTCACTAGAGCAGTTCACAGATGTACATATTGATACAAAATTGCTAAAAGGTTTAATCCCGGATGATGAAGGCAACCGTTACGGGTTCCCAAGTTTAATCTTATCTCTATTTGCTTATCACGGATTAAAATTTACAATTGATGAAATGATAAACGAATATGAGTAAAAGAAAAAGGCGTCCGAATTTGGACGCCTTTTTTATTACTTGCTTTCTTT
Source organism: Bacillus sp. IT-79MI2 (assembly GCF_949768135.1). Classification (NCBI taxonomy): domain Bacteria; kingdom Bacillati; phylum Bacillota; class Bacilli; order Caryophanales; family Bacillaceae; genus Bacillus; species Bacillus sp. IT-79MI2. The sequence continues at coordinate 164,432 of NZ_CATKPV010000062.1, read as the reverse complement.
ATTCGTAATAGAAGCTTTTACGAAATCATGGAACAATTGTTGTGGACGGTTTGGACGAGATACAAGTTCTGGGTGGAACTGTGCTGCCACGAACCACGGATGATCTTGTAATTCAATGATCTCTACTAAACGACCATCTGGGCTTGTGCCAGAGAAAATAAATCCAGCGCCTTCCATGTCTTTACGGAATTCGTTGTTGAACTCATAACGATGACGATGACGCTCGTATACAACTGGTTCATTATACGCATTGTAAGCATTTGTTTCTGGAGTAAGCTTACATGGGTATAGACCAAGACGAAGTGTGCCACCTAAGTCTTCTACATCTTTTTGTTCTGGTAATAAGTCAATAATTGCATAAGGCGTGTCAGGATTAATTTCAGAAGAGTTAGCCCCTTCTAATCCTAATACGTTACGTGCAAATTCGATTGATGCAAGTTGCATTCCTAAGCAAATTCCTAAGAATGGAACTTTATTTTCACGTGCATATTGAATTGCAGCGATCTTCCCTTCTACACCACGATCGCCGAAGCCACCTGGTACAAGGATACCGTCTGTGTCGCCAACTAATTCTTTTACGTTTTCTGCTGTTACGTGCTCAGCATTTACCCATTTCACTTCTACATCTGTATCAAATGAATATCCTGCATGGCGAAGTGCTTCTACAACAGAAATGTATGCATCTTGAAGTTCTACATATTTACCAACAAGAGCGATTTTTGTTTTCTTAGATAGGTTACGTACTTTTTCAACTAATGCAGTCCACTCTGTCATATCTGCAGCTGGATTGTCTAGTTTTAAGTGATCGCAAACGATTTGGTCCATATTTTGCTCTTGAAGCGATAATGGAACCGCATATAACGTATCTGCATCGCGCGCTTCAATAACTGCTTTTGTATCGATGTCACAGAATAATGCTAGCTTATCTTTCATATCTTGAGAAACAGGCAATTCTGTACGAACAACGATAATATTTGGCTGAATACCTAAGCTACGAAGTTCTTTAACGCTATGTTGCGTTGGTTTTGTTTTCATTTCACCCGCTGCTTTTAAGTACGGGATTAATGTACAGTGAATGTACATTACGTTGTCACGACCAATATCGCTCTTAATTTGGCGAATTGCTTCTAGGAATGGTAGAGACTCGATGTCACCAACAGTTCCCCCGATTTCTGTAATAACAACGTCCGCATTTGTTTCGCGGCCTGAACGATATACACGCTCTTTAATTTCATTTGTAATGTGAGGAATAACTTGAACTGTTCCTCCTAAATATTCACCACGACGCTCTTTTTGAAGAACAGAAGAGTAAATTTTACCTGTTGTTACGTTGCTGTATTTGTTTAAGTTAATGTCAATGAAACGCTCATAGTGACCAAGGTCTAAGTCTGTTTCTGCGCCATCATCTGTTACGAATACCTCACCGTGTTGGTATGGGCTCATTGTCCCTGGGTCTACGTTAATGTATGGGTCAAACTTTTGGATTGTTACGTTTAAACCACGATTTTTTAAAAGTCTTCCAAGAGATGCTGCTGTAATCCCTTTCCCTAAAGAAGATACTACACCGCCTGTTACGAAAATATACTTAGTCATAAAAGTACTCCCTTCTACTTTGTTGTTATATAATCACCGTTGCAAAGCGCAACGTATGTAGATAACACCGTATCTATCTTATTGTTAGACTCTTTTTATTTTCTAAACAAAAAACAAAAAAGAAAATTGCTCCCCTCATCACAAAAAGTAATAAGTAGGGAGCAATTTTCTTTTATATTTAAACTTTAAAAGTATTATCGTCCTGTTTTAAAGAGCCCAAAAATGATTCTACATGGACGATAATGAAAAGTCAAGAACTACAGTTCTTCCTCTTCTTCTTCTGTTTCATCATACTCGAGTTCTTCGTCAGCGAATTCTTCCTCTTCATCATCTTCATCTAAATCATCAAGATCATCGTCTTCGTCAAGAACCTTGTCCAAATCTTCTACATCATCTTCTTCGTCGTCACCGTCGAAGTCGTCTTCGTCTTCTGCAATGTAGTCATCAAAATCTTCTTCCTCTTCAACCTTACGTTTTTTCTTAGGCTTTGGTTGAGGTAAGATTTCTTCATCGATTTGCTCGTATGGGTACCAACTACGTAGTCCCCAACGGTTTTCCCCTAAATTGATGAAACGTCCATCAATATTTAAATCTGTATAGAATTGTGCGATCTTCGCAGCAACTTGTTCTTGAGTTAGTCCCAGCACTTGAGCGATTTCTCGAACTAAATCATGGAATGACGTTGCCTGTCTTTTATCCTCTAAAACACTATGTACAACTTCAATCATGGATAATTCTTTTAGCTCTTCTGGTGAATATTTCTTAAAATCCACTTATGCGGCACTTCCTTTCTTAAAATATAATCCTATATATAACGGCCTGTTTAAAAAAATCCATACTATTCATTATAAACAAAACTCCAACAAATATGCTACAAAAAAAACGGGAAACTTTCACGAGCAATCGATAAAAGTGATTACAGACCATTATTTACAAGATTAACCTGTAGGGACTATATAAAGCGCGGCTATGAATACAAAAGCGGATTTCCTCTCATTTTCTCCTTCTGGTTTCACTCGGAATGGAGCTAAAAAAGGCACTGGTCGCTTCTATGCATGGCTAGATGCTCTCTCCCGCCTAAAAGAGGGGGGTATATCGTTTTATTTCGGAAGCATATGCGCCCCATGTAATATATACCTAATCTGCATTTCTGTATATTCCTCTAACGTATAAAGTTTTTGCAGGGCCCAGCGTCTAAATCCCCACATTTGTCCTTGAATGAAAATATTATGAGCCAGCAGTTGAATTTCCTTTTTTGTTAATGTAAATGTGCCGTTTTCCGTGCACTGTTCTAAAATATTTTCAAACATTCCCACCATTTGAAACTCTTTTTCTAGCACATATGGTAGAGACTCTTTCGGTAAAAAACGAACTTCTTGATACATAATTAATACTTCTTCTTGCAACTCATCCATTACTTTAAAATAATTCGTAATGGCTACCCTTAAGCTTTCAACGCTTCCTTTTTCCGTGCAGACCACTTCTTCTAATCGTTCTTTTACATGTTCGTAAATGCTATCGCATACTAAATACAATACATCATCTTTCGTACGGATATATTCATAAAGTGTCCCAATACTAAATCCGGCTGCTTTTGCAATTTCCCTCGTTGTTGTACGAGGAAATCCCTTTTGCTTAAAAAGCTGCACCGCTCCTTTAATCATCTGCTCGCGCCTTAGTGCAACCAATTTCTCATCCTTTACAGACGCATGCACATTGTGCTTAACCATCCTCTTCACCTCTCTCTACCATTTGGAAGGAAAAAGCGTAGGAAAATACCTACGCTTTTTCTCTTATTTCGTTAACATGCGAGAAATTACAAGCCTTTGAATCTCTTGTGTTCCCTCATAAATTTGCGTAATCTTTGCATCACGCATGAACCGTTCTACTGGGTAATCTTTCGTATAACCGTAACCACCAAATACTTGCACTGCTTCAGTCGTTACTTTCATCGCTGTATCCCCAGCAAACACCTTCGACATCGCTGATTCTTTTCCGTACGGAAGTCCTTCTGATTCTAGCCAAGCAGCTTGGTATGTTAATAGGCGTGCTGCCTCTACACTTGTCGCCATATCTGCTAATTTAAAACCAATTCCTTGCTGCGCAGCAATTGGCTTTCCAAACTGATGCCGTTCTCTTGCATACTCCACAGAAGCATCTAAAGCTCCTTGCGCAATACCAACAGCTTGCGCCGCAATCCCGTTACGACCACCGTCTAGCGTCTGCATTGCAATTTTGAACCCTTGTCCTTCTTCGCCAAGTAAATTTCCAGCAGGAATACGGCAGTCTTCAAACATGATTTCTGTTGTTGGTGAAGAGCGGATCCCAAGCTTGCTCTCTTTCTTACCAACTGAAAACCCTAGCACATCGCTTTCTACAATGAATGCACTTGTGCCGCGCTGCTTTGATTCTGGATCAGTCAATGCAAAGACAACGTAAATATCGGCAATGCCGCCATTTGTAATAAAAATCTTAGAACCATTTAAAATGTAGTGATCGCCATCTCGCTTCGCTGTCGTTCTCATTCCGCCTGCATCTGAACCAGAACCTGGCTCTGTTAAACCGTATGCACCAATTTTCTTCCCTTCCGCCATCGGGCGTAAAAACTTTTGTTTTTGTTCCTCTGTTCCAAATTTAAAAATGGGCCAACCAGCAAGCGAAGTATGAGCAGATAACGTGACACCTGTCGAAGCGCAAACACGAGATAACTCTTCTACAGCAATCACATACGCTAAGTAATCGCTTCCAATTCCGCCGTATTCTTCAGGCCATGGAATTCCTGTTAAACCAAGGTCCGCCATTTGGTCAAATAAAGCGCGGTCAAATCGTTCTTCTTCATCTCGCTCCGCTGCTGTCGGCGCCACTTCATTTCTCGCAAAATCTCGAACCATTTTTCGTATCATTTCATGCTCTTCCGATAATTTAAAATCCATGTTCCTTCCCCTCACTCTCTCTTCTCTTTATAACGCTCGGCTAATAACAAGCCGCTGTATTTCACTCGTTCCTTCATAAATCTCACAAATTTTTGCATCACGGAAAAATCGCTCAACTGGATAATCTTTCGTATAGCCGTAACCGCCAAATACTTGTACCGCTTCAATTGCGACATCCACCGCTGTTTTCGAAGCAAATAGCTTTGCGATAGATGCTTCCTTCCCGCAAGGAAGTCCCTGTGCCCTAAGCGATGCCGCTCTATATACAAGTAGCCTCGAAGCTTCTACGCTCGTAGCCATATCCGCCAGTTTAAAGCCCAGTCCTTGCTGCGCGGCAATTGGCTTTCCAAATTGCTGACGCTCCTTCGCATAATCCACTGCACATGCTAGCGCTGCCTCGGCGATGCCAAGTGCCTGTGCTCCAATACCAATGCGACCAACATCTAAATTCGCCATCGCTACTTTAAAACCTTGTCCTTCTTCACCAAGCAAGTTTTCTACTGGTACTTTCATATCTTCAAATGTTAATTGCACTGTACGAGAACCAAGCAGTCCCATCTTATGTTCGTCTTTTCCAACGATTAAGCCTGGTGTATCTTTCTCTACAATAAACGCAGAAATTCCGCTCTTCCCTGCATCTGGATTCGTAGAAGCAAACACGATATATGTATCCGCCTCGCCACCGTTTGTAATAAATACTTTTGAACCGTTAATGACATAGTGATCACCTTGCTTTACGGCTCTTGATTTTAAGCTACCTGCATCTGATCCCGCATTTGGCTCAGTTAAAGCAAATGCACCTAAATATTCACCCGTCGCTAGTTTAGAAACATATTTTTGCTTTTGTTCTTCTGTTCCAAAATATAAAATTGGGTTTGTTCCAACCGATGTGTGTACCGCCAAAATAACACCAATTGTCGCGCTCACCTTTGATAATTCCTCAATAGCTAAAATGTAAGAAATGAAATCCATTTCCGCACCGCCATATTTTGCTGGTGCTGGAATCCCCATAAGTCCAAGCTCACCCATTTTCTTCAAAATCTCTCTAGGAAACACCCCTTGTTCCATCTCTGGAACAAAGGGAGCGATTTCCTTTTGTGCAAAATCTCGAACCATTTTCCTCATCATCTGCTGCTCTTCTGTAAAACGAAAATTCATATGCCCCGCCCCCATTTGCGATATATCTTTTTTCAACCACCTGGTAAGACCACTACTTTGTAAAAAAGAGGGAGACCTACCCTTGCTTTCTATTCGTATACGTAGAAACCACGACCTGTTTTTCGACCTAACCAACCAGCATTCACATATTTACGTAATAACGGACATGGGCGATACTTACTATCTCCTAGTCCTTCATGCAGAACCTCCATAATGTACAAACACGTATCTAGACCAATAAAATCTGCTAATGTTAATGGCCCCATTGGATGATTCATACCGAGCTTCATCACTTCATCAATTGCTTCTTTTGTTGCGACGCCTTCATATAGCGTATAAATCGCTTCATTAATCATCGGTAATAAAATACGGTTGGAAACAAATCCAGGGAAATCATTTACTTCAACTGGTACTTTTCCGATTTTCTTTGTAATGTCTTCGATTGTTTCGTATACTGCATCATCTGTTGCAAGACCCCGAATGATTTCAACAAGCTTCATAACCGGAACTGGATTCATAAAGTGCATCCCAATTACTTTCTCTGGTCTTTTCGTTACCGCTGCAATTTCTGTAATTGGTAAAGACGATGTATTTGTCGCCAAAATCGCATGTTCTGGTGCAATTTCATCTAAATTCGCGAAAATTTTCTTTTTAATATCCATTTTCTCAACGGCTGCCTCAATAACAAGATCTGCTTCTTTTACACAATTTAATTCAAGCGTCGCTGTAAGACGATTTAAAGTTGCTTCCTTTGACTCTTCATCCATGCGTCCTTTTTCTACTTGGCGTGCTAAGTTTTTTGTAATAATGGATAATCCCCGATCTAATTGCTCTTGTTTCAAATCCTGCATATATACGTCATATCCTGCCATCGCACATACTTGTGCAATACCTGAACCCATTTGCCCCGCACCGATTACAACAATTTTTTGTACACTCATTTTTTCTCCCCCTTTTTATTAATGAACTTCAATCATAATCGCGTCGCCTTGACCACCGCCGCTGCAAATCGATGCAATTCCAATGCCGCCGCCGCGCTGCTTCAGTGCATGAATAAGCGTTACAATAATCCGTGCCCCGCTTGCTCCAATTGGATGTCCCATCGCAACCGCGCCACCGTTTACGTTAATTTTTTCCGGATCAATTCCTGCAATATTTGCACTCGCAATTGCAACTGCTGCAAAGGCTTCGTTAATCTCAAATAAGTCAATCTCATCCACTGTCTTACCTGTTTTCTTCAAAAGCTCATTAATCGCATAGCCTGGCGTTCTTGGGAAATCTTTCGCTTCTACCGCAATTGCTGTATGTGCTAAAATCGTCGCTAACGGTTTTCTTCCTTCTTGCTGCGCTCTGTCCTCGCTCATTAATACAAGCGCCGCACCGCCATCATTTAACCCTGGTGCATTTCCAGCCGTTACTGCCGCTGTTTTATCAAATACAGGCTTTAGCTTTGCTAGCTTTTCAACTGTTGTATCTTCGCGCGGCGCTTCATCTTTTGTAACAACAATCGGCTCACCTTTTCGCTGCGGTACAGATACCGGTACGATTTCCTCTTCAAGTCGACCTTCCTTCTGCGCAGAAACTGCACGCTGATGACTGCGATATGCCCATTCATCTTGCGCTTCGCGAGAGATTCCGTCCTCCTTCGCGACTTCTCCGCCATACACACCCATATGTACGCCAGAAAATGAACACGTTAAGCCATCTACTACATTTAGATCGGCAACTTGATTATGTCCCATCCGGTATCCCCATCGTGCACCTTGTAAAATATAAGGACTATTGCTCATCGATTCCATTCCGCCTGCTACAATAAGCGTTTGATCTCCAGTACGAATAATTTGATCAGCCATTGTTACAGCTCGAAGACCAGATGCACAAACTTTATTCACTGTTTCTGTACGAGTTTCCCAAGGAAGTCCAGCTTCTCTCGCCGCTTGGCGCGAAGGAATTTGCCCCTGCCCTCCTTGAATCACCGCTCCGAATATAACTTCTTCAACATCATTTGCAGCAACATCCGCTCGCTCAAGCGCAGCTTTAATCGCAATTCCTCCAAGTTCCGTTGCTTTTACATCCTTTAAAGATCCCCCAAACTTTCCAACCGGTGTTCTTGCAGCACTTAAAATAACTGTTCTTACCACGTTTATTTCCCCCATTTCTTTTTTCGGCGCTGAGCGCCCGCTCGATACTCCTACGCTGAGAAGAGGTGCAAATCTTGCACCTCTTTCTAAAGTTGTATGGATTCTTACGTATTACATAACTTCTTTTTTAGACCCAATTACAGAGCGTTCTAAAATCTCTGTTACATCAAGTGTCTGAACTTGCTCTTCTACTTCTTTTGCTTTCGTACCGTCACTAATCATCGTTAGGCAGTACGGGCATCCCGTACCAATGATTGACGGTTTCACAGCAAGTGCTTGCTCTGTACGTGCAACGTTAATGCGCGAACCTGTTGTTTCTTCCATCCACATAAGTCCGCCGCCTGCGCCGCAGCACATGCCTGTTTCACGATTACGCTCCATTTCAACAACTTTCACACCTGGAATTGCTTTTAAAATACTGCGCGGTGCTTCATATACTTCGTTGTATCTTCCTAAATAACAGGAGTCATGATACGTAATTGTCTCTTCAATACGGTGAACCGGCTCTAATCGCCCTTCTTTCACCCACTGTGCTAATAATTCTGTATGGTGATAGACTTCTGCTTGTAGGCCAAAGTCTGGATACTCATTTTTAAATGTGTTATAGGCATGCGGATCAATCGTAACGATTTTCTTCACGCCTGCTTTTTCAAATTCTTCAATGTTCTTTGTGGCCATCTCTTGGAATACAAATTCGTTTCCAAGGCGGCGCGGCGTATCTCCCGAGTTCTTTTCTTTATTACCAAGAATCGCAAAGGAAATGCCCGCTTTATTCATCAGCTTCGCAAATGATATTGCAATTTTCTGACTGCGGTTATCATAAGATCCCATTGAGCCTACCCAGAATAAATATTCGAACTCTTCGCCAGTCTTTGTTTTCTCTTTCACTGTTGGAACGGTTACTTCATCATCGCCTTGGCGCCACGTTTCACGCTCTTTACGGTTCAGCCCCCACGGATTCCCTTGGCGCTCAATATTTGTCATCGCACGCTGCGCTTCTGGATCCATTTTTCCTTCTGTTAAAACGAGATAACGACGTAAATCAATAACTTTGTCAACGTGTTCATTCATAACTGGACATTGATCTTCACAATTGCGGCACGTTGTACATGCCCAAATCTCTTCTTCTGTAATGACGTCTCCGATTAAACTTGGATCATAAGCAAGTGCTGTAGCAGCCGATTCTTGTTGCCCTTGCCCCGCTGCCATCATCGCTAACTGATTTCCTTGTGTATTGTTAAACGCAACCGCCGGAACCCATGGGGCCCGTGATGTTACCGCTGCCCCCTTATCCGTTAAGTGATCGCGAAGTTTTAAAATTAAATCCATTGGTGACAACATTTTGCCCGTTCCTGTTGCCGGGCACATATTTGTACAGCGCCCGCACTCTACACAAGCGTATAAATCAATAAGCTGCGTCTGTTTGAAATCCTCAATTTTCCCAACGCCGAATGTTTCTTGTGTCTCATCTTCAAAATTAATTTTTTCAAGTTTCCCTGGATTAGAAAGGCGAGTAAAGAATACATTAGCAGGTCCGGCAATTAAATGTGCGTGTTTTGATTGTGGTACATAAACTAAAAACGTTAACAAAATAAGTAGATGCACCCACCAAGAGAAATAGAACACAGAAATGGCTGCGGTTTCATTTATTCCTGAGAAAACGTAAGCGATTCCAGAAGCGATTGGTTCGCTCCACGAAAGCTCTTCGCCGTGCCATATAATGCCCATTCCGTTACCAAGTAGTACAGAAAGCATTAAGCCTCCGATAAAAATAAGAACAAGGCCTGATTTAAAATTACGTTTTAAACGAACAAGTTTTTCAACGTATCTTCTATGAAAAGCCCAAAAAACTGCGATTAAAATCATAAGTGTGATAATTTCCTGGAAGAATGTAAATGCAGGGTATAGTGGTCCAAGTGGAAGATGTGATCCTGGTGCTAATCCTTTCCAAACGAAGTCAATTGCTCCAAATTGGACAAGAATAAATCCGTAAAAAAACATAACGTGCATGATACCGCTTTTTTTATCTTTCAGCAATTTTTTTTGACCGAAAACGTTAACCTTAAGAATATCCCACCTCTCTTTAAAGCGGCGATCAAATTCTACTTTTTTTCCTAATTGTATGTAGGCCATCCTTGTTCGTATCAAATATACAAACAAATATCCAGCATAAGCAATAACAGCAATGGCAGCCAGCCAATTAATGATCAGTAAACTATTCATTTTTATGATACCCCTCTCTTTGTAAGCCCTCTTTCTTTTAGAATCTTCGAAAATAAATAATTTTCTGAATTATATCTCCTATTCCCATTATATAATGAGTGAGCATTCAGTCAACAGTTTTTTGTTATACAACACAACATTTTTTCATAAAGCTGTTTATTTAGGTGAAACTATAAGAATGAATTCTCAGGAGGTAATTTGATAATGGTCTTTTTATCTCTCTTACTAATATGCTTAGTCATATGGGTCTCACTCGACTTTTTACTTGGAAGAAAACATCATTTAAAAAAAATAAAGTCCCGCCCTTTTCCCTTACGACGTAGCAATTTTAAATTGTATACATGGGGAACAAATTTATACAATGATTTATTTCTGGATATAAAGGGGGCAAAGCATCATATACATATTTTATTTTTCATTGTCAAAAATGATGAAATTAGTCAAACCTTTTTACGGCTTCTCACTGAAAAAGCCAAACAAGGTATAGAAGTACGTCTCCTTCTCGATCGTATAGGAAGCCATCATTTATCAGATGAAGCCATTCGCTCACTCAGGCAACATGGTGTATCTTTTTCATATTGTCATAAAATCAAGATCCCTTTTCTCTTTTTTTCTGCAAACCAAAGAAATCATAGAAAAATTACGATTATCGATGGGAAAATTGGTTATATTGGAGGTTTCAACATTGGAGAAGAATATTTAGGGCATGATCCTGAATTGGGCCTTTGGCGTGATTATCATTTACGCCTGACTGGCGAAGGCGTACAAGATTTACAAAAACAATTTTTGCACGATTGGCGCGATGATACAAATGAAGATTTATTAGAAGAAGCATCATTTTTTCCTAAACAGATGCCAGGACCTATGCTACACCGCTTTATCCCAACAGACGGTGCCTATTTACAGGAAACATTTGTATCACTTATTGAAAGTGCAAAAGAGGAATTATATATTGGGACACCCTATTTCATTCCGGGAAAAATAGTAATGAATGCATTATTACAAGCAAAAAAACGAGGTGTTCGCATTACGATTCTCGTTCCTAAAAAAGCAGATCACCCACTCGTTCGCGAAGCTAAATTACCATACTGCCGGAAATTGATGAGGGCAGGGTGTAATATTTATGAATTTCAACAAGGATTTTTTCACGCGAAAATTATTATGGTAGATAATCATATTTGTGATATCGGAACAGCTAATTTTGATATGAGAAGTATATACATCAATCATGAAATAAATTGTCTCCTATATGATCGGGCTTTTATACAAGAAATTAAGGTGCACATTAGCAAAGATATAGAGGGATCTACATTGCTTACTTGGAAAGATGTTTCCTCTCTCTCCCTTGTCGATAAAGGAAAAGAATGGATTGGGACGTTACTAGCGTTTTTCTTATGAAATGAAACTTTTATAATTAAATAATAAATAACGGGGGTAGGACAGATGATTATGCGCTTTGGGTATGTCTCACATGCAGTCGCTTTGTGGGACTGCTCCCCTGCTAAAACAATGACATTTACAACGTGGAAAAAGCTTGGTAAACAGGAACGAGAAGAAAGATTATATAATATTACAATGCAAAACCTTATGCATACATTACGTATCCTGCATTACAATATCGCACATGAAATTCCATTATACCGATTATCATCTTCTATCGTCCCACTCGCAACCTATCCTGAAGTTGATTTTGATTATATCGATATATTTACACCCTTTTGGCGTAAGATGGGGAAATTAATTCGAGAGCATAACTTACGAGTCAGCTTTCATCCAAATCAGTTCACATTATTTACAAGTGAAAAACCTCATATTACAGACAATGCGATCCTAGATATGACGTATCACTATAACGTATTAGATGCAATGGGATTAGCAGACTCTTCCTACATTAATATCCATATTGGGGGTGCATATGGCAACAAAGAGAAAGCTTTACTGCGCTTTCATGAAAACTTAAAAAAACTCCCCCCTCATATCAAGCAGCAAATGACACTTGAAAATGATGATAAAACATATACAGCTTCTGAAACATTAGCTGTTTGTGAGCAAGAAAGAATCCCTTTTGTATTTGATTATCATCATCACATGGCAAATCTTTGTGATGAACCGTTAGAGGACCTACTACCTGCTATTTTCGAAACATGGAATCATACAAATACCATCCCTAAGATTCATATTTCTTCACCAAAATCGGAGAAGGAATTCAGGGCCCACGCTAATTATATTGATGCTACATTTATAAAACCCTTTTTACACGTCACGAGAGAACTAAATCAAGATTTCGATATTATGATTGAGAGCAAGCAAAAAGATTTAGCTCTTTTTCAATTATTAGATGAGCTCGCTTCTATAAGAGGAGTGAGACGAATAAGTGGTGCAGCGTTACAATGGTAATTGTAACGTTTTTTCATGATGCCATTCTCTTCGGGGTGATATTATTAAAATATGGTATTTTGCTAAGGGCGTTGAAACGCATGAACAATGGTCATTTTTATATAAGCAAAATTGTGACCAGATTCACGTTTTTTAGTTAGCAAGCTTATTAATTTATTACAGAAGCGGCTCCTTAACATAAACATTTACTTAATAAAAAATAAAGAACCCATACCCTGGGTTCTTTATTTTCATCTTAGTATTCAAATGGCAAATCAGAAGCTAACTGTACTTCTTGATCATTATGAGTTATTGTATGACTTTCCTCTACTAATTTATCTCCAAAAGAAATACCCCATACCATCGCTAACGTCAACATACTACCGATAAGTAGCTTTTTCATATTCCATCACCTACATGCTTTTCTTTCAATATATCATGAAAATTTATCCATCCTATATGCAATTATGCATATCCATTAATATCCATACCTTAATTCTATCTACTTTTATAAAACACTCATTTTTATCCCTATTAATAAGCCTCTTACCAAGAAAAGCATTACTTTAATTTTTTTAAAAGTGTATCTTTATACTCATGCAGTTCTAATAAATCAAAGAAGAACAGCGCTTTTTCATAAGCTTCCTGAATGTCTTCCTGTGCATTTCCTAACCTTTCAAGACATTCACCTTTTTGATATTGCAATTGTCCAATAAATGACATGCTATTAATACGGCAAGAGATTTTAATTGCCTTTATAACCTGGTAAAGCGCCTCTTCATACCGCTCATCTAAATACAGTGCTTTTGCATGGTTATATCTAACCTTCACAGCAAATTCTTCATTGCTATGTAGAGATTCCAATTGTTTTAAAATACCTTCAAACAACTCAATACTTTTTTTGAAATATCCATTTTCTGCATAAATGTTTGCTATAGCATTTTCTATATATAAATTTTGAAATACATCAATTCCTGCTAATTCTTGATTGAGTAATTTTTTTAGTTCTAAAATACAATATTCATAATTTATCTTTTTTAACATATATGCTGCTAAATAATACTGCCATTGAAGAAATTGTTGAAATTCTGGATGATACTCATCTTTTTTGAGCTCCTCCCAGGTTTTATTATAAATTTCTTTATACTTCTTTTGTTTGCAAAGTACTATAATATGATCTTTAAACTGTTTCTTTCTTTCAATATCAGAATAAATGAGCACTTCATAAAAATGAATGATGGGAACTCTTAGCTTTGCTGCAATTCCTTGGAGTATATCCATACTTGGATATACTGAACCTGCTTCAATTCTGCTCACTTCTGATTGATGACATATATTATCAGATAACTGTTTTTGTGTTAAACCTCTTAACATTCTAATTTTCTTTATTTCCGCTCCCAGCTTTGCTGCGTGCATAATTGTTCACCATCCCATTACAGAAATCTAACTTCCGAAGTTGTCATACCACTACAATACTGGTTTTTGACAATTTTTGACATGAAACATTGCATAATATGTATCATTTAGCAAACTTTTCTTGTAAATCATCTTATACAAATACAATACTCGTAGTGTTAGAGATGAATGATAGAAAAGTTGCTAGTGTATTCCTTGTTTTTGGTCTACTCTATCCTTTATCAATGGAAGCAATTCTCGTGCCCCAGAAATTGATAAAAGTGAAGCGAACGTTGAAGTTGCTCAACCTAGTTTCATAATTAGTACATAAACTGAACCACAAAACGTCACAGTGGGAAATATCGCTAAAAATACTTAAAAGTTGAAGTACAAGAGGTTAACGCGTAACAAAAACAAGTTACCACTGAAAAAATGTTGATTTTCAACCTACAAACAAAAAGGCAAAAGAAAATCAAGCCGAAGTACGTCTTTCCCAAACATATAAAAATAACAAAATATATGGTCAAGACATCATTGTTAAAATAGATAAGCATGAGGCAATTAAGACTATTAGTGGTAAAGTTGCCCAAAATCTAGAACAGCAACCTAATCTTACTATACCAAATTTTTTGTCGAAAAACGAAGTAAAATCTGTATTACGCAATATTCCAACACGGATACTCCTTCTTAACAACAGTAAATAATAAGGAGAATAATAGAAAAAGATGTTTACCACTATAACCGGTAAACATCTTTTTTCATATCCAGCCCTTTTCTTCCGCAATCGCAATTGCTTCAATTCGGTTTTTCGCATTTAATTTTGTTAACACATCTGAAATATAATTCCGTACAGTGCCAGATGAAAGATACAGTGTCTTGGCAATTTCATTTGCTGTTTTTCCTTCTTTCGCTAATAGAAGTACTTCTTTCTCACGATCTGATAATGGATTTTGTTCTTGCCATAACCCAAACATTAATTCAGGGGAAATCTCTCGTTTTCCTTGCATCACATTGCGAATCGCTGCCGCTAAATCTTCACTTGGGCTATCTTTTAATAAATACCCGTAAACACCCGCCTTCATTGCTCTTTCAAAATATCCTGGACGTGCAAATGTCGTTAAAATCATTACCTTACATAATGATTTTTTCTTCTGCAATGTTTCAGCAACATCTAAGCCGCTTTGAATCGGCATTTCAATATCCATAATACTAATATCTGGCTGTAATGATTCAATTAACTTTAAAGCTTCTTCCCCATTTGCCGCTTGTCCAACTACTTCAATATCATCTTCTAGATCAAGAAGGGCTCTTAGTGCTCCGCGAAGCATTCGTTGATCTTCAGCAATAATAATTCGAATCATGCCCTCACCTCATCTTTTCCTGTTCTAATTACGATTGGAACTTTTACCGTTAAAAGCGTCCCGGGATGCGTTTCATCTAGTTCAATTGCCCCTTCAATAAGTGCAATTCGTTCTTTCATACCGCGAATGCCATTTCCATCATGACCTTGTGCTTGTAATCCCACTCCATTATCTTTCACCTGCAAAATAAGTTCTCCTTGTGCTTCAAATATAGAAACTGTACACATCGATGCCTTACTATGCTTAACAACATTTGTTACGGCCTCTCTTAAACACATACCTAAAATATTTTGTTCAAGCGGTGACAATGCACTAGAACTCGCCTTCTGTTCTACTTCTAGCGTAATATTAGCCACTTGCAAAATTGCCTTTATTTGTTCAAGCTCTTCCTCTACCGTAATCATCCGCATATCAGAAATTAATTCACGCAGCTGTTTTAAAGCTGTGCGTGATGTTTGTGTAATTTCCTTGGCTTCAAGACTTGCACGCTCTGGATTTTTCACAGTCAACTTCTCAACAAGCTGACTTTTTAGCGTAATAAGAGATAACGTATGCCCTAACGTATCGTGAAGATCTCTTGCGATTCGCTGACGTTCTTCACGCTTTACTAGGTCTTTAATCTGTTCATTTGCTTCGTTTAATTGCATTCTCAACATTTTTTTCTGATTAAAGTTACGCATACCAAATGGTGTAAGAAGCATTAAAATAAACATTGGAACTATATTGACTAAACTTGTAGTTGTTAGCTGCTTTACATACACGAATATAAAAGCTCCAAGCATTACAATCAAAAGACCAAACAACACTCGAAATACTTTTTTAGTTGGTGCAAATCCTATCGCACTTGCAGTAAAAAAGCCAAAAAAGATCATAAAGGGATTATAGAGTAAAGCAAATAGGAATATGAGCACCATTTGAATACACGCCCATAAAATAAACGTCTTTTTCACAAAATAAAGCTGACGGTATGTGATGACAAAAATCATCAGCATACCGATCCCCATTAAAAGCTTCCATCCTGATACTTGCGTTAAATTATAAATTGGGAATAGTAGATATACAAACCACATATAGGGGAAAAACCCCATATGCTTCGGAAAAATTTCAAACTGCTTCTTCTCGATCATTTATACCGCTTCCTGTCTTTTTCTTATATATATTGATATTACAACAAACATAAGGAAATAACCTCCTAAAATCGCGATATTCTCCCAGCCTATAGATTTCCCCGCTACAATATCCCATGCCCCGCTTCCGAAGTGATATGTTGGTGTCCACTCTCCAATTGTTCTTAGCACCTTTGGAAAGATTTCGATTGGCATCCATAAACCGCCTAGTACTGCTAAACTCATATTTAAAATGTTTGCGAGACCAGAAGCTGCATCTGCCTTCTTAATTGAACCTACAATCGTTCCAAGTGCTAAAAACGGCGTCACACCTATTAATAGCCATAATCCAGCACCAATCCATTGCCCGATCGTTAATTCCACGTTATTGATTAGCATGCCTGCAATAAAGATCACAAGTATTGAAAAAGCATTTACCACTGTTTGAGAAATAATTTTAGCTGTTAAATATGCTCCCTCTGGAAGTGGTGTAATTTTTAAAAGATGTGTCCATCCCTGCCCTTTTTCTTGAGAAAGTCTCACACCAAAACTAAAAAGTGCTGTTCCTACAATACTGAAAGTAGCCATCGAAATTAAATAGTGCGCTTTCCAAGCATCTCCGTTCTGTGGTACTTGAATGACATTTGTAAAAATGTAATAAAACAGAACTGGCATTAATAATGAGAAAAAGATAAATAATTTATTGCGAAACGTACGTAAGATTTCTATTTTACATTGCATCCATAAGGCTTTCATGCAATTCCCTCCTTCTGATTTGCGACAAACTGTTCAAACGCTTCATCAAGACTTCCTCGTTCAACTGAGATATCTGTAACAGGTAAATTCTCTTTATAAATTGCTTGCAACGTAGCATCCGTATCATCTGTTGTGAGAATAACACGCGATTCATGAAACTGTACTGCTGTAACATGCGGTAGCCCCTTCAGCAAGCCTGTCGGAATTTTTTCTTTTGTATAAAATGAAATGGTTTTTCGAGAAATCGTTGCTTTCATTTCCTCCGGAGTTCCATCAGCAATGATTTCTCCGTTTGCAAATAGTAAAATTCGATCTGCTAACGCATCTGCTTCTTCTAAATAATGCGTTGTCAAAATAATCGTTTTCCCTTCACTTGCTAGCTTTCGGATCGTTTCCCAGAAAGCCTTTCTAGACGTAATATCCATTCCGACAGTCGGTTCATCTAAAAATAATAAATCCGGGTTTCCAGCAAGTGCGAGTGCAAAGTTTAATCTTCTTTTTTGACCACCTGATAATTTTTCACAACGCTGCCTTTTTTCCGATTCTAAATTTGATAACTGAAGCAATGTTTCTTTTGCAATTGGATTCGTATAATAGCTGCGAAATAGGTCAATTGCTTCCTCCACTGATATACTATCGATAACACTCACCTCTTGTAGCATTGCACCGAGGCGATTACGAACTGCTCGCCGCTTGGGACTCTTTCCAAATATAGAAACACTTCCTTCTGATGGATCCTTTAATCCAAGCATCATTGAGATTGTTGTTGTTTTCCCTGCACCGTTTGGCCCAAGAAGTGCAACAATCTGCCCCTTCTCCACATGAAATGAAACGTTATTTACAGCCTTTTTATGTTTAAATGTTTTTGAAACACCATTTACTTCAATAATCTTTTCCATCTTGCCACCTCCACTATTCCTTATATTTACATTGTATATATTGGAAGAGATGGAAAACAGTACGATGCGTCATGATGTGAATATGACAATTGTCATAAAGTGAAACTTTAATCAGTGGGGAGATGTATCCCCACTGATTATTAGCCCTCACCAATTCGGCTACGAGCAGTTTATCTCTTACCTAGCTTGCTTTCTCCGAATTTTAAGGTGGGAATATTACTGCCAGCGAATAGCGGGAGAAATACTTACGAAAGAAATTAACCAGTTAATTCCACTTCGAAACTTCAATGGAGATGAGTTAATCGCACGCAAGTAGCAGGACAAAAACAAACATGATACAATCGTATAAGATTTATAATTGAGGAAGGACAGTGGTTTTTTATGATTATTCGTAATGAACAAGATTTGGAAAGTTTACGAAAAATCGGCCGCGTTGTTGCGCTTGCACGCGAAGAGATGAAAAAACAAGCAAAGCCAGGTATGACAACGAAAGAGCTTGATTTGATCGGTAAAAAAGTATTAGATGAGCACGGTGCTATTTCTGCACCTGAAAAAGAATATGATTTTCCAGGTGTAACTTGTATTAGTGTAAATGAAGAAGTTGCACACGGTATTCCAAAAGATCAAGTATTAAAAGAAGGCGACTTAGTAAATGTTGATGTATCTGCGGCACTTGACGGTTATTATGCAGATACAGGTATCTCTTTTGTTCTTGGGCAAGATGAAGAAAAAGAAAAACTTTGCCAAGCAGCAGTAGATGCATTTTGGGCAGCAATGAAAAAAGTAAAAGCTGGTTCGAAACAAAACCAAATCGGTCGTGCAGTTTCTAACTTTGCTCATAAAAATGGCTATGCCGTTATCCAAAACTTAACAGGTCATGGCATCGGTCTTAGCTTACACGAAGCACCAAATCACATTCTAAGCTACTACGATCCAATGGATAATGCACTTCTTAAAGATGGTCTTGTTATCGCTGTAGAACCTTTCATTTCTATGAAAGCTGACCATATTATTGAACGCGGCGATGACGGTTGGACATTTGTAACACCAGATAAAAGCCTTGTTGCACAATGTGAACATACAGTCGTCGTAACACGCGGTGAGCCGATTATCTTAACTGAACTGTAAGGGATAAAAGGAATGTAAGTGGCATTCCTTTTTCTATACAAAAAAGAAGAGAAATCACACTGATTTCTCTTCTTTTCATATGGATGCCTTACATCTACTGATAATTATCATAAAATGTGGAAACATGACAATTATCATGTTCAAAAGGTTCAAGCATAGGAAAAGGAAATCTCACCATAGATTTCTTTTCCCTACATAATCTAAAGCTTGGGTACACTAGACATGCAATTTAGGGGCTTTCAAAACAAGAAAGCGAACCTTTGTCTAAAATAATAGCACATACATCTTCTCTAAAAATATGCAAATATGCATATGAAATGATCCTACTTTTATTTCTCAACTTGAATTAATTGAAAATACAAAAAACAAGAGATAGAATAGAGTCGTTATCCGTCTTCTTTTGTCAGTCAGATAGAATAGAAGAATAGGAGAGGAATATATGAAGAGAACATTGAAACAAAAAATAGTAAGCTCTTTGCTTGCTGCAACACTCGCTGTCAGCTTAGCTCCAATTGGACAAGCAAAAGCTGATTCCCCGTCAGAAACGATCAAAACTCCACCTATTACAGGGCAAGTTGATGCTAACCGTGCAATCGAACACGTCCGTTTTTTATCAGAAACAATTGGCCCGCGCCCTGGTGGAACACAATCAGAAAAATGGGCTTCTCGCTATGTTGGGATGAAATTACAGTCAATGGGATATGAAGTAGAATATCAGCCATTTGCTGTACCCGATCAATATGTGGGATTTATTGATTCTCCTTTATCACGTTCAAAAAACTGGCAAGCAGGCGCTGCTCCGAATGCTTTAATTTCTACTGAGGCTGTTACCGCTCCCCTCATTTTTGTACCAAATGGAACAAACCTAGACGAAATTCCAAATGAGGTAAACGGGAAAATTGTCTTATTTGAAAGAGGTGAAACAGTAACGGACTACAACAAACAAGTAGAAAATGCCGTTGCAAAAGGTGCAAAGGGTGTCCTCTTATATAGTTTAATTGGCGGTCGCGGTAACTATGGACAAACTTTCAATCCAAGATTAACGAAAAAACAGTCAATCCCTGTATTTGGTCTTGCTTATGCACAAGGTAATGCCTTCAAAGAAGAATTAACAAAAAAGGGAAATGCAATCCTTTCTTTAAAAGCACGACATGAATCAAACCTACAACCTCTAAATGTTATCGCGAAAAAGAAACCGAAGAACAGCACTGGAAATGAAAAAGCTGTTATCGTAAGTTCCCATTATGACAGTGTTGCTGGAGCACCAGGAGCAAACGACAATGCCTCTGGAACAGGTTTGGTATTAGAATTAGCTCGCGCATTTCAAAATGTAGAAACTGACAAGGAAATCCGTTTTATTGCTTTCGGATCAGAAGAAATGGGACTAATCGGATCTGAACATTACGTTGACAACTTATCACAAACAGAACGCGCTCGTATTTTAGGTGTGTTTAATGCTGATATGGTTGCTACAAGCTATAAGAAAGCAAAAAATTTATATGCAATGACTTCAGATGGATCTACGAATCTTGTAACTGATGCTGCACTAAATGCTAGTAAGCAATTAAATAATGATCTTGTTCTTCAAGGAACATTCGGTTCTAGTGACCATGTACCGTTTGCTTATGCTGGCATCCCTGCAGCTCTGTTCATTTGGATGGGAGTAGATAGCTGGGATCCACTTATCTATCATATTGAAAAGGTATACCATACACCACAAGATAACGTTCTAGAAAACATTTCACCTGAACGTATGAAAATGGCGTTAGATGTCATTGGTACTGGTGTTTATGATGTTCTTCAAAAACCAGCTATACAAACAGGGCAGAAAGCTGCTTAATTATCATCAAAGCCACTCACTCCAAAGTGGTGGCTTTTTTTGTTAAAAAAAAATAAATATGCATAAAAGCATATTTATTTCAAGGTATTATCATGTATAATACTAAATATAACAATAACTAAATATAACAATAATAATTATACTTGATAAGAACATTTCTATTATTAAAAACAACGATTCTTGCAGGTGTATTAACTTTTGCTGGACAGGAGCTACTGCTGCAACCATTCAAGAACAAAGCTTTACAAAATACTATTTCTAATTTCGCTATAGAAAACCCCCCTTCAGGTTGCATTCTTTCCTTCACCTTATCATGAAGTTTTTTTGAATATCTACCTAAAGGGAGTAATATCAATAGTAATTTTTTAAATTTGTCTGCTACTCAGATTACAGTGTAATCAATAATCTAAAGCTTTTTTATTATTTTATTCGTTGACGAGCGAATAGAAGTCCACCTAAAAGGAACAATACCATACCTCCAACAATTGAAATGATTTCCGTGGATGTTCCTCCTGTGTTAGGAAGTAATACTGTCGGCTTATCATTTTCTGTAGTAGGTGGAACTTTTGAATCGTTATTTGTGTTTGGATCTTTTGGATCTGTGCTTGGATCTTTTGGATCTACGTCCTTGATTTTTGTATTCGTGATGTCATAACCATTCACTTCTGTTTGGTATCCATCTACTTTTTGTTCTTTCACTTCATACTTATATGCCTTTCCTTCGGCATCGTATGCCGCTAAATCTTTGAATTCATATTTCCAACCGCTTGCTTCACTTACTTCTTGTGTCGCAAGCACTTGGCCATTTTGTAGTAAGTCTACTTTGATCATTGCCGGACGATCTTTCGCATTGTCGTCTTTCCATGTCTTCGTTCCTTCTACTTTTGTTTGACCAACCTTTGTATTCGTGATGTCATAACCTTTTACTTCTGTTTGATATCCGTCTACTGCTTGTTCTTTTACTTCATACTTGTATGCCTTTCCTTCGGCATCGTATGCTGCTAAATCTTCAAATTCATATTTCCAGTCTGTTGCTTTGCTTACTTCTTGCGTTGCAATCACTTGGCCATTTTGTAGTAAGTCTACTTTAATTGCTTTCGGACGATCTTTCGCATTATCGTCTTTCCATGTTTTCGTTCCTTCTACTTTTGTTTGACCAACCTTTGTATTCGTGATGTCATAACCATGTACTTCTGTTTGATATCCGTCTACTGCTTGTTCTTTTACTTCATACTTGTATGCCTTCCCTTCGGCATCGTATGCTGCTAAATCTTCAAATTCATATTTCCAGTCTGTTGCTTTGCTTACTTCTTGCGTTGCAATCACTTGGCCATTTTGTAGTAAGTCTACTTTGATCATTGCCGGACGATCTTTCGCATTATCGTCTTTCCATGTTTTCGTTCCTTCTACTTTTGTTTGGCTTACTTTTGTATTCGTAATGTCATAACCTTTTACTTCTGTTTGATATCCGTCTACTTTTTGTTCTTTCACTTCATACTTATATGCTTTTCCTTCAGCATCGTATGCTGCTAAATCTGTAAACGCATATTTCCAACCTGTTTCTTCACTTACTTCTTGTGTCGCAACCACTTGATCATTTTGTAGTAAGTCTACTTTAATCATCTTCGGACGATCTTTCGCATTATCGTCTTTCCATGTTTTCGTTCCTTCTACTTTTGTTTGGCCTACTTTTGTATTCGTGATGTCATAACCTTTTACTTTTGATTCGTATCCGTCTACTGGTTGTTCTTTCACTTCATACTTGTAAGCTACTCCATTTTCATCATATGCCACTAAATCTTTAAACTCATACTTCCACTCTGTTGCTTTGCTTACTTCTTTCGTGTCAATCTCTTTGCCATTTTGTAGTAATTTTACTTTGATTGACTCTGGGCGATCTGATGCATTGTTATCGTTCCAAGTCTTCGTTCCTGAAACTGATGTCTTGCCTACTTTTGTATTCGTGATGTCGTAACCTTTTACTTCTGTTTGATATCCATCTACCGGTTGTTCTTTCACTTCATATTTATATGCTTTTCCGTCTGCATCGTTTACCACTAAATCTTTGAATTCATACTTCCAGCCTGTTGCTTCTGTTACTTCTTGTGTTGCGATCACTTGGCCATTTTGTAGTAAGTCTACTTTGATCATTACCGGACGATTTGTTGCGTTTCCGTCCTTCCACGTCTTCGTTCCTTCTACTTTTGTTGTTTGTACCACTTTTGTATTTGTAATGTCATAACCTTTTACTTCTGTTTGATATCCATCTACCGGTTGTTCTTTTACTTCATACTTATATGCATTTCCGTCTGTATCATATGCCGCTAAGTCTTTGAATTCATATTTCCAGCCTGTTGCTTCTGCTACTTCTTGTGTTGCGATCACTTTACCATTTTGTAGTAAGTCTACCTTAATCATCGTCGGGCGATCTTTCGCATTATCGCCTTTCCACGTCTTCGTTCCCAAAACAGATGTAGTTTTCACTTTATTCGGAATCGGCAACTCCACTCCATTTACATCACCTGATTTAACCTCGAAACTTACTTTTGCTTGAGGATCGAAATCAACATAGTCTGGAGCTGAAACCTCTTGCATATAATATTTACCCGGTTGTAAGTTAGGAATTTCAATTATCCCTTCGTTATTTGTTTTATATTCGCCCCCAACTTGTTCACCCGGCTCTTTATACAACTTAAACGAAACATTTGGGATTACTTTTCCTTTATTTCCTTCAATATGTTTAACAATTTTTAGCGTTCCTTTTGGAACCTCGTTACCTTCAGCACCACCGCCAGCTGTCATATTTTCGACTGGATAACTACCCGATTCAGTAACTGGGTCTTTGTGAAAAACTTGGTAATCAATCGTATAATCATTCTTAAAAAACTCTTGCTTCTTTCCGGCTTCCGTTATAGTAGATGTATAACCAATCGAAAAGGAGGCAAGACGTGCTTTATCCTTATAAAGCACAACTTTAAATGATCTGTCACCAGTAAAGGTAATCGTTCCGTAACGTTGCTTTTCAAACTCTTGTAGCGTTAAAGATCGACGACCTATATAATCATCAATAATTATATAGAAGCTATCCTTATTAAGTGTTTGACCTTCCTGTAAATTATCAGTCACAACAATATCGCGACTTAACTCTTCTTTATTTAAGTTTATATTCAAGAACCAACGTACTTCATTGTCCTTACCTGAGTTCATATCACCAGTTTTATAAAAAAACGGTCCCTTTCCAGGATCTGTACCACCACCACCGCTTGGACCGGTAATTGTTACAGATTGCTTATCTACATTTGTACCGAAATTGGTTTCAATCTCTTTCTTTTGATCCGTTCCTACATTAGCAGCTTCCACGTAAAAGTTTAAATATCCTTTAATATTTTGATGTGTACTCACTCTATCATTAAATGTACATACCACAGTACCTGCAGTGACTTTACAAGTACCATAGTCATCTAATGGAAACTCTCTATCTAATCCTTTTAATTCTGGAGGCAGCGTTAATGTTAGTGTGTCTCCAGGCTTCAGCCTAAGTCCATTTTTTTCACTGAAGTTTACAGTTACTTTAGTCCGTTCTGTGGTCTGTAGATTTGTTTTATCAATCTTAAAACTATCCACAAGTCCTATTGTATTTAACTCTTGTGCACTTGCTATTATAGGCAGCAAACTCTGACCTATAGTAAACATAAAAATCATTATAATCGAAAAAATTGAAGTAACTCTTTTTAAATACATATTTTATACTATCCTCCCTATAAAATTAAATGTTGCTAGATTTTGGTACAAACATACTATGACAAAGATTCTATTATTCAATGTCATTAAGCTATTTTACTTAAATATGTTTGATAGCTATTATCATCTTTTTCTCTTTTTTCAACTCTTCTATTGTTTAGAAACTTGAAATTTTCTTTTTATATAGATTCATCTAATTTTTCCGACATATCTAAACCGTGGTATTTCTGGTCTATATTGTTTAACAAAAACAAATAAGGGAAAGAACAAATTTTGATAAAGGAATTCAAAAAGCATTCACGACAAAACTCATGACAGTCATTCACTTTATTATGCCGTAGAGGTTAAAAAGCTTCTTCATGCCTATCGCAAACGATTGCACAATACGCAAAAACTTTCAGTGCGGGCAAGTATGGACGAATCACTTCACAGCAAATATGTATTTGGCCAACTTACATGCTTACCCTCCTGAAGAATAACAAGAAGTACAGCGTATAATCGAATTTAGCACACCAGCCGAAGAAGGTTACAGCTGTGACACATGCTAGGATACTCGTATTCTAAAGGATGTCATTGAAGATACGTTTTCTGTCATCATGAGTTGAGATGAAATCGGCCATATGTTAAAACGTTTTGTATTTAGGTACACAACCGACCTACACATCGAAACAAGTAGACAAGAAAAATAAGAAGCGTTCCAACGTCAGCGCTATATAATTAAAAACGCTCCGGATGAAGTATTGTTTGCCTATGAAGATGAAAATCATATTCTCCAAATCTAAATACAGTGGAACAAATTTGGGGGTAAATAAAAAAGAGTGTGATTGGCAACTAATTTCATAATAAATCGTGCAGAAATATGAAATTCAGCCTTTTCATTTTTGGAGTCTATAAATGAGTGTCGAGAAAAAGTAATTTGTCTAATGGATCTATGGCTATGTCGAAGAATTAAAATGAACTTATATATACATTTCACTTACTCGCTAAGAAGAGTTAGCTTTTCTAGGGCGACATTACATTTTAATATCGAGAGATTTATATACATAAGTGATGATAATAGCAAAATCGAGAGATTTATATCCTTTCATTATTTTTATCAAATCATGAAAACTTTAGTTGGACTATATGTACTATTTTAGACATAAAATCCCTAGTTTTTTGACTAGGTTAGAAGTTTTCAAGATTACTTACTAATTGTGTAGATACTTGATTAGATGAAGTGTTAGTTTAGTATTCGGCATAGTTGTAACAACATCATTTACAACAATCACACCATTTACTGGTAACATTTCATCTACTAATACTACATGTATAGCTTTTTGATAATTTTACCCCCGACAACCTATTATTCTAGAATTGTTCTAAAAAATCAATAGTTAATTGGTGTTTTTCTATTTTCACTTCATCACCATAACATATATTTGCCACATATATTTAGAATAGAAAACTGAAACAGAAAAAGAGATAGCTTTGCCATCTCTTTTTCTGCCCAACTTCCCCTCATCAAGCCATACGTGAGGTTCTCCTCCATACGGCTTTTCGGTGATCTGTTTTCTTTGCCATCTAATCAGTCTATAGGCTGATTAGATGTTTTTATATCAACTTATATATCACTTTTAAACAAAAATAAGCATCTTTTCTTTTGTCTATTACATTTTCTCAGGTGCAGATACACCAACTAACGCTAATGCACTTTGAAGTGTAATGCGTACTGCACGCATTAAGTCGTAACGAGCTTTACTTAATTCTAAGTTATCTTGGTTTAATACTTTTTCTGCATTGTAGAAGCTATGAAGCGCTGCCGCTAATTCAAACGCATAGTTTGTAATGCGATGTGGCAGACGCTTTTGTGCTGCTTCTGCAACTGCTGCTGGGAATTCACCCAGTTTTTTCAGTAAGTCTACTTCTTTTTCAGAAGCAACAAGTTTGTAATTGACATCTCCACCTGCAGTTAATCCAAGCTCTTCACCTTGACGAAGGATACTGCATACACGTGCATGAGCATATTGTGCATAGTAT
The DNA here is from genome assembly GCF_949768135.1 of Bacillus sp. IT-79MI2. Classification (NCBI taxonomy): domain Bacteria; kingdom Bacillati; phylum Bacillota; class Bacilli; order Caryophanales; family Bacillaceae; genus Bacillus; species Bacillus sp. IT-79MI2. Next base: position 137,763 of record NZ_CATKPV010000062.1, on the reverse strand, counting down.
ACAGGGTTTTCGTTAGATTTTGATACCGCTAAGTCCATATCAAAGTCTAAGTGAGAGTCACCGCTGCGCATTGCAAAGAAGTAACGCATTGCGTCCACGCCTACTTCTTCCATTAGCTCGCGAAGTGTAACGGCTTTACCTGTACGCTTACTCATTTTTACTTTTTCACCGTTTTGGTATAGTTGTACCATTTGGATGATTTCTACTTCTAACGTCTCTTTATCGTAACCAAGCGCTTGAATCGCTGCTTTCATACGAGGAATGTAACCGTGGTGGTCAGCGCCCCATATGTTGATTAATTTATCAAATCCGCGCTCTAATTTATCACGGTGATACGCGATATCTGGCGTTAAGTATGTGTAAGAACCATCATTTTTAATTAATACGCGGTTTTTATCATCACCATAAGTCATAGAACGGAACCAAGTTGCTCCGTCTTCTTCAAATATTTCCTCGCGCTCTTTTAATACCGCAAGAGCTTGATCAATTTTTCCATTTTTGTATAGTGATGTTTCAGAGAACCATACGTCAAACTTAACACGGAAGCTTTCTAAGTCTTTTTGAAGTTTTGCTAATTCGTATTTCAAACCGTACTCACGGTAGAATTCATAGCTTTCTTTCTCATCAGCTTTTGCATAACGATCGCCAAACTCTTCAGCTAAGCGTTGTCCGATTCCGATGATGTCCGCACCATGGTATCCATCTTCTGGCATTTCTTTTTCTAGCCCTAATGCTTGCATGTAACGAGCTTCGACAGAAAGCGCTAAATTATGAATTTGGTTACCAGCGTCATTAATGTAGTATTCACGAGATACATCGTATCCCGCTTTTGCTAATACGTTACATAATGTGTCACCTACTGCCGCACCACGTGCATGTCCTAAGTGAAGGTCACCTGTTGGGTTTGCAGATACGAACTCAACTTGTACTTTTTCACCTTTACCAGTGTTTGTTTCACCATAATTCGTTCCAGCTGTAACAATTGCCGGAATTAAGTCTGTTAAATACCTATTATCCATATAGAAGTTAATAAAACCAGGACCAGCAATTTCAATCTTTTCAATAGAAGCTTTTGCTTTATCGAAGTTCGCAATTAATTCCTCTGCAATCATACGAGGAGCTTTTTTTGCTACGCGCGCAAGCTGCATCGCCATGTTTGTAGAGAAATCACCATGCGTTTTATCTTTTGGAGATTCTAATACAACGTTTGGAATTTGTTCTTCTGTTGCTAATTCTGCTTTTAATACGGCAGCTTTAATTTCTTCTTTAATCAATTCTTTTACTTGTTCTAAAGAGTTCATTATTTTGCCTCCTTCAAATTAATCGTAATTGTATATCGGCCCGCTTCTTGTTCACTTAGAAGCAATGCGTACGTTAAAAAGAGTTGTCCTTTTTTCTTCTCGTCCGACCATTTAAAAAGAACGTTATCAGTTTTCGTTTGCAATGCAAACGTACCAAGTTCACTCGTATACGTACCAGTTGTCCATTCACCTTTCGCATGCGTCTGACGCATAGAAACAGCACCTGAACGCATAATGAGAACTTGTTCGCCTTGAATTTTAATGATTGTCTTTACTTCGCCTTGTTCGTTCGGCTCTTGAAATGTTACATATGTACCTTGACCTTTTACATAGTATTGACCATTTGCCTCAAAAGCAACGGTCTCCTTTCGTGCCCCTTCACGGATTTCTGTTACGAAATGAACGTGTACTGGCAAGCCTGCAAGTTGTTTCTCCACGTCTTGCACACCTTTCAATATGTTATAGATATTAAATAAACTTTATAATAAATCACTTTTCCTATCATATCAAAAAAAACCTATGTCTGTCTGCTGAAAAATCAGGAAAACCCTGTTTCGAAAAAACAATTTATAAAGATCTATCTCCTATGATAAAATATCTTTTAAATCTAAATTTTCTTTCATTAAAAGGAGTGCTCCAAATGATACCACCAAAGTTAAAACAAGGTGATGAAATTCGAGTCATTTCACCTTCTTGTAGTTTAAGTATTGTCTCAGATTATAATCGTGAGCTTGCTATGAAACGAATAGCAGATATGGGATTTCGTGTTACATTTTCAAAAAACGCTGAAGAAATTGATCGTTTTGCTTCTTCTTCCGTTTCTTCTCGAGTTCAAGACCTCCATGAAGCTTTCGCAGACTCCAATGTAAAAGCAATCTTAACAACACTTGGAGGATATAATTCCAATGGGCTACTAAACCATATAAATTACGACTTAATTCGTAGCAATCCAAAAATTTTATGTGGTTATTCTGATATTACAGCTCTAGGCAATGCAATTTATGCAAAGACTGGTCTTATTACATATTCAGGTCCTCACTTTTCTTCTTTTGGAATGGAGAAAGGGCTCGATTATACGATAGATTACTTTTTAAAATGCATGACTTCTGAAGAGCCAATAGAAATACAACCTGCTGAAACGTGGAGCGATGATCCTTGGTATATTGACCAAGAAAATCGCACTTTCTTCCAAAATGAAGGGTATGTTTCTATACATGAAGGCGAAGCGGTTGGAGCAATTGTTGGTGGTAATATGAGTACCTTTAATTTACTACAAGGCACAGCATATATGCCGAGCTTACGAGATAAAATATTATTCTTAGAAGAAGATGCTCTCACAGGAAAAGCTACAGTTAAGACTTTTGATCGTTACTTACACTCTCTCATTCAACAACCAGATTTTAAACATATAAAAGGCATTGTAATTGGAAGACTACAAAAAGGATCTGAAGCTGTCACAGGAGATATCCAAGAAATGATTTATTCAAAACAAGAACTGTCCCATATCCCTATAATTGCAAATGCTAACTTTGGGCATACAACACCAATTTTCACTTTTCCAATTGGCGGGCGTATAGAAATTGTTTCCAGTCAAAAACAAACGACTATTATACTTTTAACGCACTAAAAAAAGGAGCGGACGTTTCGCTCCTTTTACACTTTCTGTAATTGTTTTAAGGCTTTTTCTGGAATTTCCTCTTTTGAAATTTCAGCCCAGCCTTTTCCTTGCATGCCCTTAGCATAAATTTTTATAAAAGCACCTGAATGTAGCTGACAATTCACGATCTTTTTAATCGTTTGTTGCTTTCCATTCTCTGTATACCCTTTGAATGTATACAAATATTCATCGTCTATTTTCTCACCCTTATTTATAACTGCGTAATAATCTTGTATTTCTTTATTTGAAAAGAAGTTATCGACAAAAGCCTCTACACCTTCTGTTTTTGATTGTAAATAATATGCCGTACCACCTAAAAGAATGGTAAAGACGGCTAAAACTTTTATTACCAATTTCATATATGGCCTCCTGTTTATTCTTATCAGTCACATTTTTATATCTGTATTATACAGAAAAGGGCATACTATACACTATTGAAATGTATTACACTTTCCTTACACTATTGTAAGGAAAACGCTCGCAGTATTTTCGCAATAAAAAAATTTTCCGTTTAAACAACTTTTGTATTATTATTGAATAATACAAATTTTTATAAACAAAATTAAAAAGGGGACATTTTTCAAATGGCTATCTTACAAGGTTTAGCACTACTACTCGTTGTACTTTTTCTTTTTACACTGTTTAGCTTTCGTGCTCCTTACGGAATGAAAGCAATGGGGGCCCTGGCCAATGCTGCAATCGCAAGCTTTCTTATTGAAGCATTTCATCGATATATCGGTGGCGAAATGTTTCATAACAACTTTTTACAATCGGTTGGACAAGCTTCCGGTAGTATGAGCGGTGTCGCGGCTGCTATTTTAGTAGCACTCGCAATTGGTGTATCTCCTGTATATGCTGTTTTAATCGGTATCGCCACTAGTGGATTTGGTATTTTACCAGGATTTTTTGCTGGATATGTATGCGCCTTTGTCGTTAAATTTCTAGAAAAAAAATTGCCAACTGGTGTAGAATTTCTTGCCATTTTATTCGTTGCAGCACCACTTTCTCGCGGAATGGCTATGCTTATGGACCCCATTGTAAATGCTACACTTGGAAAAATCGGCTCTATTATTTCAATCGCAACCACAGAAAGCCCAATTATTATGGGAATTATGCTTGGCGGACTCATAACAGTTATTTCTACATCTCCATTAAGCTCCATGGCGCTAACTGCTATGCTTGGATTAACAGGTTTACCAATGGCTATTGGTAGTCTTGCAGTAGCAGCCTCTGCTCCAATGAATTTTATTTTCTTTAAACGTTTAAAGATCTGTTCAAAGAAAGATACAATTGCTGTAGCAATTGAACCATTAACACAAGCCGATGTCGTAGCAGCAAATCCCATTCCAATCTATACGACAAACTTCGTTGGTGGTGCACTTGCTGGTATTATTACATCCTTATTCCAACTTGTAAACAATGCACCTGGTACAGCATCACCAATTCCTGGTCTCCTTGTCCTCTTTGGATTCAATGATGTAATGAAAGTAGCCATTGCAGCTATATTATGTGGAATCGTGACCACAATTATTGGTTATATCGGAACAATTATTTTCCGCAAGTATCCAATTCGTTCCGCTGATGAAATTCGCGGAATCCCTTCGGAAGAAAAAGTTGCATAAGAAAAAGGAGCTAGTTCCACCAGGTGGGACTAGCTCCTTTTTTCTTATACGTACTTTGTAAACGGATGTCGAATTTTGCAGAAGCGTCGATATATGGATGCTACGAGCCGGCTTCCGCTTTTATTTTATCCAGCTACAGCGGCTAGAATGCTCGGTGGCTTCGCTTCCGTTTTTACTTTATCCAGCTGCGCCAGCTAGAATCTCTGGCCATTTCACACTCTCGGTCGAAGCCAAAAGCGCTTCTCGGTCGAGTGCTCCGATGACCTGCGATTCTGAGCAAGCTGCCTCTGCTTTTACTTCACCCAACCAAGAAGCATTTCCCGCACGAATTTGCTTGCTGCGATTGGTGTTTGATCACTATGATCATAGACTGGAGCTACTTCTACTAAGTCTGCTCCAACTACTTTTATATTTGAATTTGCAATTGCTACGATGGAATCTAATAATTCTTTAGATGTGATACCACCAGCTTCTAATGTTCCTGTTCCAGGAGCATGTGCTGGATCTAACACGTCAATGTCAATTGTGACATAAACTGGGCGTCCTGCAAGCTTTGGTAATACTTCTTTCAACGGTTCTAATACGTCAAATTTGTATAGGTTCATGCCCACTTCTTTTGCCCATTCGAATTCTTCTTTCATTCCAGAACGAATTCCGAAAGAATATACGTTTTCCGGACCAATTAAATCGCACACTTTACGGATGGGCGTAGAGTGAGATAAAGGCTCCCCTTCATATGACTCACGCAAATCAGTATGAGCATCCATATGAATGATTGCTAAATCCGGATATTTTTTTGCCATTGCCTTAAAAATTGGCCAAGACACTAGGTGCTCACCGCCAAGACCTAGTGGAAACTTACCGGCATCTAATAGTTTTGTTACATATTCTTCAATCATGTCTATACTGCGTTGTGGATTTCCGAATGGTAGCGGAATATCACCAGCATCAAAATATTTTACATCTTCTAGTTCACGATCTAAATATGGACTGTACTCTTCTAGTCCAATCGATACTTCACGAATACGTGCAGGACCAAAACGAGAGCCTGGACGGTAACTTACTGTCCAATCCATTGGCATCCCATAAATTACTGCCTCTGCATCTTCAAAACTTGGATGACTTTTAATAAATACTTTACCTGAATAAGCTTCATCAAAACGCATACTCTTTTCCTCCTTATGTGGAACTTAAGGTATCCCAACCTTTCATTATTTCTCAAATTTGGAGTGCTACACTCCTCTTTCTCGATTTACCTCAATCTTCTTTTAGCGATAGAAGATTATTTTATTATAATAGCGTCAGTAGCTAGCATGTCCGTTCTATCGCACACCTTGAATGAGCCGCTTCCGCTTTTCTTTTGTCCAGCTACAGCGGCTAGAACGCTCGGTGGCTTCGCTTCTTCCTGCGAGGCAAAAGACGCCTCTACGTCTGAAGCTCCATCCCCCCTCCCATTCTGAACGAGCCGCTTCCGCTTTTAATTATTATTTAATTAAGTCCCCAACAAACTTCGGTAATACGAATGCTGCTTTATGCAGTTCTTTTGTGTAATATTTCGTTTCGATTTCGTGGAAACGATCTTCGCTTACTTCTAATGGGTCATATTCTTTAGATCCAATTGTAAATGTCCACATTCCACTTGGGTATGTTGGGATATTCGCTGTGTATAAACGTGTAATTGGGAAGATTTCTTTTACGTCTTTAAACACAGTTGAAATTAATTCTGGTGTAAACCAAGGGTTATCCGTTTGAGCAACGAAAATCCCATCTGCTTTTAACGCCTTTGAAATCCCAGCGTAGAATCCTTTTGTAAATAGGTTTACTGCTGGTCCTACTGGCTCTGTAGAGTCAACCATAATTACATCGTACTCATTTTCGCTTTCTGCGATGTGTAGGAAACCGTCTCCTACTTTCACTTCAACACGCTCGTTATCTAACGCACCTGCAATCGATGGTAAGTACTGTTTAGAGTACTCGATTACTTTACCATCGATTTCAACAAGTGTTGCTTTCTTTACGCTTGGGTGCTTTAATACTTCACGGATTACACCACCATCACCACCGCCAACAACTAATACGTTCTCAGGGTTTGGATGTGTAAATAAAGGTACGTGTGCTACCATTTCGTGATACACAAACTCGTCCTTCTCTGTTGTCATAACCATGCCATCTAAAATAAGCATGTTTCCAAACTCTTCTGTCTCAACCATATCAAGCTTTTGAAATTCTGTTTGCTCCGTATGTAATGTGCGGTTAATACGCGCCGTAATTCCAAAATGTTTTGTTTGTTTTTCAGTGAACCATAGTTCCATCGTACAATCACGCCTTTCATTGCAAATTTATAATAGGGACATCATTAATGTCCCCTAACAAAAATAAAACAAAACATACAAAATGTATAGTTAAAAGTACAAAAATACCGAAAATATATTTTGGTAAAAGTATTTTTATTCATATATTATTTAAACACTATATTTAATAACAAAGAAAACCCTTTCTTAAGAAAGGGTTTCTGATTCTAATTTAGAACCTTCTCGAACAGGAATCAAAATCATAACACAACCAACTAATACAACAATTCCCCCAACTAAAAATGGACTTTGCGGTGAAATCGCATGGCCGATAATTCCTGATAAAATTGGTGCAATTGCCCCGCCAAGCCAACGAACGAAATTGTATACACCGGACGTAATAGATCTTTCATAAGGTGAAATATCCATGACATAGCTTGTATATAAAGCGTTATTTAGTCCCGATGCTAATCCAGATAAGACGATAAGAACAATTTGTAACCACATAACTTTAACAAAAAATAATGCGATTAGCAGAATTGCAAATACAAGTAAGCTAAATCGTAACAATGCTTTCGGTTCATATTTCCCTTCTAATTTATGCGCTAATATTGCAGATCCATATGCTAAAGCAAGTCCCCAGCCGCAAAATACGAAGCCTAACTGAATTGCCGATAAATGCATAATAAGTGGTGAATATGCTAATACAACGAAAAATCCGTAATAATATAACATACCTGAAATTGCACCTTGCATAAACGGTTTATACTTAATAAGGTTAAGTAATTCCCCCACTCCAGCTGCTTTTCGCTGTACTTTTCGCTCCGGCTCTTTTACAAAAAAGAAAACAAGAATAAATGCTAATAAAATTAAAAAACTTGTCGCAAAAAATGGGTAACGCCAAGAATGTCCTCCTAATAGTCCTCCTAATAATGGTCCACCGGCCATCCCTAAACCAATCGCAGCTTCATATAAACCAACCGCTTCATGTACTTCTTTACTAAGAGCAATTAATAATGTCATCGCTGTTGCGAAAAACATCGCATTACCTAGCCCCCAGCCAGCGCGGAAAATAGATAACTGGGCAATCGTTTGTGATATACCACATATAAAAGCAAATACAGTTACAATTGATAAACCAATTGTCATCATTCTCTTATCACCAAACCGTGCTGCGAATAAACCAGCTGGTAGCATCATAATTGCCATCGTTAAAATATAGGCTGTAAATAACATCTCCACTTGCCAATGCGTTGCCCCTATCTTCTCAGCGATAATCGGCAAAATAGGATCGACTACTCCGATGCCTGAAAAGGCAAGAAACGTAGCCAGTACTGTAATCAATCTCCCCAACTTTTGTTTGCTCTCCATATTCATTACTCTCCTTTTGTGTCCTCCAAGAATTTACGTGCACGCCCTAAACTATTCTCTAATTCTGCTTTCACGCGCTCCATTTGTTTCATTTTTGTATCTAGCGTTTGCACTTGGTTCTCAAGCATATCCTTAATTTCTTGAATCACTTCACGGTCACGTGGATTGTCACTATTTCGTCTTTGTTCCATGCGTTCTTTTAATGATAAGAAATGCTGCATTTCTTGAAGTGTGATTCCTAATACTTCTTTCGCTTCTACAATCTTTTTAATACGTACAATATCCTCATCTGTATAAAGACGAATATTCCCTTCGCTACGCTCCGGCGGATGAATTAAACCAATTTCCTCATAATAACGAAGTGTACGTTTTGTTAATCCAACTTGCTTCGTTACCTCATCAATCTTATACATGTTTATTCCTCCCCTCATCACATTATTACATTTTACGTTAACGTTAACTTTTATGCAAGTGTTATACTTTTGTAAATGTTTGGCATATGGATTGTATTTTTCTCGCCGCAGTTTCATAATGGAAGAAATGAACTCATAAGGAGATTTTCAGATGAAAAAACCACTTATTTTTGCCCATCGCGGAGTTAAAGGAACACATCCGGAGAATACAATGATTGCTTTCCAAGAAGCAGAGCGTGTTGGTGCCCACGGCATTGAACTTGATGTTCACCTTTCGAAAGATGGTGAGATTGTTGTGATTCACGATGAAACTGTTGATCGCACAACAAGTGGAACTGGACTTGTTTCTGAAAAAACAGTAGCGGAATTACAAGCGCTTGATGCTGGTAGCCATAAAAACCTTGCTTTTAACGAAGCAAAGATTCCAACTTTACGTGAAGTATTCATTTGGCTCTCTACAACAAATTTACAACTTAATATTGAATTAAAAACAGACGTAATCCACTATCCAGGTATCGAAGAAAAGGTTGTCGACCTCGTTCGTGAATATCATCTTTCAAACCAAATTATATTCTCATCTTTTAACCATGATTCCGTTTCCCTACTCGCGGAAATTTCACCTGAAATTCCAAGAGCTATTTTATACGATGAACCACTCAGTGATCCAATTGCTGAAGCCAAGAAAAGGGAGGCGTCCGGATTACACCCAAATTTTCAGCTACTAACAAAAGAATTTGTCCAAACTGCACAGCAGCAAGGCTATGTTTTCCGTCCCTATACAATCAACGAAAATAAAGACTTACAAACAATGATCGATTACGGTGTAGATGTAATTATTACGGATTGGCCAATACGCGCTTTTGAGCTTCTTTCTTAATTGAAAGGGCTCTTTTTCATTTTGTGTTTAAAATACGAAAAAACCCTCAATACTAATAAAAGTATACGATGAGGGGATGAAAAAGATGGATCAAACTGTGAATCCAAAACTTGAAAAATATAAACGTCTTTTCTTCACCGCACTTTTTTCATGTGTTCTTTTTTTCGTTTTTTCGTTTTTTATCATCATCATAGTAGCAAAGATTATGGGGCCGCCTTCCATCGCTGTTCCGCAAACAAGCACCTTTTATGCCAATGATGATACTGTAATAGGTCAAAGCAATGGGATGAAAAAGCGCTATAACGTATCTCTCGACCAAATCTCTCCTTATGCGAGAGAAGCGACACTCTCTATTGAAGACCATCGATTCTATGATCACCATGGCTTCGATATAAAAAGAATTGCTGGTGCAATCATTGCAGATATAAAAGCAATGGCAAAGGTCCAAGGTGCTAGTACGATTACGCAGCAATATGCCCGCAATCTATATTTAGATCATGATAAAACTTGGAAACGAAAAGCGTTAGAAGCAATATATACCATTCGTCTTGAGGTTAATTACAGCAAGAATCATATTTTAGAAGGATATTTAAATACGATTTATTACGGACACGGCGCTTATGGTATTGAAGCCGCTTCCCGTCTTTACTTTAATAAATCTGCTAGTGACTTGACATTAGCGGAGGCAAGTATGTTAGCTGGTATCCCAAAAGGCCCTAGCGTATATTCTCCCTATTTAAAGGAGGAACGAGCAAAAACAAGACAATCAATCATTTTAGATGAAATGGTAGAACAGGGTTATATTACGAAAGGGCAATCTTCCTCTGCCAAAAAGGAAAAGCTTACATTTGCTTCATTAGAAACAAAAGAAGTCGCAGAAATAGCACCTTATTTCCAACACGCTGTACACTCCTCTCTCCTGCATGATATTGGACTCGATGAGCAAACATTACAACGCGGTGGATTCCATATTTACACAACACTAGACCCAAAACTACAAACAATAGCCGAGCAATCTGTAAAAGATACGATTCCAGAAACAACTAATATACAAACGGCTCTTGTCTCAATGAATCCGAAAACAGGAGAAGTAGTAGCTCTTGTTGGTGGAAAAGATTATAAAGAAAGTCAATTTAACCGAGCGATTCAGGCATCTCGCCAACCAGGATCCACCTTTAAACCTTTTTTATATTATGCTGCACTCGAAAAAGGATTTACACCAGCGACTCGCTTAAAAAGCGAATATACAGTATTTACATTAGGCGATGGTGTTTCTAAATATAAACCGAAAAATTATAAAGACTACTATGCCGATGATTTTGTGACGATGGCGCAAGCTCTTGCAGTATCAGATAACGTATATGCCGTGAAAACACATTTATTTTTAGGAGAGGACTCTTTAGCAAAAACTGCTAAACAATTTGGGATTACAAGTTCATTAAAAGATGTACCATCCCTTGCCCTTGGTACGTCTCCTGTAAAACCAATTGAAATGGTAGGTGCGTACAGTATGTTTGCCAATGGGGGAAAACAAGTAAAACCAACCTTTATTCGCCGCGTTGTCGATCATGAAGGGAATATTTTATATGATGCACATTTAGAAAGTAAACAAGTGCTCGATAAAAATAATACGTTTGTAATGGAAGAAATGATGACAGGAATGTTCAATAAAAAACTAAGTGGGTATGCTTCTGTTACAGGACAATCCCTGCTTCCAAAACTATCACGTACGTATGCAGGAAAATCTGGTTCCACAGAAACAGATAGCTGGATGATCGGCTTCACTCCGCAAATAGTAACAGGTGTATGGGTCGGATACGATCAGCCAAAACCCATCACAAACCCGGCAGAACAAGGCTACGCAAAAAAAATATGGGCTATTGCGATGGAAAAAGGACTAGAGGGTCAGCCTAAAAAGGAATTCAAGCAACCAAGTGATATTATTGCTGTAAATGTCAATCCTGAAAATGGAAAAATCGCAACGAAAGGATGTCCTGTTTCCGTGAAAATGTATTTTGCAAAAGGAACAGAACCGACTGAATATTGCATGGATCATATTGATGATAAAGAAGAATTCGAGAAGGCTAGCAAAGAGAAGAAAAAAGAGAGCTGGTGGAAAAAATACTTTCCATGGTAAATACTTATCGTATTTGTAGCATCAATATATCGGTGCTTCGACACAACATATCGACGTTCCGACAATATACGACATAAAGAGAAATACTACCATACCCCAAAAACACCAAAGGCTACCAGAATTTCTCCTGGTAGCCTTAAAATTATTCTCCTAATAATGCATGACGCAATTCTTCACTAGACTCGTTCCAAATTGCTTCATTATGCTCTTTTAAGAATGTACCAAGCACCTTCTTAGATGGTTCATCCATATGGTCAACCATGATGTAACGTTTTAATGATTTATCCATCTTATTCACGTGCTCTGGAAGTGATTTATAACCACGGCGAATTTCACGATCAACTGTCATTTCACAAGCTGTTACACCTGCATAGTAAGCACCTTTTGCCGTTCTCTCAATTGTTACCCACACAAGCCAATACGGTTTTCCATTTGGAACTTCATCTTTATTTGTTAAAAACTTAATCCCTTTTTCCACAGTACTACGCGCGTGCATTGCCCCAATATCAACGAATGCATTTTGCTCAATTACATCTACAAAAACAGGTGAAATATTTTCTAAGCTCAGCGCTCCAACACCGAAACCACCATGCCCATCTGTCGAATCGTTCTTCACAATATTAAAACCGATTTTTTTCTTTTTCTCTGTCATATGTAAACTCCTCCTCACTCATGTATTACATTAGCCCAAATATAGGTGCAATAATACTTTGTAAAAATCCTAGTACGTGCGGGATTACTACACTGAAAATTGGTTGAATTGTATAACGGTCAAGCGGTGTAATAACAAGAATCAATAAAGCAATTGCTCCATATTTCTCATATTGCGTCATTTTCGCACGAACATTTTCCGGTGCTAAGTCTTCAATTACACGATATCCATCCAGCGGTGGAATCGGTAATAAGTTGAAAACAAATAAAACGATATTAAGAACAATAAAAATTTGGAAGAATTGACCTAATGTATCCGCCACCGCAAATGGGATGGCATCTAGTACTCCAAACTTTAACAAACTGTACCAAATGATTAAACCGATAGCACTTAAGATTAGGTTACTAATCGGTCCTGCAATAGAAACTAGTACACCAGCAAGACGCGGTCTTTTAAAGTTATAAGGGTTAACAGGTACCGGACGTGCCCAACCGAACCCAAGAATTAATACTGCAATCATTCCGATCGGGTCTAAATGAGACATTGGTGATAAAGTTAAACGCCCCTGCCTTTTCGCTGTATCATCACCAAACTTATATGCAACATATGCATGTGCAAATTCATGCATAGACAACGCGATAATAATAGCCATTGCTACCAGTGGAATTTGGTGCAGTGGATATCTAAATAACTGATCCATACTTCATCTCCTCTTCATTATGTCAAAAAAAGAAAATATTTGTTTTTCCGATTGTTCTTCCCTAGAATCCGTTATAATAAGATTGTAACTTACATAAAAGGAGCGATTGTACATGCCATACGTAACAGTGAAAATGCTAGAAGGACGCACAGAAGAACAAAAGAAAGCTCTTGCTGAGAAAGTAACAACAGCAGTAAGCGAAACAACTGGTGCTCCAGAAGAAAACATCGTTGTTTTCATCGAAGAAATGTCTAAAAATCATTATGCAGTTGGCGGAAAACGCTTAAGCGACAAATAATTTCAGTTTTCTTTACTAAGAAGCAGTCCTATGACTGCTTCTTATTTCTTTCCTTCTAATAACTCAATAATTTTCTCTTTATATTTTCCTTTTCTTCCATCTTCATAGATTAAATCATGTGGATAGAAAAGTTTTTGATCCCTTCTCTTCTTACCAGTAATCGCTTCTACAATATCAGATTCACGCGAAAGCTCTCTGAGATCTCCATTTGGCATAAGAAGTAAGATTGGAAGCCGCTCTTCTTCTTCTCCAGCACGGTAAAAGTCATACGGTAAGTCCGATGTTGAATCAACAACTAAATAGTACTCTGGATCGAGTCCAATCTTTTTAAATAAACTACTTAATTCCATCCAATTATCTAAACCATGATTCTCTGTAAATTCTACATATTTAAAGAGATTTCGATTCATAAAACGGCGACATAAATCACTTAGAATTTGGTCATCTTCATCTTGCCATACCTGGAAATAATAATACATTACATTCTCGTCTAGCTTTAAATAATCCTCTACTGTTACCTCTTCTTCAAATAAAGAATAGAAATGAACAGGATGATACTTAAATGTATAATACTGCTCATGCAATGTTTTCGCACGGTGTAAAATCTTTGTTAAAATAACTTCTGCACTGCGCGTTACCGGATGGAAATACACTTGCCAGTACATTTGATAGCGACTCATAATATAATGCTCAACAGCGTGCATACCGCTATTTTTAATTACTACTTGATTTCCGTATGGGCGCATGACACGCAATATACGTTCCATATCAAAATTCCCGTACTTCACACCAGTAAAATAGGCATCTCTTAATAAATAATCCATACGATCTGCATCAATTTGACTAGAGATCATACTAATTGCTAATTTATTATCAGACGTTTTCGCAATAACATCTGCTACTTTTTGTGGAAACTCTCGGTCTACGCGGCCGAGTACATCATTGATTTCCGTATCACTAACAATAATTTTTTGTGTGAACTTCTCATGATCTAATGAAAAAACTTTTTCAAAGGAGTGTGAGAACGGACCATGTCCAACATCATGCAAGAGCGCTGCACATAAACATAATAATCTATCTTCTGCATTCCAATTTGGTCTGCCATCAAACACATCATCAATCATACGACGAATAATCTCATATACACCTAATGAATGAGTAAAGCGACTATGTTCCGCACCATGAAATGTAAAAAATGTCGTTCCAAGCTGCTTAATACGGCGCAAACGTTGAAATTCCTTCGTTCCGATTAAATCCCAAATTACGCGATCACGCACGTGTACATATTTATGTACTGGGTCTTTAAACACTTTTGTTTCGCTGAGTTTGTCGTTTAAATATACCATATTGACACCCTCCTTCCTTACTACATTCTTATCTTTATTATAAACGAAAGGCTATAGAAATGCATAAAATTCCCCTATATACAGAAAAATCACCTTCGCCAAAGCGAAAGTGATTTTTCTGTATATATTATTTTCCTAAAACGAACTCAGCAATTTCGTCTAAGATCATTTCTTTACCAAGTGGGAAGTACCCTTTGTTTAGGTCTTCGTTTTTGATTGTGAATACGTGGTTGTTCTTAACAGCGTTCATGTTTTTCCAAATTGTTTCTTCTTGGAATTCTTTTAAGCGCTGAGAACCATCACCAGTTGTAAATACGAATAAGTAGTCTGGGTTGTAATCAATTAAAGCTTCTTTTTGTACTTGTACTAGCGGTTTATCAGTTGGTGTACCTTGAACAGCTGGTAATTTTAAATCTTTAAAGAGTACGCTACCGTAACCGTAGTCACCGTATACACGGAATGCATTTGGATATGCAGCCATCTTCATGAACTTCGCATCACCAGTTTTTGCAACGATTTTATCGTGTAATTTACTTGCTTTTTCATCATACTCCTTGAACCATGCAGTTGTTTCTTTTTCTTTACCGAAGATTTTACCTAGTTCTTCAAACTTTGGACGCCATTGATCTAATGGAGTTTTTAACATAACTGTTGGTGCAATTTTAGATAATTGATCATAAATTTTTTCTTGGCGGTTGTTCACAAGAATTAAATCTGGTTTTGCAGCAGCTACTGCTTCAATGTTAATTTTATCGCCCCATGCAGAGCCAACTGGCTTTACATCTTTTAATTTATCTGCAATATGTGCATAGATTTTCTCTTGAGACGTATTTGCAGTAATGATTGGTTTCATTCCAAAGATTAATAATTCTTCTGTTGAACCACTAAGGTCAGCAATTTTCTTTGGATTTGCAGGAATTTTAATTTCCCCTTTTGCATGTTGTACAGTGCGCTCTTCAACTTTCGCATCTGCTTTCTTTTCTTCTTTCTTATCAGAAGAACAAGCTGCAAATAGTACAGAAGTAACTACTAGTACCATTGCTAGTAACGTCGCTTTGAATTTCTTCATATTCCCACTCCTTCTGGATGTATTTCTCTTATAAGCTACATATCACTATAAGAAACTACAACCAACAATTTATTAATATATATTTATTAATCGTTGTATGTAACCCGTTCTAACGAGCGTTCAACTTCCCAGCTCGAATGAGAAGCTCAACGGCCATTAGAATCCCCCTCCCCTCTATCAAAGTAAGAGGGGGAGATTCCATCTATGCTTTCTTACGTAACTGATTATTAATCATCATTAAATCGTATGTTAAACAAATTGGTTTACAGTTTACAGGACATGGAACAATTTGTGCTTCTATTTCAAACACATTGCGAAGCGTTTCACTTGTCATTACTTCATCTGGTGTCCCTTGCTTCATTAACTTACCAGCTTTCAAAGCAACCATATGATCTGAAAAACGAGAAGCATGGTTTAAATCATGAATAACCATGACAATTGTGCGGCCTTCTTCTTGATTTAATTTTTTTAATAAATTTAATACTTCCAGTTGGTGAGCCATATCTAAGTATGTTGTTGGTTCGTCTAGTACGAGTAAATTCGTACCTTGCGCAAGAGCCATTGCAATCCAAACGCGTTGACGTTGACCACCCGATAAGGCTTCTGCTGGACGATTCGCAAATTCTGTCATCCCTGTTACCTCAAGTGCCCAGTGGATGTAGCGATAATCTTCTTCCTTCAACGTGCCAAACCCTTTTTGATGAGGGAAACGGCCATAAGAAACAAGTTCAAACACAGTAAGACCAGTTGGCACTTCTGCAGTTTGTGGCAAAATCGCCATTTTCTTTGCGATTTCTTTTGTTGGCTGTTTCTCAATTGCTTTTCCATCTAGGTAAACAGTACCTCGTTTTGCTTTCAAAATACGAGAAGCTGTTTTTAACAATGTGGATTTTCCGCATCCATTCGGCCCAATAATTGTTGTAATTTTCCCTTCTGGAATTTCAACTGACAATCCATCAATAATTAATCCTTCATTATAACCAACAGATACCGAATCAACCGCTAAAGTTGCCATACAAAATGCCTCCCTTTATTTTGTTCTCATAAGTAAATAAATGAAATACGGTGCACCAATTACAGAAATAACAAGACCGACCGGTATTTCTGATGTCGTTAACACACTTCGTGAAATTAAATCTGCAAATAACAGCAAGAGCGTTCCAATTAATGCCGCTGTAGGCAACATAATTTGATGCTTTCCGCCAACGAGTCGTCTTGCTAAATGCGGTGCCATTAAACCAATAAAACCAATTCCACCAGCAACCGCAACAGATGCTCCCGCTAAACAAACAGCAATGAATAATAATTTACGTCTTTCTTTCTCTACGTTTACACCAAGTCCAACTGCCGCTGCATCTCCTAAATTCATTACATTTAACACATGCGCTTTCCGAATCGCAATTGGTAAAAAGATGAGCATCCATGGAAGTACGCTTAATACGAATTTCCAATCTGTTCCCCATAAACTTCCCGCTAACCAAATCGTTGCAAAACGGAAATCATTCGATGTCATTTTCATTGAAAAAATTAAGCTAACAGCGCTAAACCCAGCTGCTACTGCAATACCGACAAGTATTAAACGAGTTGATGAAACGCCGTTCTTCCATGCCAGTGCATAAATGATAACTGCTGCTAACACTGCACCAACTAATGCAAAGAATGGAAGAATGAATACAGATAGAAGTGTACCCGTCCCGACTTTTCCAAAAAAGAAATATACGAAAACAACAACTGTCAATCCCGCCCCGGCATTAATACCAATAATTCCAGGATCAGCAAGTGGATTTCGTGATAATCCTTGCATAATGGCACCGGATACCGCTAACGCTGAACCAACTAAGATGGCAATAACCATACGTGGCATACGAAATTCGAATAAAATAACGGACTGATCTTCTGCTCCTAGCCCGACCAATGACTTTAACACATCCATTGGTGGAATTTTAAACGTTCCTGTATTTAAACTAATAAGGAATACTGAAAAGATTAATCCAGCTAAAATCGTTACAATTGAAATGTTCTTTTTTGTTAAGACGCTTGTTCTCACATTTTTCCTCTCCCTTCATTACGTGCTAAGTAGAGGAAGAATGGAACGCCAATTAGTGCTGTAATCGCACCGATTGGTGTTTCAAACGGCGGATTAATAATACGAGATAACATATCCGCACATTCAATTAACAATCCGCCTAATATAGCAGAACATGGAATAACCCATCTATAATCTGAACCGACAAGAAAACGTGTCATATGGGGGATTACAAGCCCAACAAACCCAACGGATCCTGCCATAGATACAGCTGAACCTGTTAAAACAAGAACAAGTACAGTTCCGATAAATTTAATTAATGTTGTATTTTGTCCAAGTCCAATCGCAATTTCTTCACCGAAACTTAAGATTGTAATGTACCTGGACATCATAATCGCAATAACGAGACAAATAAGTCCAATCGGCAATAGCATATCAATGCTTTGCCATTTCACACCAGCAACACCGCCTGCATTCCACATACTCACCTCTTGAGCAAGATTGAAATACAAAGCGATTCCAGATGAAATAGCCCCAAGTAAAGCACTAATTGCCGCTCCAGCTAGCGCTAACTTAACAGGTGTTAATCCTCCTGGTGAAGAAGCTCCAATGCCGTATACAATACTTGCACCAAATGCTGCTCCAACAAAAGAAGCGATAACAAACATTAAATACGGTGAATTTGGAAAAAACGCATACATAATTGCAATTCCAAACACAGCCCCATCAGTAATCCCCATTAATGATGGAGATGCGAGCGGGTTTCGCGTCATTCCTTGCATAATGGCACCGGATACCGCTAAAAACGCACCAGCAACAACACCGCCAATTGCTCTAGGCATGCGCAGCTCCCAAATCACATTATGATGTGTCAAAGAATCATCAAACTGAAAGACAGCTTGCCATACAGTCTTTAAACTAATATCCGCTGCACCAAATGAAATTGAAGTTGCCATACTTAAAGCTAATAAAATTGTTCCCGCTATTAAAATAATAGAAGCAATAAGCGGTCTGCTCCTAATCTCTTTCACATTTACTTCTTGTTGTTCTATACTCCTCGCACTAGCTTCCATCCCTCAACCATCCTAACCAACAACATATATTTAACAAAATGAGATTTATTCTCAAGAAACAGCAAAAAGAAAATTGGGTGTATCCACCCTTGTGATAATGATTATCAGAATCATACTTTCTATTCTACCTACCGTTACAAAAGACTGTCAACCATTATTTTGCAATATAAAACTAATGTAGTTCATACGAAACCGATATCATAATATGAAGTTTATCCACTAGTAAATGACCCAGTAACAGTCCTCTACCTTTCCTTATTTAAAAATAATTTTTCTTTTTTAGAACATAAAAAAAGAAGAGTAAATTGTTCACTCTTCTTTTTCTTATTTATTTAGTTTTGCTTCAATTTTTTTAATCAGTTCATCTTCATTTGGTGCTGCAACTGGACGATTATTAACAAAAGCGAACGACTTTTTACGTCCCGGTCCACAATATGATTGACATCCAACTTCGATATTTGCACATGAATCTACCTTTTTGAGTCGTGGTATCAGCGTCTTAATATTCGTTGCCTGACAATCATCACACACACGAAATTCATTTCCCATTCTATATAACACTTCCTCTATTTTCAACTTTTCACAAGTACATTTAAAAATAAACACTAAATGGTATTTTACCGCTCTTTGAAGGTTGATGCAAGTTTTCCTCTGTACGATTCATTGCTAATATTTTCTCGTTATCCCTCTCTTTATAAGCACAATTCATCCACATATATAAGTACAAATTAAAAAAACGATATAAAAACCTTTCTTTTTAGGTAGGAGAGAGCATCCGGCCATGCATAGGCGCGGTCTCCTGCCCCATGCCAAGTAAAAACAAAGAGAGAAAACGAGTGCATCTTCATAACCGCGACTTTTATGTTGGAAAATCAAAATGGATTTGTATAGAAATTCTTCTTTATCAAAATCTACCATATTTTTAAAAGCTTTGTATAAAAGCAATTTCTTTTGTCCATTATAAAAATAGGAAGTTTATAAAAAGAAAGGGAGTTGAATCTATGAAAGTAAGACAAGATGCTTGGACAGACGAAGATGATTTATTACTCGCTGAAACCGTACTACGTCATGTTCGAGAAGGAAGTACACAATTAAATGCATTTGAAGAAGTTGGCGATCAGTTAAATCGCACATCAGCTGCTTGTGGTTTTCGTTGGAATGCTGTCGTTCGTTATAGCTATGAGCAAGCGCTGCAACTAGCAAAAAGACATCGAAAAGATAAAATGCGAGCTGCTAGTGGTGAACATGCGAAAAAACGCCTGCTTTATACGCCATCAGCTTCAGCAGTAATTACAGTCGATGAAGAGCCAGTCGTAAATAACACCGTTCCACGTTCGGAACCAGCTGTATCTAGTACCTCTATAACAATGCAAGATGTGATTTACTTTTTACAAACGGTAGGGTCTTCAAGCGTAAAAGTAACAGCTCTTGAAAATGAGAATGTGAGATTGAAACAAGAAATTAAGGCGCAAATGCTTCGAAATGAAGAATTAGAAAAGAAACTAGAAAAGCTAGAACAACAATCTAATACAGTACAAGAAGACTACGAAACGCTCATGAATATTATGAACCGTGCTCGTAAATTAGCATTAATGGATGATGAAGAGCAAACGCAAACCTCATTTCGCATGGATCGAAACGGTAATTTAGAAAAAATTGCAGAATAAAAAGGATGCAGGTACCTGCATCCTTTTTATTTTGATTCAATCATATAAGCTTCTTCTATATAAGTACAAATTGAAAAACCGACATAAAACCTAATCTTTAGATGAGAGAGAGCAAGTGCAGGTCACCTTTTGTTCTTCGAGGCAGCGACTTATATGTTGAAAAATCAAAATGAATTTATATATTTTAGAATCTCTCTTTATATCTGGGAAATCTCTTTTTTTTTCGGATTTCCTTTACATGCTACTACCCCAATTGTTTTTACTGGCTGACTAATTGTTTGATATGCTACATCGCTTACGATTGCGTACATATCTGCATATTTACGTGCATCGCCAATAATTACATTACCTTCATATTTCATTTTTTCCGTCAACCACTACATCATTTTGCTCCATGTTTGCTATAATAAAGATTGTCATTTTATAGATAAGGGGTTAGTTATATGAGCAATTCCCGTTCGATTTTATCTCAACCAGAGTGGCGTATTGTGGATCAGTCTAGTTTAGGCCAGACTTTTCATGCTCTACAGTCATTTGCAATGGATGATACGCTATGTACAACAATCGGAAATGGTACATCTGCTTCAGCAATGCGCTCTTGGGTTCATCACAATACAATTGTTCTTGGCATTCAAGATTCTCGTCTTCCTCATTTAAATGAGGGGATTTCCTTTTTAAAAAAGAACGACTTCCATGTCATTGTCCGCAATTCAGGTGGTCTTGCAGTCGTACTTGATAAAGGGGTTTTAAATATATCACTTCTATTCCAAGAAACAGAAAAAGGAATTGATATCGATCTTGGATACGATACAATGTGGCATTTAATTAAGGAAATGTTAAAGGATTACGATGTCGATATCGAGGCAAAAGAAATCGTTGGCTCTTATTGTCCAGGTAGCTATGATTTAAGTATTCGTGATCAAAAATTCGCAGGTATTTCCCAGCGCCGCATTCGCGGAGGGGTTGCCGTACAAATTTATTTATGTGCTACAGGCAGTGGCTCCGAACGAGCGGCACTTGTTCGTGATTTCTACAACTTAGCAATTCAAGGAGAAGAAACAAGATTCACGTATCCTGAAATTGTTCCAAGTACAATGGCTTCATTGTCTGAACTACTTGGTGAAACGATTACCGTTCAAGACTTAATGATGCGCCTGTTAAAAACATTACAGCATTTCGCACCCAAATTAACACCATCACAATTAACAGTTGATGAAGTTCCTTTGTACGAAATGAATTTACAACGTATCATCGATCGCAATAATAAAGCACTTGATTTCGAAAAGTAATAAAAGCCCCGCTATATAGCGGGGCTTTTTGATTATAGTGCTTGAGCTGCTGTAATTAAAGCTAGCTTGTACACTTCTTCTTCGTTACAACCGCGAGATAAATCGTTTACTGGCATGTTTAAGCCTTGTAAGATTGGTCCCACTGCTTCAAGGTTACCTAGGCGTTGTGCAATTTTGTAACCGATATTACCAGCTTCTAAGCTTGGGAATACGAATACGTTAGCATCACCTTTAATAACAGAACCTGGTGCTTTTTTCTCAGCTACAGATGGTACGAATGCAGCGTCAAATTGGAACTCACCGTCTAATGTTAATTCAGGAGCCATTTCTTTTGCGATGCGAGTTGCTTCTACAACTTTTTCTGTTTCTGGAGATTTCGCAGAACCTTTTGTAGAGAAGCTTAACATTGCAACACGTGGATCGATGCCGAATAACTCAGCAGTTTTCGCACTCTCAATGCCAATTTCAGCTAAATCTTGGCTGTTTGGCGCAATATTGATTGCGCAATCAGCGAATACATACTTCTCATCTTCACGTACCATGATAAATACGCCTGAAGTTTTTGTAACGCCTGGTTTTGTTTTAATGATTTGAAGTGCTGGACGAACTGTGTCAGCTGTAGAATGAGCTGCGCCACTTACTAAACCGTGTGCTTTACCCATGTATACAAGCATTGTACCGAAGTAGTTTTCGTCTTTAAGGATTTTGCGAGCATCTTCTTCTGTTGCTTTACCTTTACGGCGTTCAACGAAAGACGCTACCATTGCATCCATTTCTTCATATGTAGCTGGGTCGTAAATATCAACGCCTGCTAATGTTAAATTCATGCTAGCAGCTTTTGCGCTAATCTCTTCTTTATTACCAACTAAGATTGGCTTTACTAACTCTTCTTTTGCTAAACGCTCTGCAGCGCCTAAAATTCTTTCATCAGTTCCTTCAGGAAGTACGATAGAAATACCTTTTCCTTGAACTTTTTCTTTTACTGCTGTAAATAAATCGCTCACGAATAAACCCTCCTACAAATGTTAAAAAAACTCTACTTTTAAGAATACTTCTTTTCATCTATATTTTAAACTTATAGTTCCTAAAAAATAGGTAAAATGAAAATGATTATATTTTCATAAAATTCAGCATGGTTAATTTGTTATAAAACATTGATGAAAAACCTTTCTTTTTAGATCGGAGAGAGCATCCGGCTATGCATAGAAGCAGTCAGGAGATTTTTCCACCCCATGCCAAGTGAAAACAAAATGGATTTATACATATTCTCTTCTTAGCATTTTTAAAATGTGACAATTTTATGCACCCAAGCTTTACACAGGTGACTTTAAAACTATATATGCTATAGTTAACGTGTAAAATATCATTAACTGAGGTGAATAGAATGAGTGAAGCAGCAAAAACGTTAGATGGTTGGTATTGTTTACATGATTTACGTTCTATCGACTGGGCAGCTTGGAAAACATTATCTAGTGACGAACGCGGACAAGCAATGTTTGAATTTTTAAACGTTATCGAAAAATGGAACAAGGTTGCATCCGCAAAACAAGGTAGTCATGCAATGTATACAGTCGTTGGTCAAAAAGCTGATATTATGTTTATGATTTTACGTCCAACAATGGAAGAATTAAATGAAATTGAAACAGAATTAAATAAAACAACATTAGCTGAATATATGGTTCCTGCATACTCTTACGTATCTGTTGTGGAATTAAGTAACTACCTTCCAGCTGATGAAGATCCATACCAAAACTCTCAAATCCTAGCACGCTTATACCCTGAATTACCAGAAGCAAATCACATTTGTTTCTATCCAATGGACAAGCGTCGTCAAGGTGATGACAACTGGTACATGCTTCCAATGGAAGAACGCAAAAAACTTATGTACAGCCATGGTAAAATTGGTCGTCAATATGCAGGTAAAGTACGTCAAGTTATTACAGGTTCTGTCGGTTTTGACGATTACGAGTGGGGCGTGACACTATTTGCTGACGACATCCTTCAATTTAAAAAACTTGTATATGAAATGCGCTTTGATGAAGTAAGTGCTCGCTATGGTGAATTCGGAACATTCTTCGTTGGTAATATCTTACCAAGCGAAAAAGTAGCAAAATTTTTATACGTATAATACAAAAAAGGAACGAAATTCGTTCCTTTTTCTTAATATCCTACCAAAACCCTTCAAAACCCTCTTTTTTCGCCAAATTCAAACAATATTAGACAAGAATTCGTCAAATTCCCTGTTAAATTATAACTTTCTTATATTCAAAATTATGCTAAAATGGTACGAGCTATATGCTAATAACGATGCGAAGGTGATAATGTATATGAGGAAAATTTTATCTATTTTACTAGTGTTTTTATTGTCATTTTCTTCCTTAGGAGTAACAACCCCCCATGCAGAAGAGAAAATACATATAGAAGCGGCTGCTGCCATTCTTTTTGATGCAGATACAGGAAAAATACTACATGAGCAAAACCCCGATGAATTACTAGCTATTGCTAGTATGTCAAAACTTATTGTTGTTTACTCCGTTTTAGAAGCAATTAAAGAAGGAAAAATCACATGGGATACAAAAGTAAACATCTCTGATTACGCTTATGAAATTTCCCGTAATAATGAATTCTCCAATGTCCCTTTCGAAAAAGGACGACAATATACAGTTAAAGAATTATATCATTCTATTGTTATCTTCTCTGCAAATGGATCTAGCATTGCGCTAGCCGAACTACTTGCAGGAAGTGAAAAAAACTTCTTAAACCTTGCAAATGAACACGCAAAAAAACTAGGGTTAAAGAAATATAAGTTTGTAAATGCGACTGGATTAAATAACGCTGATTTAAAAGGAAAACATCCGGAAGGTACAGATCCGAATGGAGAAAACTCCTTATCAGCTCGCGACGTGGGTATTCTATCAAGAACAATCATTACAAAGTATCCAGAAATATTAGAGGATACAAAACAAAGATTTAGAAACTTCCCAGATAACCACCCACTCCCAATCCGTATGGAAAACTGGAACTGGATGCTACCAGGTGCTGCTTTTGCTTACGAAGGAACAGATGGTTTAAAAACAGGAAGTTCAGATACAGCTGGGTATGGATTTACAATTACTGCAAAACGCGGTGACCTACGTCTTATCTCCGTTATTATTAAAACAAAATCAATGGATGAGCGTTTTACAGAATCTCGTGCGTTAATTGATTATGGTTTTAATAACTTTGAAAAACAGAAATTAAAAATAGATAAAAACAATACAATTTCTGTTGTAAAAGGAACAGAAGACACTGTAACTGTGAAACCTGAAAAAGAGATAACGGTAATCACAAAAAAAGGAAGTAAACCACCTTATACAATTTCTACTGGGGCAGATAAATCACTTGCCGAAGATGGAAAATTAGTTGCACCAATCAAAAAAGATACAAAAGTAGGCTCACTCATTTTAGAATCAACTGATCAATACGGATTCTTAGATGGAAGCAAAAAAATGAAAATTGCTGCAAGAACAACAGAAGAAGTAGAAAAAGCAAATTGGTTCATATTAACAATGCGATCAATCGGTGATTTCTTCTCAAATATGTGGTCAAAATTATTTGGATAATAAAAGAGCTGGCATATTGCTAGCTTTTTTATTATGTTCAAGTGCATTCAATACTCATATCATGCTAAAACTTTGTTTGGTTGTCATATCCGAGTCCTTTTCCTCATACGTATGAACTAGTAATTGTTCCACACTTTATCTAGAAATAAACCTCTTTCTCTAGTGCAATCCATAAAGAGAGGTGAGACATAATGGGCGTTATCAGCTCTACAGAACAAGATGTAAAGTTATTAGCTAGACTCATGCGTGCCGAGGCCGAAGGGGAAGGACAACAAGGTATGCTAATGGTTGGAAATGTTGGTGTCAATCGTGTTCGAGGAAATTGTTTAGATTTTAAAAACATACGTAATTTACGCCAAATGGTTTATCAAAGTCCCGGTGGTTTTGAAGCAACGCAAAAAGGATACTTTTATCAACGAGCACGTGAACAGGACATTGCCCTTGCAAGGCGTACAATTCAAGGGCAACGCTTTTGGCCTGCCAATTTCGCTTTATGGTTTTTCAGGCCTGAAGGTGCTTGTCCATCAACTTGGTATAATCAGGAAAATTCTGGAAGATTTAAAAAACATTGCTTTTTCCAACCATCTGGTGAGGACTGTCCAGGGGTATATTGAGGAATGAAAATAAGGAGGGACTTGTAATGGCACAGCAACAAAATCCATACTATGGAACAGGTTTTTATCAACCTTCAGGGGGATATATGCAACCACAACAACAAATGACGCCGCAGCAGCAAGCGGCGCAACAACAGGCAATGCAACAACAAGCTGCCCAAGCACAACTTGCAGTATCTCAAGGTATGCTCCCACTAGAGCAATCATATATTGAAAACATCCTTCGCTTAAACAAAGGAAAACCAGCAACTATTGTTATGACATATGAGCGCGGTAGTTCACTTGGCACACAATCCTATACAGGAATTATTGAAGCAGCTGGACGCGATCACATTGTCATTAGCGAACCAAAATCTGGAAAAAGATTCTTACTACTTATGATTTACTTGGATTATGTAGAATTCCCTGGAGAAATTACGTATTTACCTAGCCAACCAGCAACCTATGCTCCAAGACCATAAAAAAAGCTGGCATTTGCCAGCTTTTGTTTTGTCTTTATAATCCTTTTACAACTGCAGTTCCCAGTAAAATCCAGCCTATAATGAACGCTACACCACCAAGTGGTGTAATCGGTCCGAAAAACTTAATACCCGTCGTACTTAATGCATATAGACTTCCAGAGAACATAATAATTCCCGCTACCATAAACCAGCCTGCTGTGCTTACAAGAGAAGATTGAATCTTATCCATTAATAACGCAACAACAAATAATCCTCCAGCATGAAACATTTGATATGTAACACCTGTTTTCCAAACTTCTAACATTTTTGCAGAAACCTTATTTTCTAAACCGTGTGCACCAAAAGCACCTAACGCGACAGATAGCCCGGCTGCAATACAGCCCAATAAGAAGAAAATTTTCATTGGAATTCCCCTTTTTTATCTTTATAATAAGAAATTTTTACATATTAGCCAACCAATTTAACTTTTAGAAGTCAAGTAACGAATTACCATTTGCATCATCTTCTTTTATATAGACAGGTTCTCCAGAAACCGCTGCAATCGGTTGAACCGTCATCGTCGGATGTGGTGTTATAACTTGTGATTGTAGCCTTGGCTCTACATATGCAGAAGTTTCAACCTGTTCATCTAATAATAAATCACATAAAGCACGAACCACTAAAAGATGTTCTTTTGCCTTTTGTCCTTCACTATTTTTTGCTTTCGCAACTTCATTTGCCATTTTATTTAAAATTTTATCGCTAGATATTTGCATCCTTATCACCTCGTACTTTGTAATTCTTTCTCAAATTGCCCCAGCTTCTCTACTGGACCAAATACTATTATCATATCATGTTCTTGTAATTTTTCCTGCCCTGTTGGATTATGAATAATATTTCCATCTCGTAAAATCGCTAAAATTGTAACATCAAATTGATTTCTTACATTGCTTTCTATTAATGTTTTTCCAATTAAAAGAGACCTTTCGCCGATTTGAACTTCTTCTATTGCAAAAGCCTGATCTGTTCCATAAAGTACCGTATCAATATAATGAACCGTTAACGGATTTGCGATTCCTTTTGCAATATGAATTCCAGCCATACTAGATGGATTAATAACTTTATTGGCACCAGCACGGCGTAATTTCCCTTCCGTTTCTGGCTTTTCCGCTCTAGCCACAATTTTAATTGTACTATTTAATCCTCGTGCCGTTAATGTAATGAATACATTTTCAGCATCATTTGCAACAATCGCTACTAAGCCAGCAGCCCTTGTAATTCCCGCCTTACGTAACACCTGATCTTCCGTGGCATCACCATGTACATATAAAAGCTTTTCTCTCTCTAGTACTGCTTCTTCTTTATCAACAACAACAAATGGAATATTCTTTTCTTGTAACTCGCGCACAACTTGAAGTCCTACTCTACCACAACCGCATACGATAATATGATCTTGTATTTGCGCTATTTGTTTGTCCATTTTCTTCCTCCGCACTGCATGAAATAAATTCCCCTCAATAATCATTGCTGCTACTACCCCGATTGCATATGTAACAATTCCTACACCAACAGGAATAATAAGAAGCGCAAAAATCTTCCCAGCTTGTGTTAATGGAACTGCATCTCCATACCCAACCGTTAATACTGTAATCATTGTCATCCAAAAGGCTTGAAACAAACTAATCTCTTCTATCATCATAAACCCAATTGTTCCAAGAACTACAACAAAACACATACATATAACCGCAATCCACAATTGTCTGCGTGCATTCATCTTATTCTTCAACTCTTTTCTCTACTACAATCTTTGCCAGAGGAAATGAAATACGTATATACTAGAAGCGGAATCTATGAAAGAGGTTGATATAATGAAAACATTTCTTTCTGCCTTGCAATGGGCATTATTTATTTTGGCCGGTAGCCTCATTGTACCAATTAGTGTTGCAGCCAGTTATGGACTTGAAGGTGCTGAAGCAATTGCATTTGTACAACGAACATTATTTGTCCTTGGCTT
Organism: Bacillus sp. IT-79MI2; assembly: GCF_949768135.1. Lineage (NCBI taxonomy): Bacteria > Bacillati > Bacillota > Bacilli > Caryophanales > Bacillaceae > Bacillus > Bacillus sp. IT-79MI2. The sequence goes on along the minus strand of NZ_CATKPV010000062.1, from coordinate 109,304 downwards.
CGCTGGCCTTTTGCAAGCTATATTTGGTCATAGACTACCTATTCAAGAAGGGCCCGCTGGTCTTTGGTGGGGAATCTTCTCGCTATACGCGAGTTTAGGTGTCGTATTATTTGGATCAAATAATGAAACACTCCGCGTCTTACAATACGCATTTCTGTTAAGCGGCATCATCTGTATTATCCTTAGTATTTTTGGACTTATTGATAAGCTCGTTCGTTATTTTACACCAACAGTAATTGGAACATATTTATTCCTTCTCGTTGCCCAACTCAGTGGTTCTTTTCTAAAAGGAATGCTCGGCCTTGATGGACAACATACTGAAGTACAAGCAAACGTCTTTATTCTTTCACTCATTGTTATTTTACTATCTTTTTTCATTATGAAGCTACCTATTATTGGACAATACTCTGTTCTGTTCAGCATTGTCTTTGGATGGATTTTATTTGCATGCTTCGGATTATCCAATCAGGTTACACCGGTAACAGATATCATCCGCCTTCCCTCTCTATTCGTTTTTGGATCACCTCGCATCGAATGGAACATGGCAATTACCGTTGTCTTTGTTACACTGTTGCTCTTAACGAACATGTTGGCAAGCATCCGTGTTGTGCAAAAGGTTGTTTCTAAATATGAAGAAGGTGCAGTTCAAAATCGATTCAAACATGCCGGAATTATAACGGGCATAAATCAGCTTTTAGGTGGTCTTTTCTCAGCAATTGGACCAGTAGCTATTTCAGGTTCAGCTGGATTTATTGCAACAACAAATATTTATAAACGCCTTCCTTTCCTATTAGGGTCAAGTTTTATTATTATAATTAGTATATTTCCAAAGATTACATCATTCTTCGCCGCTATTCCTGTCGCCGTTGGATATGCTGCCATTTATCCTGTATTTGCAAGTATGATTGGTCTTGCCTTCCGTGAATATGACACCGTAGAAAATAAAGAGCATTTATTCCGCGTTGCTGGCCTGTCCCTCTTTACAGGGATCGGGGTTATGTTTGTTCCACCGCAAGCATTTTCGACCCTGCCACCATTTTTAGCATCATTTTTAAGCAATGGCCTTGTACTTGGTTCTGTCATGGCTATTTTACTTGAAGTTTTATTTTCCCGTTCAAAGGAAAAACAACCATCGTAAATTGGAAAACTTCCATTATTGCACTCTACTTTCAGAGTTGTTACGATAGAATTATCATGGGCAGTACGCCCATGATAATATATACTAACAATACGGTAATCAGGCTCACTATATAAAATGAAACTTCCATCACCAATCAGGTTTTTTGTTTTTCACATATACATTACTGCTTTGAAAACAAAAGATGACCTGCACTTTTTTAACTTGGCGTGGAGGCAGGAAAAGGATCTGATTGCTTCTATGCATGGGCGAGTGCTCTCTTCCATCTAAAAAGGAAAGGTTTCTATCTTTTTTTCAATTTATGTACCTTTAAAGAAGTTCGATGTCTTACTATTTATTCCTCATCATTTTGCTAAAATGAATTTCTGACAATACCAACTATTATTTCAACAAAGAGAGGATTTTTTTATATGTCTTATAAAATGATTGTTTTAGATTTAGATGATACTTTACTACGCGATGACCATACGATTTCAGAGCGTACGAAACAAGCTTTAATGACGGCCCAAGAGCAAGGTGTAAAGGTTGTACTCGCTTCTGGTCGCCCAACATTCGGCATGCACCATATTGCAAAGGAGCTTCGTTTAGAAGAATACGGAAGCTTCATTCTATCATTTAATGGTGCGAAAATTATTAATTGCAAAACAGATGAAGAACTGTTCAGTAGTACACTATCTCCTGAAATCGTTCACAGCCTATATGAAATTAGTAAAACAGAAGATGTTTGGATTCATACGTATATCGGCGATGACATCGTAACCGAAGAAAATAATCCATATACAGAAATTGAGGGCCAATTGACAGGTATGCCAATTATCCAAGTAGATAGTTTTACTGCCGCTGTACAAGAACCCGTTGTAAAAGTGTTAATGAATAAAGAGGCTGAACGCCTTGTAGAAGTAGAAAAGAAACTTCAAGAGCAACTAGAAGGTAAACTAAGTGTAATGCGCTCTAAACCATTTTTCTTAGAATTTACTGAAGCCGGTGTAACAAAAGGAACAAGCTTAAATCAATTGATTCAAAAACTTGGTATTAAGCGTGAGGAAGTAATCGCAATGGGCGATAGCTACAACGATCAAACAATGATTGAATTCGCTGGCCTTGGTGTTGCGATGGGCAATGCTCCAGATGACATTAAAGAAATTGCAAACTACGTAACAGACACGAATATGAATGATGGCGTTGCTAAAGTTGTAGAGAAATTTGTGCTAAAAACCGAAGTTCTTGTTTAATATATAAATTTTTCAACATACAAATTACTGCTTTGAAAACAAAAGGTGACCTGCACTCATTTTCTCTCTTTGTTTTCACTTGGCATGTGGCTAAAAAAGGACCTGACCGCTTCTATACATAGACGGATACTCTCTCCCATCTAAAAGGAAAGGTTTTTTGTACTTATATAGATGCATTCACAAAACCCATTTGAAGTCAAATACTTCAAATGGGTTTTTATTTAAATGTACGTAGCTTTGTGAAGATATTTTGAACTTTACAACATTCTCGTAGTGTTAACTTTGTTTTTGTATATAATGAAACAAAACATACTATTTTATTTGGAATAAGAATACAAATTTACTATATACAAGCGCATGTTTAAGGAGGTACTTTTATGTTATCTACACCAATCGGAAGATTAAGAGCAATTGGATTAATCGAAGGGATTTCCTTTCTACTACTATTATTTGTAGCGATGCCGTTAAAATACTTTGCGGGGTTTGTAACAGCAGTCAAAATTACAGGTATGGCTCATGGCGTTCTATTTATATTATTCATCTTTGCCGTGATTCAAGTAACAATCGTACATCGTAAGTCTATCTTATGGGCTTTAGGTGCGTTGATTGCTTCCGTTATCCCATTTGGTACATTTGTACTAGATGCAAAATTAAAAAATGAACCGCAGTGATTAAAAAAGGTAGCTAACAGTCATTCTGTTAGCTACCTTTTTTATAGATTTGGAATTTGCCAATCAATTTTTTTCTCATCCATACTAGATAAGAGGTCATTTACTTTTGAAAACGGCTTACTGCCAAAGAAACCTCGTCTTGCTGATAAAGGACTTGGATGTACAGATTCAATAATATGATGATTCGAGTTGGTAATCAGTTTTTTCTTTGCTTGTGCATGGCGCCCCCACAATATGAAAATTAAAGGTTTTTCACGTTCATTTAACAGTTCAATAACACGATCTGTGAAATGCTCCCATCCTTTTCCCTTATGAGAATTTGCTTCTCCTTGTCTCACAGTTAACACCGCATTAAGTAATAATACGCCTTGCTCTGCCCATTTCACTAAATAACCGTTATTCGGAATTTCACAACCAAGATCTGCATGCAATTCTTTGTACATATTTTGCAGCGATGGCGGTGTTTTTACACCAGGTTGTACAGAAAAGCTTAACCCATGTGCCTGATCTGGCCCATGGTATGGATCTTGTCCTAAAATGACAACCTTTGTATCCTCATAACTTGTATAATGTAGTGCATTAAAAATATCATTGGCTCTCGGATATATGACATGGGTACTATATTCTTCTTTTAAAAACTGTCTTAGTTTTTGATAATATGGTTTCTCGAATTCTGGTGCAAGTAACGGCTCCCAATCATTCTTTAAAATATGTTCCATCTCTTCACTTCCTATTCACTTAATTGACCATGTCTTGCTTCGTAAATACGACAAACGAAATGATAAGAGAAACTACGGCCCAAACTGTTAAATTCATTAATGAAAAGCTCATCGATAGACCTTGCAATGCTGGTAACTTCCCTGATAAGTAATCTGTCAGTGATAAGTTCACGCTAAAAATATATTTTGCCCCTTCCCAAGATGTTGCAAAGGAACTTAAAATACCACCTGCAATTAATACTGCCAACATGACTCCCATACCGGCTGGTGTATTACGAATTAATACAGAAACCATAAAGGATATTGTTCCCACAACAATCGCAACAAACCACGCTAATCCATATGCCATTAAAATATATTGCCACTGCGGGATGAGGTGGACAAAATTTGTATTCAGTGTTTCTTTATCAATTCCAAAACCCGTCAGTACCGGTAAATTCCATCCGGCATATCCGAAAACAACGCCCGATAACACATAGGAGAAAATCCCCACCAAGAGCAATATAAGTGATATAAATAACAACATCGTCACATATTTACTGAGAAGGATTTTAAAGCGCCGAATGGGCCGTGTTAGAAGCATTTTCATCGTTCCATCACTTCGTTCCCCCGATACAATGTCAATTGCAACAATCATTACAAGTAGCGGAATAAACAATGTAATTCCTTGTTCAATGAATGCTCGTACAAACGTTGGTGCTCCTGGTGCCGTTGGATTAATATCATGATCTAAATAATATTGTTGCTGCTCCACTCGTACTTTCAGCCAATCCCGCCATTCTTCTGGCAACCTAGAATTATTTAAGCGATTTTGCGAATCAACAATTTGCTGCTGAAGTGCTACCTTCCAATCGCTCGTACCAAGGCGTTTTTGCGTTGTCTGCACTTCACGATACTGTGCATAAACAAACAAAGGAATTAAGATTGCCAATATGAGCATGACGACAACAATACGTTTCTTTCGATAGATTTTTTCTGATTCATTTAAAACAAGATTCGCAAATTCACGCATGTTGCTCACTCCCTGTGAGTTCAATAAATAAATCTTCTAGTGTAAAGACAAGCTCCTTCACGCTATGTACATCTATTCCATTTTCTACAAAGCGTTTATTCCAAGCACTAATTGTAGCAATATCCATTCGGCACAATAAACGTTCATCATCTATGCTAATTTCCCTAATTTCTTTTGAAGTTTTTAAAAGTTCTAATGCTCGGGAAATCGGTGTAACAATCCATTCAACACGATCGCTCGCAGTTTTAATCAACTCTTCAATAGGTGCAACTGTAATCATTTTTCCCTTATGAATAATAGCGACACGATCACATATCATTTGCACTTCACTTAGTAAGTGACTCGAAATAAAGACGCTCATGTTTTCTTCTTTCACAAGCTTATGTATAAACTCCCTCATCTCTCTTATACCAGCTGGATCTAGGCCATTTGTTGGTTCATCTAGTATAAGGAGTTTCGGGTTTCCAAGAAGAGCCTGCGCGATTCCAAGGCGTTGTTTCATACCAAGAGAATACGTTTTCACTTTATCGTGAATACGTTCGTTTAAATGAACCATTTTCGCAATTTCTAAAATACGTTCATCTGATATACCGCCAAGCATACGTGCAAATTGCTTTAAATTTTCCCACCCTGTTAAATATGTATAGAGCTCTGGATTTTCCACGATGCTACCAATTTGCCGCATCGCTTCTCGAAAGTTCTCTTTAATATTATAACCACCAATAGAAATCGTACCTTCAGTCGCTTTAATAAGACCAACTAGCATCCGAATTGTTGTTGTTTTCCCTGCTCCATTTGGTCCTAAAAATCCAAACACTTCTCCTTGGTTCACATCAAATGAAATGTTTTCAACAAGCGTCTTTTTCCCAATGACCTTTTTCACATTTCGTACTGAAAGTATCGTCGTCATTTCGCCCCTCCTTCATTTAGCTTCAGCTTACTTACAACGCTTTGTAATAAGCGATCCGCCATATATGAGTAGCCAATTTCATTCGGATGAAAATGATCTGAGTACAACAATTCTTTCCCGCGATTTTGAAACAGATCAAACGTTGGCGTTATATATACATTTTTATTATCTATTGCTAATTTTTCTAAAGATGCATTCCAATCTACAACAATGGATGAAGAACCTTTTAAATCTTCAACATCCTCAAAAGGATTGTATAAACCGAGCCAGAAAATCGGGCTATCTGGATTTAGCTTTCGAATTTCTGTTAAAATTTGTTTTGCCTGATTTTGAAATGTTTCTGTATTAGGGCGATATGTTTCTAGATCTATCTTTCCAAGTGATTCCCATCCTGGAAATAAGTCATTTCCTCCAATTGTTAAAACGATAAGATCCGCTTGCTTAATTGAGTACTGTGCACCACTACTTGCTATTTGTTTCAACAAATCCGGCATTTTCGCACCACTAACAGCTAAATTCGTTAACGCTACCTTTTGTTTGTAATCCTTCTGCAAACTTTCTTTCACTCGTCCCACATAGCCAATTCCTTCTTTATCTCCAACGCCACGCGTTAAAGAATCGCCTAAACTGACAACTTGTAATGTTCCAGGGTGTTGTTTCCCCTTTACTTGTTTTTGTGCTGTCTTCATAGTTAAATTTGAAGCTTTCGGATTTAATACATCATTAATTCCCGAAATAAAACCATATGCAAATAAACAAAAAGATGCAATTGTAATGAGTAAAATTCCTTTTACTAATTTGGATCTCATGTCAAAACCCCTTTTAGCCTCATAGATTGTCCCTAATTATACCAAACGCCTTTTCGAAAAGCGATTTTCATACTTTATGCATTATGTAGTTTCACGAAGGGTCAACTGTGGTAAAAGTTCAATGTTCTTCACATCTATTTTTTCATCCTCTATCTTCTCATATAATATTTCAAATGCTTTCGCACCAACTACTTTACTAGAATGAGCAATTGTTGTAATTCCTAACACATCAGCCACCTCTTGGTCATCGCACCCAATAATTGCAAGATCTTCAGGAATACGAATTCCATGTTTTTTTGCTTCCGTTACCATACCTGCTGCAATTGGATTACAAGAAACGAGAAATGCTGTTGGTTTCACAGACATGTTAATCCACGCTCTTATCACTTCACGACCATCCTCTACTGTAAAACGCTCTGTAAACTTCCATTCTTCTCGAGATTCTATAGAAATCTCCTGAAGTGCTTCCTCATAAGCTTGTTTTCGTTTTTGACTATTTACGCTATGACTTCTGCCAATACAATATCCAATGTGAGTGTGTCCGCTTTCTATTACGTATTTCATCCCCTGCGAAAACACCTTATAGTGATCAATATGTACGCTAGAAATACATTTAGATTCTATTTCTTCACATGTTACAATCGGGCCAAACTTTGTATATTCTTCTATTGTTTTGCAGCCATTCATTCTCGAACATATAATTACACCATCAAGCTTCTTCATTTTTAACATATGCAAAATTTCAAGTTCTTTTTCGGCACTATAGTTCGTCTGACAGAGCATCATATTATAATTTTTTTTGGCCGTTTCTTTAGAAATCCCCTCAATAATTGCACTGTAATATTGATCATTTACATGCGGCAAAATAACACCTATCACATTCGTCTTTCCTCTTACTAAATGAATCGCATTCACATTTTGGGTGTAATTTAGCTCTTCAATGATCGCTAAAATTTCCTGCCTCTTTTTATCACTTACATACGGATGATTATTTAATACACGTGAAACCGTTGACACTGATACACCGGCAATTTCCGCAATCTTTTTTATATTTGTCATCTTATTTCCTCCCCTTCCCATCATTTAAATAAACCTCATCAAAAAATTCTTTCTTGACCTGGTAAGCTTTCCACAATATATCCTTTCCTAGCAAATACATTCAGAAAGGATTTGAAACATATGATACGTCTAAAACTAGACTATATATTTTTTATTAGCGGACTACTCATCCTATCTCTTGGAATTAACATGATGACAACTATTACTTCATTTGGCCTTAGTCCTTATGATTCGTTTTTTATTGCGCTATATCAAAACTTTGGAGTAAGTATTGGCTTTTGGATTTTTATGATTAACTTCGCTTTTACACTTATTGTGTTCTTTTTGAATAAGAAGCATATTACAATCGGAACAATTGTTACTATGGTTCTTATTTCTGTTTTTGTTGATTGGATTGGTTCTATTACTATCATTATGGATTCAATCCGCTCTCTTCCAAAATATATAACACTTGTGTGCGGAAATCTATTTGTTGGCGCTGGAATTGGAATTTATGTCTCCACACAATTATGTGCAGCACCACAAGAGGCCTTTGTCTTAACAATGTCTGAAAAGAAAAAATGGACGTTTCGCAGAACAGAAATTTCATTAGCTTTGCTATTTTTGACACTCAGTTTCTTATTAGATGGGCCTATTTACTTCGGAACAATTATCCTTTCCTTTACAACAGGCTGGATCATTCAAGCATTTATTCAGATTGGTACAAAAATCCTCCACATGAAAAAAGCCTATTGAGCGAATAACGCTACAATAGGCTTTTTTCATCTATTTTACCGGAAGACAGCTCCCTGAATATAATCAAAGACAACCTTCTCATCATTTTGTAACACGACTGGCTGAATTTCCTTTGTATCAATGGCGATATTTGGATCCTTCAAACCGTTACCTGTTAATACCGCTACAATTTGGCTTCCTTTTGCAATTTCTCCACTCCTCAGTTGTTTATAAACACCAGCAAGAGAAGCGCATGAAGCAGGTTCAGCAAAGATTCCTTCATACTTAGCTAACCATCCATATGCCTCAAGAATTTCACGATCTGTTACTTCATCAATTTTTCCTTGAGATTGTTCTGCAGCTAGGGCGGCTTGCTCCCAACTTGCTGGATTCCCAATTCGAATTGCTGTAGCGATTGTTTCTGGCTCTTCAATCTTATGTCCATGCACAATCGCCGCTGCTCCTTCCGCCTCAAAGCCGCGCATCTCTGGCAAACCCGTACCAAGTCTTTCATGATACTCTTTGAAACCTTTCCAATACGCTGTAATATTGCCTGCATTACCAACTGGAATTGCTAAAATATCCGGCGCCTTCCCAAGCGCATCACAAATCTCAAATGCAGCTGTTTTCTGCCCTTCAATTCGGTATGGATTAACAGAATTCACAAGTGTGATTGGCGATAATTTACTAAGCTTACGTACGATTTGCAAAGCATGGTCAAAATTCCCATCAATACTTATAATCTCAGCACCATACATGACAGCTTGCGCTAATTTACCATATGCAATCTTACCATTTGGAATGATAACAATACATGACAGTCCGGCCCTAGCCGCATAAGCTGCTGCAGATGCAGACGTATTACCTGTAGATGCACAGATAATCGCTCCGCTCCCTGCTTCTTTTGCTTTTGCTACCGCCATTACCATACCGCGATCCTTAAACGATCCGCTTGGATTTGCCCCCTCTATTTTCCCGTAAATTGTTACGCCCCACCGCTTTGACAAGTTTTCTAATAAAATAAGTGGTGTATTACCTTCATGCAATGTTAAGGGAGGTGTCTTTTCCGTAATAGGTAAAAACTCCTTATACTCAGCAAGCAAACCTTTCCACATTACCTAGCATCTCCTTCGATTCGATAGTTTGCTTTCACACAATCTATTTCTTCGTATGCCCCCAATGTATGTAAAATATATTCATAGTCTGCAAGTGATGCACGATGTGTTACGATAACAATCTCAGCCTTTCCTTTCTCCCCGAGTGGCATTTGAATAATTTTTTCAAAGCTAACACCGCGTTCAGAGAATAAAGATGTAATTTTTGCAAACACACCAATTTCATCTTTTACATGTAGACGTAAAAACTTCTTCACAAAAATTTCATCTGGCTCTTTTAATACCTTTTCATATTGCGGAGAAACTGCGCTATTCCCAGTTACACCAAGGCGCACATTTTGCATTACCGCAACTAAATCAGAAACAACCGCTGTCGCTGTCGGTAAACTTCCTGCTCCAGGTCCATAAAACATTGTTTCTCCTACCGCTTCACCATATACATATACGGCGTTATATTCATTTTGAACTGCTGCAAGAGGGTGTGTATTCGGAAGTAATGTTGGCTCAACTGTTACCTCTAATTTTTCACCATCACGCTTCGCCAGTCCAATTAATTTAATTGTATATCCTAAGCTTTTACTATATGCGATATCTTCCTCAGTAATGGAAGTAATCCCTTTCACCTTCACATCTCCAAGCTCTACATTTGTAGAAAAACCTAGAGTAGCTAAAATCGTCATTTTCCTTGCTGCATCTAAACCTTCAACGTCTGATGTTGGATCTGCTTCCGCAAATCCAAGCTGCTGCGCTTCATTTAACACGTCGTCATATGCTCTCCCTTCGTCAGACATTTTTGTCAGAATAAAGTTTGTTGTTCCGTTCACGATTCCCATCACTTTCGTAATAAGATCCGAAGAAAGTCCTTCTACAATGCTGCGCAGAATTGGAATCCCTCCAGCTACGCTCGCCTCGTAAAATAAGTCAGCTTGATTTTCCTTTGCCACCGTCAGTAATTCTGCTCCGTGCAATGCCATTAAATCTTTATTAGCAGTAACAACATGTTTACCATTTTTCAAAGCTTGTAAAATATATGCTTTCGCTTCCTCTATGCCGCCCATCACTTCAATGACAACATCAATATCAGGATTATCTATAATTTCATTTGCATTTTTCGTTAATAAGGTAGAGGGTACTTGGACCTCTCTCTCTTTTTCAATATTTTGCACTAATACTTTTGTTACTTTCACTGGGCAACCAACTTGGTGCATAAGACGATCTTGATGATTCGTAATAATACGAACCACACCGCTGCCAACTGTTCCAAGGCCTAATAAGCCCACTTGAATTTCATTCATGATACTGTCCACCCCTCTAAAGAATTGTATTTAGATGCCATTATATAAGTTGAAATTCTGAAAGACAATATATTTTGAACATTCTTAAAAATATAAAGCGATCCTTGTAAAGAAAACGTTGCCACATGTTATATAATGATCAGCTTACAAAATATAAGGGGTTTCTTGATACACATAATAATTTAACCAATTTGAAAATAATAAGTTTCCATGACTCCGCCATCTTATGAGTGGCTTTTCAGCTGGATTATTATGTTTAAAATAGTTTTTGGGAACCTTAATATCTAGCCCTCTTTGTTTATCGCGTTCATATTCTTGTTTTAACGTATCGCAGCTATATTCGCTATGACCAAGAACAAAAATATGCTTTCCATCTTGCCCCATAACAAGGTGGACACCTGCTTCTTCTGATGTTGCTAGTAATGTCAACTCTCGTACTTTTTCAATATCAGCTGCGCGTACTTCCGTATGACGTGAATGTGGTGCAAAAAAGAGCTCATCGAATCCTTGTAACAATTTCACATGCTGCTCATGCACTTCATGCTCGAATACACCAAACATCTTTTCTTCAAGCGAGTATTTCGGAATTCCATAGTGATAATACAGACCCGCTTGTGCTCCCCAACAAATATGCAATGTAGATGTTACATTCGTTTTTGAATAGTCCATTATGCGTCCAAGTTCTTCCCAATAATCTACATCTTCAAAAGGAAGTGTTTCAATTGGGGCCCCTGTAATAATGAGACCATCAAATCTGTCTTCCTCAATATCGCGAAATGTTTTATAAAAACTTGTTAAATGGTCTTGCGCTACATTACGGGATGTATGAGACTCCATATGAAGCAAATGCACATCCAATTGAAGTGGTGTATTACCGAGTAACCTGAGCAATTGCGTTTCTGTTTCTTGTTTTGTTGGCATTAAGTTCAAAATCGCAATTTTTAGAGCACGTATATCTTGTGTTTCAGCTCGCTCTTTTGTCATCACAAAAATATTCTCTTTTTGCAATACTTTACGGGCTGGTAAATCTTTATCAACAATGATCGGCATGCGCTTTGCCTCCAACTAATGCTTTCTCTAGATCCGCAATAATATCAGAAACATCTTCGATACCGACCGATAAGCGAATTAAATCAGATGTCACACCTGCTAAACGCTGCTCTTCTTCATTTAACTGTCTATGCGTTGTACTAGCAGGATGAATCACACATGTTCTTGCATCCGCTACGTGTGTCACAAGCGTTGCTAGCTTTACATTTGCAATAAACTCTTTCGCAGATTCTAATCCACCTTTAATCCCAAATGTTAAAACGCCACTTGCACCTTTTGCTAAGTACTTTTGCGTTAGTGGATAATTTTCATTACTTTCTAATCCCGGATAATTCACCCATTCAATACGGTCATGGTTAGCAAGCCACTTCGCAACTGCAAGAGCATTTTCACTATGACGCTCCATTCGTAAATGTAATGTTTCTAAACCAATGTTGCTAATATACGCATTGAATGGGCTCATACAGTTTCCATAGTCTCTTAATAGTTGAACACGAGCTTTCACAATATATGCCGCCTGGCCAAAATTCTGCACATAACTTACGCCATGATAACTTGGATCTGGTTCGACAAGCTCAGGATATTTTCCATTTGTCCAATCAAAATTCCCTCCATCAATGACAATTCCACCTAATGAACTCGCATGGCCATCAATATATTTCGTTGTAGAATGAACAACAATATTTGCGCCATGCTCAAACGCTTGGCATAAATATGGTGTCGCCAAAGTATTATCCACGATAAATGGTACTTCCAGTTCTTTTGCCGCGTTTGAAAACTCTTTAAAATTTAAAACATTCATCGCTGGATTTCCAAGTGATTCTGCATAAATAAGCTTTGTTTTATCATTTGCAAGTGCCACAATTTCATCAGTAGTTAAGTTCGGATTAAAGAATGTTACATCAATACCAAGCTTACGCAAACTTACTCCAAACAGGTTAAAGGTTCCCCCATAAACGGTTGAAGAACAAAGCAAATGATCACCACTGCCACAAATATTTAAAACAGCAAGCATAATAGCCGCTTGACCAGAGGCTGTCGCAACAGCTCCGGCTCCACCTTCGAGCTCTGATAATTTTTGTTCAAATGCCGCTAGTGTCGGATTCCCAATACGCGTATAAATATAGCCCTCTGCCTCTAAATTAAAGAGCGCTGCTAAATCATCGGACGTATCGTATTTATACGTCGTACTTTGATAAAGTGGTAAAACACGTGGTTCACCATTCTTCGGTGTATAACCACCTTGCACACAAATAGTTCCTTTTCCCCATGATTCTCCCATTCCTTATTCTCCTTTCTTTTATAGAAAATAAAAAAACTGCTTCTTTCCCTAACAAGAAAGAAGCAGTTTGAAAACACGCTCTAAAGTCTCTTTCTTATCTCTCAGGGTTATTACCTGCAGGATTTGGCACAATTCCGTTACACGGCTGTTGCCAAGGTTTCATAGGGCCTGTCCCTCCACCTTTTCTTGATAAGACTATGCAATTACCGTTGATTTTATAGCAATAATTTCCTAATGTCAATTATTTTTCTGAATATTTATAAAATATTTTATTGGCTGTTTAACTGTTTATTATGAAAATTTAAATTTAAGGAAACAAGGGAAATATCCCCTCATCATCAAGGTAAGCTTAAATAAGAATTACAATGATGAATACGAAGAATAGTAGATACCCTAGAGATTATGCTCTAATTACTCGAATCCCTTTTACAATATTCCAAATAAAGAAGTATAGACTAATTAGGCCGCAAATACATACCATAATCATTGCGCCAATAGCCATTGTTGTACCTAGTTGCTTAAAACCGACATCCATGATTCCCAATACTACAATTCCTATAAAAGTAGTAATTCCCGGAATAAGATGTGTCCATAGAGCTCGTTTCGCATGACCTTTTGTTTCATGATCTCCGAGAATCCAAACAATTAGTGGGAATAAGACAGGGGCAAAAAGAACACTCCAGTACGAAAAAGAAGATAAAACTTTATTTCCATTCATATATATCACCTCATGAAATTGTGTTTGTTGTTATACCTTTATTATGTAGGGAAATCTATTTTTTTACTATCGCTAGACCTTACAACAACATGACAGTTTTGTAAGATTCTATAGTGGCAATCTGGTAGGCCTACCGCTTGATATAATGCACGTGATATTTTAAAAAAATTAAGGGCCAAGGATTTTTTTAAAGAACTCTTGGCCATTTTCGTATTTATGAAATGTTTGCTTATTTTGCGTGTAAAGCATCTACTGTAAGTGATCTATAGATCATAGATCATATACCATAACACAATCGTTAAAGTAAGAGATCACAAGTCATTCAATGGTATAACAATTTATAAAATGCTTATAAAGAACAGCAAGCATGAACATTAACATCTATGCTTTGTTGTTTTTAAACATAAGATTTTCTTTTATAATAGTCTGTTGAAACCTTCTCATAAAACGCTGCTTTTGTAGTATAAAAATATGGAATCAACCATAAGAAACCGATTCCTAAAGTAAGGATACTTAGTATAAACCAGCCAATAAAGCTTAAACATATTAAGAAATAATCCATCTTATGTCCGTTCATCATACGACGACTTTCCGTAATAGCTTGGTTCATTGAAAATTCCGGATGATCATTTAAAATAAAGAAAGTCATGGTATAAGAGAAAGATTTAACAATCCCTGGAATAATAAATAACAATGTCCATAAAGTAATATAGATATCCATTAGTAAATATATTAAAATTGATTTAATAAATTTATTTACCTCTTTACACCATTTAAATAATTGCCCAATTCCAACTGTCCTGTCACGAACTGTATTTAAGGCAAGATAGTAAGCACCTAAAGTTAAGGGCCCAACCATTAGCACGACAATAATATCGATCATAAACGATTCTATTACTTTACTCCAGCTCCAAAACCATACGAAAGGGAATATAAAGAACAAGGTAACTCCTACCGCTAATCCCCATTTTTCATCAAGCTCATCAAGCGCTTGTTCTTTCAACTCACGAATCAAATAAGAAACCTCCTAAATCTAATGCGTATTTTAACTTATACTAGTATACAATTCTCGTAGAGATTACAATAATATTTTAGACAATTTATATTTATTTCAGCACATGGCATGAGCATTATCATCTCGATGAGATCAAAAGCTTTAAACATCACTTGTATTTTGCTTCTTTAGAAGAAATAATACTAATAATGTTTATAATATATGTTGAATAAGTAATTCTTTAAAAAGATAATATGCACATTCAATTCATTATTTTCGTATTAGAATCTCTAATTTTTCATAATAACGTATAAATAGAGGAGGCATAAAAATTGGCTATTAGGAGAAATATGCACTATTTACTCATCGTGTACGGTATATTTCTAGGTTCTATCGTTGGTGCCACAGTCTGGTTATTTTTAGTTGTCACCAATGCTGGAATTCATTTCGTTTGGGAATATTTACCTAAAGAATTTGCATTACCATCTTATTATACAATTTGTGTAACAATAATCGGTGGTTTTCTTATTGGACTGTCACAAAAGTACTTTGGTACATACCCACGTTTAATGCCAGAGGTAATGGATGAATATAAGAAAACAGGCAGGATTGAATACCGTTTTGTACATCAAGCTACATTAACAGCTATTATTGTTTTAGTATTTGGAGCAAGTTTAGGACCGGAAGCTGCACTTGTTGGGATTATAGGCGGGCTTTGTACATGGGTTGGCGATCGCTTTCACTTTGCTGTAAAAGGAATGCAGGGGCTAACAGAAATTGGAATCGGCGCTACTTTAAGTGTTATTTTTAATGCACCGTTATTCGGTTACTTAGCTCCAAGTGAAAATGAGGATGAACGACTTGCTGAAGTTTCCAAAGGGAAAAAGGCTATCGTATATGTCGCTACTACTTTGGCTGGTTTTTCTGTTTATTTATTGCTTAGTAAATTTGATAATCGAGGATCTTTTATTGTTAATTTTGGAGAAGGATCTTTTGCACTTCATGAATGGGTTGCCTTTCTACCTCTTGCTTGTATAGGTGCTAGTGTAGGCTATTTTTATTTCAAGATAGAATATATATTGGAAAAAATAGTGCACCCTTTTCAAGAATATAAACTAACATTAGGGATTATAGGTGGCATTATTTTAGGGATTGCCGGAACTTTCCTCCCATATACTATGTTTTCAGGAGAACACCAATTAAAAGAATTAGTGAATGAGTGGACAGAATTATCATTTGGGGTGCTGTTTCTTTCAGGTGTTTTAAAATTATGTATAACGGCAGTTTGTTTAAATACAGGTTGGCGTGGAGGACACATTTTTCCGATTATATTTGCTGGAGCAAGTATTGGATATGCTATGGCCACTGTCATACCGCTAGATCCAATTGCTTCTGTAGCTATCGTGACGACAGCCATTTCAAGCTATGCATTACGAAAACCAATCGCTATTACAGTGCTATTACTTATGTTCTTCCCAATTAATTTGTTATTACCGATGCTTGGAGCTGCAATGATTGGAAATTCATTTCCACTTCCTAACAATAGTGAGAATAAACAAGCGGCTAGTGCAAATATCAAATAGTAAAATGAACAAATAGGAAGCAGTACCATCACTATAAAAGTGTTGGTACTGCATATCGAGTGACGATTATTTCATGAATTAGAATATGCTTGCTACTTTAGCTGCTTTTTCAAGACCTTCTGCAATAATCTCTTCCGCTTTATCTGGGAATTGATTATGACCTTCAATGATAACTGTTTCCATATTTGTTACACCGAAGAAGCCCATCATGCTTGCTACATATTTAACAGCCATTTCTACGCCAGCTGCTGGACCTTCAGAATATACACCACCACGTGCATTTAATAATGCAATTTTCTTATCACCGATAAGACCTACTGGACCTTCTGGTGTATATTTGAATGTTTTTCCAGCGCGGTTTAAGTAATCGATATATGTGTGCAATACAGCTGGAATTGTTAAGTTCCATAATGGGAAACCAAATACCACTTTATCAGCTGCAAGGAATTGCTCTAAATATTTATCAGCAACAGCTACTGCTTTTGCTTCTTCTGCTGTTAAGTCAAATCCTTTACTAGCTTTAAATGTACCGTTGATCATATCTACGCCTACATATGGTAATTCTTCATTGTATAAATCAAGTTCTACCACCGTATCATTTGGATGTGATTCTTTATAGCTTGCTAAAAACGCTTCATATAATTTCACACTAACTGCTTGGTCTGCTGGACGGTTGTTAGCTTTTACAAATAAAACTGTTGTCATGCCTTTTTTCCTCCTATTACTCACTCTTACGTTGTTTATTATCTACTCACTAAAAAGGGACAATCCCCTGTAATTATTGTTGCTTACAAATACATTTTATCCTCTCCTCCTAACAATTTCTTCCTCACATAGACGGATTTTTTCATAAAAAAGGTCCATCTCCTAAAGGCGAACTAATCCTACGACTTTTGTCTTATACGATCCCATTTTTCACTGCATATAAAGCTGCTTGTGTACGATCCGATAAATTTAATTTTCCTAAAATACTACTTACATGAGCTTTTACTGTTTTTTCTGTGATCACTAACACGGATGCAATTTCCTTATTACTCATCCCTTTTGCCAAGAGCTGCAACACTTCATTCTCCCTTGCCGTTAGTACATCTACATGAATATTTGATGACTCCTGTTTCTCTTCTTGCGGCAAAGTTTGAGAAAGAAGCGCACTTGCTATATCAGGATGAAGCTGAATATTTCCTTTATATGCACTACGGATAGCTTCCACAAGTTGATCTGGTTCAACATCTTTTAGAATATATCCGCTCGCTCCGGCCTTTAAAGCTGGTAAAACATGCGCTTGATCAGAAAAGCTAGTCAATACGAGCACTTTCACATTTGGATATTCTTTTTTAATACACGAGGTTGCTTCAATCCCATCCATCTCTGGCATATATAAATCCATTAAAACAATATCCGGCTGTGCTTCTCCTACTTTCTTTAACGCTTCTTTTCCGTTATTTGCTTCTCCAACTAACTCCAAATCTTCTTGCATGCTTAAGAAAAATGCTAATCCTTTTAAAACAACTGTATGATCATCAACTAATAATACTTTTATTTTCACAAGTTTCCCTCATTTTCACATCATAATGGTACGATAACCTTTATACTTGTTCGGTTCTTTTCACTTACAATTGTAATACATCCACCGATTAACTCTGCTCGTTCTCGCATTGTAGTCATTCCAAGTGATTTCTTCTCTCTTACATTCGCTTCTATAAAACCAACACCATGATCAACTACCTCTAAAGATACATCATTCTCTGTTACTTTGAAGTAAATCGTAGCCTCCATGACACCTGCATGCTTACTTACATTATTTAATGCCTCTTGTCCAATACGCCATAATGTTTCTTCTACTACACGCGGTAAGTCACGCACACCTGTAACCTGCTCACGAATTTTCAAACCTAAGTTTTCACCATATTGCTTTAAAGCTGAAAGCAATCCCTTTTCTAATCCTTCTGGACGAAGCTGCCAAATAAGTGTCCGCATTTCTTTTAAAGCACCTTGCGCTAACTCTCTCATCTCATGAAGAGATTGATCTACCCTTTCATTTTGTCCCTTCAAAACAGCTTCCGCTCCCTTCGTCATGAAGGTTAATGAAAATAGCTTTTGTGAAACTGAATCGTGCAGATCCCTTGCTAAACGGTTACGTTCTTCCATTCGGACCAGTTCACGACGCTGTTCATTTAATCGTAAATTCTCAATCATTAATGAAATATGATTCGTTAACGCTTGAAGTATGTCTACGGTATTTGTATCAAACTCACCTTGATTTGAATTCACACATAAAACACCAAACACATGATTTCGAATATGTATTGGAGCGGCAATAATAGAGCCGTTAGGATGAACACCATTTCCAACTTGTCTTTTCATTAAAACAGGTCTGTTCTTTTCTATTGCTTCCTTTGCCGCTCTCTCTAAACCCGAATCCTTTTGTAATGTACGCTTCTTATAACAAGCTCGCATGGATATCTTTTTTTCTTCTTGTATAAAAAATGCAACTTGCTCCCATAGAAATACATCTCCCACTTGTTTTACAACTTCTTCTGGTAATGTATTTAATTTATGAATTTTTCTTAGTTCCTGAATAAAACGCTCTAGTTTCACATAATAATGAGCCCGTTTCTTTTCATTTTCATATAGTTTCGTTCGTTTTAAAGCTGTTCCAATTTGCAGGGCAACCGATTGTAATAGCATCAGTTCTTCTTCAGAAAAATGTGTTTTCCCTGGACTAGCGACATTTAAGACTCCAAACTCTTCTCCGCCAGCTTTTAATGGAACGGTTGCATGATGAAGAATTCCTTCTGTATCACCCCAATTATTTTCAACCGCATTGTTAATTCGTTTACATTCAATAATATTAACCGCTCGTTCTAATTTCCCCTCCACAAAACGGCGCAAACACCAGCATTCTCCTTCGCACATTGGCTTTTTATCTTGAAAGGTAAGCGCTGCTGGTAAATGATAATCAATTAATTTTGTATACCTACCATTTTCATCAGCAAGAAAAATCCATCCTGTTGTTAATCCTGTCACATGCAGCAATTTTTCTAATACCGCTTGTAGCACATGATATGTATCATTGGATGTATTTAATGTTTCTGCAATCTCTTTTAATATAGCTAATTCGCTTATACGGTTCTCTTGAAACATAAATTGTCTCCTACATACAATATTTTCTTTTCTCATTGTACCAAATTCAATGTATTCTTAAACAAACAAGTAACTTTTTCACTTTGTACTTATTCATAAGATTGATATAATGGTTAAAAATGTAGTTTTCATTATATCACCTGAGGGGGCTTTCACAATGACATTAAACAAAGCACTTACAATCGCTGGTTCTGACACAAGCGGTGGCGCTGGTATACAAGCGGATTTAAAAACGTTTCAAGAACTTGGTGTATACGGAATGACGTCTCTTACAACAATCGTAACGATGGATCCACATAATGGCTGGGCACATAACGTATTCCCTATTCCTGCTTCTACACTCAAACCACAATTAGAAACAACAATTGAAGGTGTTGGTGTTGATGCTTTAAAAACGGGTATGCTTGGATCTGTTGAAATCATTGAAATGGTTGCTGAAACAATTGAAAAGCATAATCTACAAAATGTAGTAGTAGACCCAGTTATGGTTTGTAAAGGTGCAGATGAAGCATTGCATCCTGAAACAAATGACTGCTTACGCGATGTACTTGTTCCAAAAGCATTAGTTGTTACACCAAACCTATTCGAAGCATATCAACTAAGCGGTGTGAAAATTAATTCTCTTGAAGACATGAAAGAAGCTGCTAAAAAAATCCATGCTTTAGGTGCAAAATATGTACTAATTAAAGGCGGTAGCAAGCTAGGTACAGAAACTGCAATCGATGTATTGTACGATGGAGAAACATTTGATCTTTTAGAATCAGAGAAAATTGATACAACAAATACACACGGCGCAGGTTGTACATACTCTGCAGCAATTACAGCAGAACTTGCAAAAGGTAAATCTGTAAAAGAAGCGGTAAAAACTGCAAAAGAATTCATCACAGCAGCAATTCGTCACTCATTCAAAATTAACGAATATGTAGGACCAACACATCACGGTGCATATCGTAAATTTGCAACTGGCAAAGAACTTGTATAAGAAATAAAGTGAATCTTTAATCAACCTTCACTAATCGGGCTTTTACGGGGTAAAAAACAGGCTATCCATAGATAGCTTGTTTTTTTATGATGCTAAACTTACCTTACCTCTATAATTCCCGAAACTTTTTACTTTTTTGTTGTTCCACGTGAAACAACAAAAAAGTAAAAAAAGAGCGACGAATCGCTCTTTCTCTTCAACAACACCTTGATATTTTTCCACCTTTCGCATTGAACCTAGCCTCTTGCGCCTCAGCAAAAAACTGTTTTCGACATAAAATCGGTTCTTCTGGGTGGTACTCTTTCATATGGGTAACGTACGTTTCATAACTTGGTACTCCAACAAGCAAACTAATAAATTGCTTTCGTGTTCTCCACACCTTCTCCAATTTTTTAAGCATAATTTCTCGACTCACTTTCATCTCTTGGAATATATGGTGCTTCTTTTAATGGTATAGATTTATTTTGCAATACTTTAATCCATATACGAATAGCAGAAATAAGAACTGCTATTACAACTAACATGAAAATTCCACAAAGCATAGCATCGATATAATCATTGAAGATAATTTGCTTCATTTGTGCCACATTTTTGGCCGGTGCTAGTATTTTCCCTTCATCTAAGGCGCTCTGGAATACTTTTGCATGCGATAAAAATCCAATTTTCGGATTTTCATGAAATAATTTTTGGTAGCCTGCTGTCATCGTCACAATCAGCAAACCTACCGTTGGGATAAGCGTAACCCAAACGTACGCCTTTTTCCCCATTTTGAACAATATCGTTGTTCCGAGCAATAACGCAATACCCGCTAACATCTGGTTAGCAATTCCAAAGAGTGGCCATAATGTATTAATTCCACCGAGCGGATCAACTACACCTTGGTATAAGAAATACCCCCATCCTAACACACATAACGTTGTTGCAATCACATTAGCCAGTGTAGAATCTGTTTTCGCAAATGGTTTATATACATGTCCTAAAATATCTTGAATCATAAATCGCCCTACACGTGTACCAGCATCAATTGTCGTTAAAATAAATAGTGCTTCAAATAAAATAGCAAAGTGATACCAGAATGCCATCATCGCAGTTCCACCGATTACTTGTGAAAAGATGTAGGCCATCCCAATTGCTAATGTTGGCGCTCCTCCTGTACGAGATAGTATCGTTTGTTCACCAACATTTACAGCAAGATCCTTTAATTCATTTGGTGTAATTGCAAATCCCCAAGAAGAAATAACTTGAGCTGCTTGTGATACATCCGTTCCGATAAGAGCTGCCGGACTATTAATTGCAAAATATGTCCCTGGTGTTAATACACAAGCTGCGATCATGGCCATCGCCGCAACGAACGATTCCATTAACATTGCCCCGTAACCAATTGGTTGTGCGTGCCCTTCTCTTTCAATCATCTTCGGCGTAGTACCAGAGGAAACTAAAGCATGGAATCCTGATACAGCCCCGCAAGCAATTGTAATAAATAGAAACGGAAATAGATTTCCGGAAAACACTGGACCTGTTCCGTCAATGAACTTGGATACGGCCGGCATTTGTAAGTTTGGTGCTACAATTAGAATTCCAATTGCTAGCCCAACAATCGTTCCGACCTTTAAAAATGTACTTAAATAATCACGTGGGGCAAGGAGCATCCACACCGGTAATGCAGACGCAATAAAACCGTATACAATAAGCATAATTGCGATTGTTTCACCGCTAAAAGTAAACATGCTTGCAAGCGTAGGATTCTCAGCTACATACTGCCCTCCAACAAGAGATAAAAGAAGTAAAATAATACCGATAACTGATCCTTCTCCAATACGCCCTGGGCGAATATAACGCATATAAACACCCATTAAAATAGCGATTGGAATTGTCGCTGCGATCGTAAACATTCCCCAAGGGCTACCGACAAGTGCTTTCACAACTACTAAAGCTAATACTGCTAATAAAATGATCATAATACCTAAAATACCAATCATCGCAATTAATCCTGTTACAGGACCAATCTCATCTTTAATCATTTCGCCTAATGATTTTCCATTACGTCTCATGGAAGCAAATAAAATAACAAAATCTTGTACTGCTCCTGCAATTACAACTCCAACGATAATCCAAATTGTTCCTGGTAAATATCCCATTTGCGCTGCTAAAATCGGCCCTACTAATGGACCTGCTCCTGCAATTGCCGCAAAGTGATGTCCAAATAATACCCATTTATTTGTTGGAACATAATCCTTTCCATCATTTAGCGTCTCAGCAGGTGTTTGCCGATTATTATCTAGCTCAAATACTTTTTGTGCAATAAATCTACTATAGAAACGATAAGCAACTGCATATACAGAAACAGCTGCTACTAATAGCCATACAGCATTAATTGTTTCACCTTGTGATAGGGCAATTACACCAAATCCGGTTGCTCCTAATGCTGCGATGATACCCCAAAGTAAAATTGACTTAAACGCCTTCACATACAATCCCCCCTATACTACTTCTTAGTGGAGATTGTACTAAATTTTCTGAATATTTAATTTGAATCCTCCTTATCATGAAGGATTCTTATGTTAACATGTTGAAATTCACTTACAACTTGTCATAGTTCAATTTTATTTCGAAGTCGTTTTACATAGTTTCGACTAACAGGAATCGGTTTCTCATCATACCTATCTAAATAAAGGTTATACGTTCCATTATAATAAGGCTTTAATGCCTGAACATGCATAACATTTATTAAATAACTTTTATGAACACGTAAAAAATCATATGCTGTTAATTTATTTTCCAATTCTTGAAGTGTATATGTTGAAATATACTGATTATTCGCTGTATAAATTGAAACCGTTTTATTCTCCTTATTCTTACTTACATATACAATATCCTCTGGAAAAATATACGTAATCCCTTCATGACTTTCAATCGGAAGTTTTCGCAAATGGCTTTTTATTTTCTTTCCTTTGTCTTGTTCCATTCTATATACGAGAAATTGTAAATCTTCTTCACGAAATGGTCGTAGTAAATAATAAAACGCTTGGAAGCGAAAAGCTGTTATCGCCTCTTCTATATCCTCACCGATAAAAATAAACTTTGTATCGCAATTTAATTGTTGTAATAAACTAGAGAGTTCAAACCCTGTACCATCTTTTAACTCTGTATCTAAAAAAACGAAATCAGGAATATGCTTTTTAGCTACTTGTAAAGATTCCATTCCTGTTCCCGCTTCAAAGCACTCTACATTTCGCATATTTTCTGTAAATATCTCAATGAATCGATTTCGATGTTCTGCATCTTCCATGATAAGTAAAATTTTCATCTGCCCAACCACCTAATTCTTTTGTCCATATGTCTTGTTGTATACATTCGCCTTAGTAAGAAACAATCCCTTTTTCTAGCCCTATTTTCTATTTACTATACCATCACTTCCCTTAAAAACAACAAAAAAGGAAGCCGCTTGGGCTCCCTTCTTTCGTTATACCAACTCTTGCTGCTTCGTTTCTTGCCCTAGCACAACTACTGCAAGCACTCCAATTAAAATGGAACCGCAAAAAATTGTAAAGATCAATGAAAGAGACGCTTGTGAAGCAACAAGATAACCTACTAGCAATGGACCGAGAATACCACCAATACGGCCAAATGCTGCAGCCATACCTGCTCCAGTACCGCGAATTACTGTCGGATACTGCTCAGGTGTATATGCATATAACGCACCCCATGCTCCTAAATTAAAGAAGGACAGTAACATTCCTGCTATCACCAATGTTGTAAGCGATTCAGCTACTCCAAAGACGTACGCACTGCATGCTGTGCCAATTAAGTAAGTAACTAACACAAATTTACGGCCGAGGCGCTCAATAAACCATGCAGCAGTAAAGTATCCGGGAAGCTGTGCCAATGTCATAATTAATACGTACTGGAAACTTTTTATTAGACTAAATCCTTTTAGTACCATTACACTTGGTAACCAAAGAAACATGCCATAATAAGAAAAGACAACACAGAACCATAAGATCCATAACATAATCGTCGCTTTTCGATATTCTCCAGACCAAACCGCCTTTATATTTGTAATAACAGATTGTTTGTTCTCAACTTTTTCAAATTGCGGCGAATCTGGTAGATTCCATCGTAAATATAGTGCATAAAGAGCTGGAATCGCGCTTAATACCATCGCTACTTGCCAGCCATACTTTGGAATTACAAAATAAGAAATTAGAGCTGCAATTAACCAGCCAACCGCCCAAAAGCTTTCTAGTAATACAACAATTCTCCCGCGTTCATGAGCCTCAACACTTTCAGATACAAGTGTCGAAGCTACTGGTAATTCTCCACCAAGCCCCATACCGATTAAAAAACGCAATATAAGAAACATAGCTAATGTTGTTGTTAATGCCGTTAAACCACTACCGATAGAAAATAATAATAATGTCATAATAAAAACAGACTTGCGCCCCAACTTATCTGCTAATATGCCAAATAAAAGTGCTCCCACCGCCATACCAATAGAATTGATACTTCCGATCCATCCCATCTCCTGACTACTTAATCCCCATTCTTTTTGCAGCGCAACGATGACAAATGAAAGCATGCCAACATCCATTGCATCAAATAACCAACCAAGCCCCGCTATTCCAAGAAGCTTGCGCTTTGAAATTTCTTTTATATCCCCCACTAGAAGTCCTCCTTACACAGGTGTCTTTACACTTCATTTTACATGTGTATATTGTATAAGTAAAATACTTTTATCCCTATTTTCACTTAAAAGCTTCCTTTTAATCTTCCCATAAAATAGAGCTTCCATTAGTGGAGAATACTACATTTTTAGCTTTCACAAATAAAAAAAGTAGCGATATTTCGCTACTTTTTCGAACGCATCACTTCTTTTAGAAATTCAGCTAATACAAGCTGACGACGCCAACGCGTCGGATTGCTACATAGACGGTAAAACCATTCTAGATGAATTGCTTGAATCCATTTTGGTGCACGTTTTACTTCTCCTGCCCAAACGTCCAGACTGCCACCTACACCAACAGCCACTTTTGTTTGTAAGCGATGCTTATTATTTTGAATAAAGTTTTCTTGTCTTGGGAATCCAAGAGCTACAAGTAAAATATCCGGTTTTACTTCTTGAATGCGAGCAATGATGCCCTCTTCCTCTTCTTGTTCAAAATACCCATCCTGCGTACCAACAATAGATACAGCTGAATAAGTTTTTGTTAAATGATCAGCAGCACCCTTCACAACATGTGGTTTCGCTCCCAGTAAAAAAACAGATACAGATTTATTCTCTTTCGATAACGCCCCAAATAAATCACTCATTAAATCAAAACCTGCTACGCGCTCTTTTAATGGTGTCCCTAGCATGCCACTTGCCTTTACAACACCAATACCATCCGGTGTAATCAAATCTGTTTCTAAAAGGGTTTGATGAAAA
Source organism: Bacillus sp. IT-79MI2 (assembly GCF_949768135.1). Lineage (NCBI taxonomy): Bacteria > Bacillati > Bacillota > Bacilli > Caryophanales > Bacillaceae > Bacillus > Bacillus sp. IT-79MI2. Next base: position 83,452 of record NZ_CATKPV010000062.1, on the reverse strand, counting down.
CTTGAGTCTTTTTTGGCACACATTACGATTTCCGGATTCGCTGTTACAACTTGAAATGTATGAGTTTGTTCTGATTCTAGCTGCTTCATGATATATCGAATTGTCTCTTCCATTGTCATCGTAGAAAAAGGGACACCTAAAATATCAACTGTTTGTACTGCCATAATTATAATCCTCTCTATTTCAATAAAAGTTTTTTATATGCTTTATGAGTATCTTCATATAGATTTCGTAATGAGAAATGAGAAGAAGCATGCTCATACAAACGTTCACCCATCACTGCTAATTCACCATTCTCCCACTTCTTATATCCTTCCTCTAATGCACTTGCTAATGCATGTGCATCACCAATTGGCACAATCCATCCGTATGTAGGATCGACAATCAACTGTTCCATATCACCAACATTCGTTGCAATAGACGTTAAACGTTGATTTGCAGCTTCTAATAACACAAGCGGAAAGCTTTCACTATAAGAAGTTAATAAATTAATATCGGCGGATGCATATAATTCTTTTACATCCGAACGATGACCTAAAAATAATACTTTATCTTCTAACCCTTTCTGCCTTACTGCTTCTTTCAACTCTTCTTTAATCGGGCCATCGCCAACTAACAATACTTTCATATTAGGAATTGTTATTTTTTGCAAGGCATCGAATAAAATATTATGCCCCTTTACAGGGTGAAGGCGGGCTACTTGAATCGCTGTAAATACTCCTTCTTGTATACCTAATTCATCTTTTAAGTTATAAGGTTTCGCTGGAATGTCATCATACTCAATCCCGTTATAAATGGTACAAATTTTATCTGCTGGCACACCGAGTGCTACAGTATTTTGCTTAAAACGTTCTGTAATTGCAAAAAACAAATCAACTTTCTTATATGAATATAAATTTAACTTTGTAAAGATCCAACCTTTCAAACCACGCTGCATAAAATCAAGAGTTGGATCACTATGAACTGTTGTTACCCATTTTGCACGTATCTTCCTTTTTAGAAGAGAAAGATAAAAGTTCGCGCGCGCACCATGTGTATGTACAATATCAAAGTGTCCTTCGTTAATAAACGTACGTATTTTAGAAAGAATCGATATGTCATAACGAGATGATTGAGAACAAACGTGCACTTTAATTCCGAGCTCTCTTGCTTCTCTAGCAATTGCACCTTCTTCAAACACAACTAGTTCAACTTCAGCTTTTGGAAATTGCGACAAAAGTGAAATAATGTGAGTTTTCCCGCCACCTTCTTCTGCTCCAGCATTCATATGCAACACTTTCATCTCTTTCTTCCTCCATCTTTATGTTCTCTTATAGTTTACTATAACAAAAAATAAAAGCTAACGTGACGCTAGCTTTTATTTTTCTATCATTCAATTTCTAAATCAACGATTAAATATGCAAAAATCACAGCAAAATAAATACTTACTCCAGGCGCTGTAAATACATGTCCCGCTATAAATGCAATACCCATACTTAATCCTAGTGCGGTTGCTAATAACCCGTATCTTACTGTAAATACCTCTTTAAACCTAGTTACTAGTACGAGAAGAATTTTCACACCGAAGTATAAAAATGGGATTAAAAGTAGGATGAAACCGACAATCCCAAATGTATAGAACCAATCATGAAAGTCCCTTTCAATTAGCTTCGGTTTCTCTTTGAAATTTCCAGCATATCCCATACCGAATAATTTTTGAGATGTTGGAGCTTCTGCATAGTAATCTTTATACATTTTCTCAAATATCTCACGTCCACTGAAGATTATTGCTTGTGTTTCCTCTTTTTTCTCTATTTCTTTTTCTTTTGCTTTTTCCTCTTGTGTTACAGGCGGTTTATGGTGCGTTTTTTCTTCCTTCTTTTCTTCTGCCTTTTTCACTTCTTTTTTCTCATCAAGAATTTGGACGTGAAATCCCATATTTTTTAAGAATGGCGAAAACGGTGTATATGCTAGTGCTCCAGCAAAAACAACAGTCGCAAGGATGCCATTCAGTAAATATGACTTCTTATTTCTATCTTTACGCTGTAAAAATGCCTGAACAAAGCACATGAAAACAGCAACAACCATTGTGCCAAAAATGGCTCCAACTCCCACCTTCGTACCAACAGCAAATAATGAGAAGATAATTAAAATAGAAGGAATCCAAAAATAACTTTTTGCTATGCTTGTTGTTTTTTCAATTGAATATAGAACGACGATTGGGCATACAACTGCTAAAATGGCCCCTAATTCATTTCCTGCATAGAACCAACCACGTGAACCAAGTTTCACCCAATCGTAGCTATTATAATCAGTTCCTGTCGCAATCGAAATAACCATGATACTATTTATGATTAATGTTGAATATACAATATAGTTACGCATTTTTGAATATGCATTTGCTTTTTCACGTAATGATTTAAACACAAAAATGTAACAGGTAAGCATAATAAATGGATATAATGCTTTTGCTATAAATTTAATTTCTTCTCCCAACATGATAGGGCTTTTGACCAATTTATTATTTACTAAACCTGCAGCAAGAACAATTCCAACTACTATTAAGTATATGATATATTTACGATTTTCTTTTTCTCTTGCCTGAAATAAAATATAGATTCCACCAAGAACCATTACAAATAGACGCGTAATAATTCCAATTGTCGTATCAATCTTTAAAACCATGATGCAAAATGACGTGAGTAAGTCTAAAACCGGCTGTAACATAATGAAAATCAATAAAAAATTCCCAAATTTATTACTTAAATTATTATTTCCTAACATCTCGAACCCCCATAACTATCATTACCTTATCTCACTTTATACAATTTACAATAAGCCTCTAACTCGTCTCAAATATTTATTATAACATAATTTTTTAGTTAACCACTTCCTATTTATGCAGATAAAAGATAATAAATCCCCTTCTCGTATGTCACATATCTCGTATCTTCAAACGCTTTCTTTCCCCATTTTTTCTTTTTTTCTACATGTAACGAAAAGTAATTGTTATTTCTAAAACTTTAGTGTATATTTTGCTCTGGAACATCTTTAAGAGGAAGGGATTAGAGCTATGTTATTAATCGAAATATTTACGTTTCTTGGCATTGTCGCCGCTGCCATTTCTGGTACATTAGTTGGTTTAAAGAAAGATCTAGATTTATTTGGTGTCCTTTGTTTAGCTGTAGCTACTGCACTCGGTGGCGGAATTATTCGTGATATTATGATTGGTAACCTACCTCCCGTTGCATTTGTACAACCGATTTACTTTTTGGTCAGTGTATTAGCAGCTCTCTTTACTTGTATGTTTTTTGAACGCATTAATAAACTTCAAGTTGTAATCATGCTTTCAGATGCTGTCGGTTTAGGCGTTTTTACTGCTATTGGCGCAAACGCTGCAATGTCGCATCACGTTGATGCTTCATTTTTAGTTGTTTCGATGGGTGTTATTACAGGTATTGGTGGAGGGATTATGCGCGATATTTGCGCTCAAGATATTCCCTATGTATTCCGTAAAGAAATCTATGCAATTGCTTCTATTCTAGGTGCAATTAGTTTCCTAATTACGTATGAAATGGGTGCACACGTATTAGCCTTTTATATCTGTTTACTAGTAACATTCATCATACGTGTAGTCACTGTTATATACAATGTGCATTTTCCAGTCTTCTTTAAGGCTCATGCAAAAGCTAATAAAAGTCATTAAGAGAATTCAAATCGAATTCTCTTTATTTATAATAGTTACTCCTTATTGCCTAAATATAAGAAAAAACTCACCGTTTAAAAAACGGTGAGTTTTTTCTTATCACACACTTCAAGATTCCCCTAAAAATATAGGATCAAACCTTCCTGCTACGCAAGACTTCACTTTATTTTTTGAAAAATAGCTTTTGACAATAGAATGACAACATATATACACCTAAACTTTGTAAAATGAAAAGACTTGGTATCGTTAAACCATCGTACACAATATCTGCATTAAAAAGCTTCATTCCAATATATCCTGTTATAAGTAACAGTAACAACATATAGCCTTCGCTCTTTTGTTTCTGAATAAGGAAATGTAAAAGCGCAATTGACATAAATAGAGTTACAGCTATAAAGATGAGTTTTTCACCTTTTAGCAATATCCCATTCATTCCCTCTGATGATACCTGATCTATACTTGGCTTAACCACAGCTAATCGCTCTGTTTCTAACTCTTTTAACTTTTGACTCAAGCGCTCTTTCATACTTTGTGCTTGAACGGTTTCTTGTTTATTACGCTCTTCTCCGATTAAAACCGATTGCACATACGCATCGTTAGAAATGGCATACTGTTTTATTCCCATTGCTTGAATCCCATAATTCACAGCAAAATGAGTAACATAAAATACGACTAAAACCCCTATCAATTTTAACAATACATTTTGTTTATCTGCATTTTGGAATATTTCCACTAGCAAGACATACACAATTACTAAAATAAGTATAAATATGCCTACTGGATACATCATATTACTAAGAGCAAATAGTATCGCGGCACATGCCCACATGTAAGAATGGCTCAATCCTTTATGTAGTAATATATAACTCGCAAAGTAAAATAAAAATATAGAGAATAATTCCCCTGTTAATAATGAACATGAAAGAATATTTGGCAAATATAGCGAGTAAAACACTGCAGCAATTCGGCCACATTCTTCTTGAAATAAACTTGCAGCAATTCGATAAATGAAAAACGCTGTTCCTGCGCAATACAAAACATTAAAAAATTGCAAAACAAATGTAGCATCGCCAAACACACGAATCAATACTGACTCATATATAATGAAAGGTAATTGACTAACAACAGTTACATTACTGCTTCCTAGCGCAACTTGTTTTGCAGTCTCATACATAGCTCTCATATCACCTATAACTGGAGCATCAAAAAAGAGAACTGCTCCAAGCCTAACAAGCACTGTCATACTCATTAGAAAAATGAGAAACTGTTTATCCGTAAATCGATATTGCAAAATAGAAGCAAGAAGTAAAAGGAGTATCACGAAAATTGATAGCACAATCGTTAAACTTGTGGCGCTTCCTCCCAAAAATTGCTTACTTCCCTCGAAGGCGTTCCAGCAAGAATAAACAAAAAAGGCAAGCATAGTTCCAATAATTATTTTACTAAAAAAAGATGAAAACCCTGTTTGTATGTTATTCATATGTATATTGCACCTCTATTTCCATTCATAACACAACGATTCTATCATGAATGGACACATGACGGTTAGAAAATTTATCCCGCTATTTGCGAGCAAGTAATACTCTCACCACGAAATTCAAACAGAAGGAGCAGAATTAACTAGGAGATGAACTGCCCGTAAAAGTACTGATTGGTTAGTGCTAATAATCAATGAGGGATGAAAAAAACTACTGATTAAAGTTTCACTTTATATAGAAAAATATAACATTCACTTTTTCGCTTGCAATGTAAGCGAAACCTCTTTTACACTACAATCTATACAAATTAAATTTTCTTTCAGTTACACGCATGGAAATACAATATTATTCTATTTTAATGAAGTAAACTTTTTATCGGATCTCAATCGTCTAAATAACAAATAATATTCGATAGAAAATACCCATCTTTTTTATATAGGAAACAGAAATAGGAGTAGATTATATGGACAAAAAATTTATGAGAGAATCAAAAGCAATTAAAACAACGCGTGTTTTCCCAAATGATTTAAACAATCATCAAACATTATTTGGCGGAAAATTATTAGCGGAAATTGACAGCATCGCATCTATTGCAGCAGCAAGACATAGTAGGAAACATTGCGTAACGGCCTCCATTGATTCCGTTGACTTTTTAACTCCAATCCATCAAACGGATTCCGTTTGCTACGAGGCATTCGTTTGCTATACTGGAAAATCTTCTATGGAAGTATTTGTGAAAGTCGTTGCAGAAAATTTATTAGAAGGGGAACGCCGCATTGCTGCTACTTGCTTCATTACATTCGTAGCATTAAAAGATGGCAAGCCTTCTTCTGTACCTCAAGTGTTACCAGAAACAGAAGAAGAACATTGGTTATACAAAACTGGAAAAGAACGTGCACAAAGCAAAAAAGAAAATCGTTCAAAAAGTAAAGAAATGGCTGATGTATTAACACTGAGCAAACCTTGGAGTGTATAAATTAAAACATCCATCAATTAAGGAGACTGCCTCAAAGTAACTGAGTAGATACTTTAGGGCAGCTTTTTTATTTACATAAGAATAATCTTCCTTTTCTAATATAATTAGCATTGCATTCTGTCTAATTTCACTCTTGTTACCACATGAATTTCAAAGAGATCTATTCCGTACCTTTTACTTGCATCCCCTCTCTATGTTCCTTTGTATTCACCGTTACAGAGATTTCATAATACCACTATACTTACTATATAATCGTCCACTAGCCTAAATACAAATAGAACAAATCTCATATTTCACCTGAAGTCTTTATTCTATCTGACCTATCAACCAATAGTTGCTTTACAAAGTTTATGTGAGGTAAACTTATACCCGTAGTTATTAACTACAAGTAATAATAATTGATTCATTAAGGAATCTATTCCAATAACTAATATGATTCACATGAAAGGTACTTTATTTGACTTTCATTTGTACGGAAAGGTGAAATTATGCAAAAGTCACTTGTATCAAATATTTTCTATAAAATATTGCTCAATACCTTTAATATCATTCTTCCAATTTTAGTAGGCCCTTACGCATACCGAACACTCGGGGCTACTTCAATAGGAACCGTTAGCTCCGCTGAAACCATTTTTAATTATTTTTTCATTTTTGCTGTATTTGGTGTATATCAATATGGATTACGTGAAATCAGCTTAGTAAAAAATGATAAGAAAAAAGTTTCACAATTGTTCACAAGTCTATATGTGATTAACTTTACAACCAGTATCCTGGCTCTAGTGACATTCGTACTCTTTAGCTACCTTGGATATGGTGATCAGAATTTATTTCCTGTACTGCTCATTTTCGGATTCAATTTTATTTCAAATTTGTTTTACGTAGAATGGTTTAACGAGGCACATGAAAATTATGATTTCATTACGAAGAAAACAGTTATCGTCCGACTTACTTATGTTGTGCTTCTTTTCGCTCTAATTCACGGAGTGGATGACTATAAAAAATTCGCTGGCTTATTAGCTTTATCAACATTTTTAAACCACATTATTAGCTTTGTATATGTGAAGCGTCAAGTCAAATTTGATTTTTCTAATTTAACAATTGTTCCACATTTAAAACCTTTAGTATTAGTCGTTATCTTTTCAAACGCCAATATGTTATATACACAATTAGATCGCCTCTTCTTATTACAAAATAAAGGAGAAGCTACGGTCGCTTTCTATGCAATGGCCTTCCAGATTATGACTATTATTAACACACTTATGTCAAGTGTTGTACAAGTTACAATTCCAAGGCTTTCTTATTTATCAGGAAACGCAAATGATGGAGAATATGAATCATTACTAAACAAAATTTCAAAAGTATATTTCATTACGTTGTTCCCAGCCGCTATTGGTTTAATGCTTATCGCTCATGGGGCCGTTATTATTTATGGCGGAAGGCAATTTGCTGGAGCTGGTGACACATTAATGGTTTTCGCATTTTATATGATTTCAGTAGGAATTGAATCTATTTTATCAAACCAAATTATTTATGTGAAAAAGAAAGAAAGTATTTTAGTGCGCTTTTTATTCATTTGCGGTTTTATAAACCTTGTATTAAATTTTGCACTTGTATTCTTCCGTGTACTTACACCAACAACAGCAATTATTACAACAACGATTGCTAACTGTGCATTGATTGTATTGGAATATATTTATATAAAAAAGAAATTAAAAGTAAATTACACATTATTCGATATGCAAAAGCTAAAATACCTGTTTTATTCACTAACATTTTTACCAATAGCATTCTTAGTGAATACGATAATTTCCGGACAAATTCTACAAGTTATCGTCACAATGTTAGCATGTGGATTAGCTTATGCACTTATCCTATTCATAGCGAAAGATGAAATTCTCTTTATGCTGTTAGACAAAATAAAAGCAAGATTTAAAAGAGCTTAATGTAAAATGACGTAAGAAATACAAACTCTTTTCTGTATATGAACAAATGAACCCTCTTGAAGGAGCTGTTACAATTGAAATTTTCTTTAATCATGGCCACTTGCGGCAGACGTGATGACATTCTTGATTTACTAAACTCATTAGAAAAACAAACTTATAAAAACTTTGAGCTCATTGTAGTTGACCAAAACGATACACCAATTTCTGATCTCTTTGAAGATTATAAAAAAAAATTTTCCATCAACTATATTTATACGCCTATTAAAGGATTATCCCGTGCCCGTAATGCAGGATTAAAAGTAGCTGATGGTGATATTATCGCATTTCCGGATGATGACTGTATTTATGAAACAAACGTGTTGGAAAGCACCCTAGAAACATTTAATAAGGATAAGGATATTCAATTTATATCAACAAATACTACAAATGTTGAAGGAACAGGCTCATTAGTACATGCACCAGAAACAGATATTATTTTAAATGATAAATATGGATTCATGGGACCGTCTTTCACACTATTCTTTACGAAACAATTTGTGCAAGATGTTGGTACATTTGATGAAGACTTAGGTGTTGGATCAGGAACAATTTACGGAGCTGGTGAAGAAACTGACTTCGTACTACGCGGTATGAAAAATGGATATACAGGACTATTTAAAAAAGACCTATTCGTATACCATCCAGTAAAAGAGGAAGTCATTAATGAGCAATCATTAAAAAGAGCCATTTCCTATGCCGGTGGTTTCGGAAGAGTAATTCGTTTACATTATGGCTTCCCATACTTTTTACGTGCGGTTGCAGCCGCTACATTCCGTATGACGCAAAATATTTCGAATGATAAACGCAAATTCCATGCAAATCGTTTAAAAGGAATCGTTCGAGGTTATTTTAAATAGAAGAAAAAAGAAGAGCAATCGTTCAATATTAGAACAGTTTGCTCTTCTTTTTTATCTAATTTCTCCCCTCCAAAAACAAAATAGTCTCCTTTAGTCCCTCACGGTAAGATGTCTTTGGCACTTTACCAATACAACTCTCATACTTTTCTCCACTCAATACAACCGGTTCTTCTGTCAAATACAACATTTCTACAAACTCTTTCATTTGTTTATCAAATAAGCCAAGCATTCCAATCATACGTTTTTTCACAGTCATTATAGGCTTCTTATATCCGGTTAATTCTCTTATATGCCCGATCATCTCTTCCCCTGTAATTACACCCACTCCTGGTATGTTCCAGTTTTGCCCGTATGCACTATCACGTAATGCTAATTCAACAATCGCCTTAGCTCCATCCGGCGTAAAAATATATTCCCTAGCAAGCTTCTTATCCCCGACAAAGCTAGATGTTTTATTTGCAAGAACACCTTGTAACGTATGATGAACAAGCGTACTTTCTGCATTTGGCCCATAAAAATCTGGGAAATGAGCAGTAAGTACCGGTACACCAGCCTGTTTCGCCATCAATTCAAGCTGCAAACGAATTTTCCCCTTCTTTGTATGTGGATTCTTTACAACCTCTTCCGTTACCTTCCCTCGTCCTTGTCTTCCATACGCATAAATATTATCTACCATCGCTAATTTAGCACCGTGATGTTTCGTCGCTTCTAATATATTTTTTAGTAACTCTGGCTGTTTTATCTCCCAATCCGTATACGGAATATTTACAGCATGAAAGATCACATCTACATCTTTAGCAGCTTCCATTATATCTGCTTTCTTAAATACATTTCCCGCTATTATTTGTATTCTTTCCTCATCGTAAAACAGCTTTTCTAGCTTTTCCTTATTTCTCGCAAAAGCAATTACATCAATCCCTCTCCCGCACAATTCCTTTGTAATTGCATATCCCATTGCTCCAGATGCTCCCAATACTAACGCCTTTTTCATCTTAATCCCCCTTTTAATTAACCGCTGTTCAATTAATTGTAAAAAGAAAATCACTTACATAAGAAGCGATTTCGCAATAAAATTCACATGTGCAGCAGCTAAATCTTGCACATCTTCAAACGTTTGATTACTTCTACAATAATGTGCAACAAATCCATGTAATGATAAGAAAACAGACCATATTGTCATTACATTTATATTCCCTTTACATAAGGAAGATATAACAGAAGCAAACTTTTCATAACTAACATTTGGTCCATCTGCTAAACATTCTTTTAATTCATCATCTTTAATTAAGAACATGATTTCATAATGACTTTGATTTCGTAAACCGAATTCAATAAATCCGAATAAAACTGCTTTTAATTGCTCTTTCTGCCCTAAATTTTGAGCAGTGACTTCATCTAACTTTTGATTTAATAACTGAAAATCCTGCTCTACCATCGCATAAAACAGTTCTGCTTTATTTTTAAAATGATAATAAATTGAACCATGACTATATCCTAATTCTGATGCAATTTTACGCATTGAAGTATGTTGATAACCCTGTTTTATAAATAAATCCCTCGCTGCATTCATAATCATTTCTCTCGTTAATTCTTGTTTAACTGCTCTTCTTGGCGACATTTCTCATACCTCACAATTTAATTAACCACCGTTCAATTACAGTATATTCCTTTTATAAAAATAAGCAACCCTATTTTTGAAAAAATATACATTTTGAAAGGATAGCATTATATCCAAGAATTTAGTATCATGATTCAAGATACTATTTTGAAATGGACGGAGGACATTATGAGCTTATTAACAGTTGAAAATTTAGGTCATACATTTGGTGATCGTACACTATTTAAAGACGTATCAATGCGTTTATTAGCAGGAGAACATGTTGGTTTAGTTGGTGCAAACGGCGTTGGTAAATCAACATTTATGAATATTATTACTGGACAACTTATCCATGATGAAGGACGCGTAGAATGGACACCTGGTACACATTACGGATATTTAGACCAACATACAATATTAACACCGGGCAGAACGATTCGTGACGTATTAACAGATGCGTTCTTACCTTTATTTGAGAAAGAAAAAGAACTCAATATCGTTACTGAGAAAATGGGAACAGCTACGCCGGAAGAATTAGAAGAACTTCTTGATCAAATGGCAGAGATTCAAGATGCGCTTGAAGCAGGTGGTTTCTATTTATTAGATATTAAAATCGAAGAAGCTGCACGTGGTCTTGGAATTGATGCAATTGGATTAGACCGTGATGTTTCTGCATTAAGTGGTGGGCAGCGTACAAAAGTATTACTTGCAAAGCTATTACTTGAACAACCAGAGGTACTATTACTTGATGAGCCGACCAACTATTTAGATGTTGAACATATTCAATGGTTAACAAATTACCTAAAAGAATATCCACATGCGTTCCTTTTAATTTCCCATGATACGGAATTTATGAACAAATGTGTTGATGTTATTTTCCATCTAGAATTCTCAAAAATGACGCGTTACACAGCGACATATGAAAAATTCCTAGAGCTAGCTGAAATCAATAAAAATCAACATTTAAACGCTTATCAAAAGCAGCAAGAATTCATTAAAAAACAAGAAGATTTTATCGCAAAAAACAAAGCTCGTTATTCTACGACAGGCCGTGCGAAGAGCCGTCAAAAACAACTAGATCGCATGGAGCGTATTGATCGCCCAGAAACAGCAATTAAACCGGAATTCTCTTTCAAAGAATGTCGCGCAAGCAGTCGCTTTGTCTTTGAAGGTGAAGATGTAGAAATTGGATACACACATGCATTATTACCAAAATTAACGATGACAATTGAGCGTGGAGAAAAAATCGCGATTGTTGGATGTAATGGTGTTGGTAAATCAACATTATTAAAAACAATCCTGGGTAAAATTAAACCATTAAGCGGGAAAACAAGCCTTGGTGACTTCTTAGAACCTGCATACTTCGAACAAGAGGTAAAAGCTGAGAATTTAACACCTATCGATGATGTATGGAATACATTCCCAAGTCTAGATCAGCATCAAGTTCGGGCAATGTTAGCACGATGTGGTTTAAAAAACGAGCATATCTCTCGTCCATTAAGCCAATTAAGCGGTGGAGAGCAAGCGAAAGTCCGTCTATGTAAATTAATGGGTGAAGAAAGCAACTGGATCCTGTTTGATGAACCAACAAATCACCTTGATGTTTCAGCTAAAGAAGAATTAAAAAAAGCTTTAAAAGCATATAAAGGAACAATCCTTCTTGTATGTCACGAACCAGATTTCTATGAGGATTGGATAACGAAAGTTTGGAATGTAGAAGAATGGGCTGGGCAAAACGCTTAATTATCTATAATAAAAATCCTTCCGTTAATGCGAGATAAAAAACAAGCAGCTGTTCTAAACAGCTGCTTGTTTTCTTAGCTTATTCTTCCATACTAAACATATAAGTACTACCAAAAGAACAACTATATAGCTTTTTTATTAATAATACTTCTAAGGATATGATATCTTTCTATCTTATTTTATAATTCATCCTGTTAATAGGATCGATATCATTTTTCTTATTATAAATTTGACTAATACCATAAGCAGCTAAAATAACCATAGGCATTGTAGCAGAATAATGATATCTTGGCGCTACTTCTACCAACATTTGTGCTAATGTTAACCCTATCGTGTAAAGACAAATAATGAAAACTGAAGATTTATTTCTATTTTTAAATGCTTTCAAAACACCTATCAATGAGGTTGCAATTAAAAAATAATAAAAAACATTAGACATTACAGCGTATCGTACATTATGATCTATTACTGATTGTGCATATCCAACAGCTTGACTATCTTCACCTAAAAAAATGATAAACTTATCAAAAAATAGCTTTGGAAAATCTATACTACCACTTTGTATTCTCTTCTTTGCTTCTTCTAACATTTGTTTTTGAACCTCATTCGCAGTCCATCCTGGTCTATCATTGTAATGTAAAAGCAATTCAGAGTCTGCCGCATTCCATGTTCCTGAACTTTCCGTGTTAAATCCTACATAAAAATTGTATCCAGGTGTTGATGCTATCTCTTCTCCCAAACGCAATGTTATATAATGATTTGCTGCTGAAGAAAAAACAAAATATCCCAATATGATAACGCCTATATATGTCACCTTATTTAAAAATATTTTTTTATTACCCATATGCCCTGTATCTATTATAAAAAGCCATATAGCTAAAGCTATGATAGGCACCGCTGCAATTGGACGTACCATATTCATTAACGTAAGTAATGCAGCTAATAAAACTGAATAAAGGAGCAATTTTTTAACACCCATATTGGGGAGCTTCTCATAAACAATAATCATGATCGCCCAAATTAACAGCAGTATTGTACAATACAGCGGTTCAGAAATTGCAAACATATTATAAATAGTTTGTGAAGGCAAAAGAATCCATAAAATACTTGCAGTTATTGCTGTTTTAACACCGCCAATTTTTCTACATATAAAATATATTAATCCCATTGATATCGTCGACAATACTACATTAACAATAGGTGGAATCATATAACTTACTCCAAATATTTTAAAGAAAATACTTAAGAATGATGCATATCCAAAAATATGTGGAAAAAGCGCTACATACCTGCTACTAATAACAAAATTTTTGCTGAGTGATTCTGCAGTATAATAAAAAGTTGCATAATCTACGAGTGGCTCAATTTTATATAAGAAAATCCAAGTTAATTTAACTGCCAAACAAGCAATTAATAATACCAAAAAACATTTTGTTTCGTTTAATTTTTCAAGATACATTGAACCTTTTCTAAGTATAAAAGTCCCAATCAAACACAAGAATAAAAAACTAACTACCAATAATACATAATTGTGTTTTTGCGTATCAGAGAAGTAATTAATAATTAATACTGAAGCAAAAAACCCGTAAATAATGTATACGGTTCGTGCCGAAAAAGTTGATAACCCTTTTAAAAATGCGTTCAACAATTTCACTCCTTTTAAATTATATTTATACAAGAATATTACAAGAGCATCTTTATATTGTTCACAAAAACGTTCCTAAATACTGGTCTACATTACTTTATAAAACACGGAATAACCCAAAAATTCCCGAGTATTATTTTCCTCATTAAAACAACTCTCATATATCCCAATCATTGGATTCCACTACAAATTACTATACATTAATAACACTGGGATTGCCATATTCGATTTGGTACCAACGATTAGACTAATCAAAGTTATATGAAAGGAAATTTTTATTCCCTTATATCAAAATTGTAAACAATAAGAATTATATTTCTAGGAGAAATTCCCCATTCTCCCCTTCATCTCGCCTAACTTTTTTCCTTCAAGAAATTTTGCAATTAAAACATTATCATTTCTAAATATTGGGATTAAAATAAAAAATGCTATTCGTAGTAAAAAAATTAATCTACCCAAAATATGTAACATGTTACTAACAACTATGCTATAATTGTTAGTTGTTAGTTGTTATGTACGAATAACATTCCAGTACAATCTATTTTATTTATATATTTTATAAAGATGAGGATACTATTATGGAGAAATTCTTAAAGTTCGGTTTAGTAGGAATCTTTAATACACTGATTACAATTATTAGCTATATAATCTTAGTTAAATTTGGAATTAATTACCTTATTGCAAATATTATTTCTTATTTAATTGGCGTTGCAAATAGCTATTATTGGAATAAAAATTGGGTGTTTCGATCTAACGGTAAAAATCTATCAATTTTTTTAAAATTTCTGATTGTAAATCTAATCGTATTAGCTTTTAATACATTTAGCTTGTTTATATTGGTAGACAAACTTTTATATAATGAATTTATTGCACAAATTTTTGCGATCGGTATTGGTATGATGATAAACTTTTTCCTTAATAAAATTTGGACGTTTAATCAAAGCGAAAACTCCTACTAATTAGAATCTATTAAAATTTATTGAAACTATGGAGGACAGAAACATGGACAAACTCGTTTCAATTGTAGTTCCTATGTATTTCGAAGAAGAAGTAGCACAGGAATGCTATAATCGTTTAAAATCTGTCATGATTCAAAATAATATCAATTATGAATTTGTATTTGTAAATGATGGAAGTACAGATCGAACAATGGAAATTTTAAAAGAAATTGCTGCAAACGATTATCGTGCTAAAGTCGTTAATTTCGCACGTAATTTCGGTCACCAAACAGCTGTAACAGCAGGTATTGATTGCGCAAGTGGAGATGCTATCGTAATTATAGATGCAGACTTACAAGATCCGCCAGAAGTCATTCCTGAACTTATAGCAAAATGGCAAGAAGGCTATGAAGTTGTTTATGCAAAAAGAAAGCAACGTAAGGGTGAAACTTGGTTTAAACTTTTAACAGCTAAATATTTTTATCGCTTCTTAAACTATATGTCTGATATCGATATTCCAAAGGATACAGGTGATTTTCGAATTATCGATCGGAAAGTAGCCGATGTTTTCAAACAAATGACAGAGCGAAATCGTTTCATTCGCGGGATGATGTCTTGGGTTGGATTTAGCCAAACATATGTTGAATATGAAAGAGATGAACGTTTTGCTGGTGAAACAAAATACCCACTAAAGAAAATGATTAAATTTGCATCAGATGGTATTATTGCATTCTCCACAAAGCCGTTAAGAATCGTCATGACTTTAGGTATAATGTCTGTTTTCATCTCCATTGCAGTTCTACTATACTCTGTTATTGTAAAATTAATCGGAAAAGATATCCAAACAGGTTGGGCATCTATTATGGTTGCCATTACCTTCTTCAGTGGAATTCAATTACTTGGCCTTGGAATCGTTGGTCAATATATTGCTCGTATTTATGATGAAAGTAAAAACCGTCCAATTTATATTGTGAAAGAAACAATAAATGTCGATCAGAAAGATACTTCTGAGCCTAAAAGAGAAACAGTAAGTTCATTATAAATAGAAACAAAAAGGTATCGTTGTAAAATATAACGATACCTTTTTTATCTCGCTATTCGTGGACAGTAATACTTCCACGTCAAAATTCAGTAAAAGCAAAGAAGTTAGGCGGGAGATAAACTGCCCGTAAAAGCCCAATTGGTGAAGGCTAATAATCAGTGGGGATGAAGCCCTCACTGACTAAAGTTTTACTTTATATAAAAAAACGACTTTTTCTCATATCAACTCTTTACGATAACCACAAACTTAAAACCCTTTTATATTATAATACCCTTTAAGCCGTAATTTAAAATCCTTCAAATCAGGATAGGCATTTAAATTTGCTAACATTCCCTGAATAACAGGAATTCTTGGATTTAGCAACCTCATTTCAGCTTCAAGAACATCTAAAGTCACTAATAACTCATCATTTTCTAATTGATCTGCTAATGTACGTTTGAACGTAACAATTTCCTGTAAAAAGTGCTCTTTTGCCTGCTCTTTAATAAGCTCTGAACTACAAAAGAATTGTCCCAGCTTTTCTTCATGTAAAACAGGCGTATCCTTAGATTGTACAAGACCTGCTACAAGATCATCCATCCTCTTTAAAATAAATGATGAAACATGAAATAAATCTATTTCAGCTACATTTAAAATAATTAACTCTAAATAACCCCTGCATATCCCTTCTACCATAATAACAAGATCTAAAAGATATGGAGTAACCTGTCCACCATAAATTGATAATAAACTATTTCGATAAAATGCATGTGACTCGAGCTTCATTCTCATCATAAATGCTTCTACTTCTTTATTAAAAGGAATTGCATTTTCTCTCGCGTGCATAATAATGAATTCCTTATGTTTTTGTACATCGTTAAATTGACAATGTAGTTGTTTTTCAAACTTTTCACGTGGCAGCAATGATTCTCCATCAATAGCCAGCATCTTTTTATGGATTTTGTCATAATAATATCGGAGTGTTGCTAATAACAATTCATCTTTCGATTTAAAATATAGATAAAATGCTCCTTTTGATATACCGCATGCTGTTACAATCTCTTGTACCGACGTTGCGTTCACACCTTTAGTTGCAAATAACTTCATTGCCATTTCTATAATTAAACGTTCTTTTTCTTTCATATCTTCTCTCCTAATTCAATCTCGCATCATAACATTTTAACTTACTTTTATTATACCATCCCTTTTCATTGACGAGTGACCACTCAGTCAGTTATATTATGTATTAGACTGACCGCTTGGTCAATACACGTTAAAAAGGGAGCGCAAACATGAACAAAATCATTAACTTCTCGTTAAAAAATAAGTTCGCAGTTTGGCTACTAGCCATTATTGTTACCATTGCAGGAATTTACTCTGGTCTTAATATGAAACTAGAGACAATTCCTGACATTACAACCCCTGTTGTAACGGTAACAACGGTTTATCCTGGTGCTACACCAGCAGAAGTAGCTGATAAGGTATCGAAACCGATGGAAGAACAGCTGCAGAATTTAAATGGCGTGAACGTTGTCAGTTCTTCCTCTTATCAAAATGCTTCGTCTATTCAAGTAGAGTATGACTTTGATAAGAATATGGAAAAAGCTGAAACTGAAATTAAAGAAGCACTTGCAAATGTAAAATTACCAGAAGGCGTGAAAGACCCAAAAGTTTCTCGAGTAAACTTTAATGCCTTCCCTGTTATTTCATTAAACGTAGCAAGTAAAGATGAATCTTTAGCTGCCTTAACTGAAAAAGTTGAAAAAAATATCGTTCCAGGATTAAAAGGGCTTGATGGTGTTGCATCTGTTCAAATTGCTGGACAACAAGTAGATGAAGTACAACTTGTCTTCAAAAAAGATAAGATGAAAGAATTAGGTTTAAGTGAAGATACTGTTAAAAATATGATTAAAGGTTCTGACGTATCCTTACCACTTGGCCTATATACATTTAAAGATACGGAGAAATCAGTTGTTGTAGATGGTAATATTACAACACTCAAAGCTTTAAAAGAAATGAAAATTCCTGCTGTCCCTTCAGCAGCAAGTGGCCAAGGTAACGCTGGAACAGGAGCAGGTTCCCAAGCCCAAGCACCTCAGATGAATCCAGCTTTAGTTGGCGGAATCCCAACTGTTACATTAGATGAAATCGCCGATATTAAAGAAGTAGGAAAAGCCGAATCTATTTCGCGTACAAATGGAAAAGAAGCAATCGGCATTCAAATCATCAAAGCTGCTGATGCAAATACAGTTGATGTCGTAAATGCGGTCAAAGACAAAGTGAAGGACTTTGAGAAAAAATATAAAGACTTAGAAATCATCTCAACATTTGACCAAGGTGCACCGATTGAGAAATCAGTTGATACTATGCTTAGCAAAGCAATATTTGGTGCCATCTTTGCTATTGTTATTATTATGTTGTTCTTACGAAACATTCGAACAACATTGATTTCTGTTGTCTCTATACCACTTTCTTTATTAATTGCTGTTTTAGTATTAAAACAGCTGGATATTACACTTAATATGATGACGCTTGGAGCGATGACCGTTGCAATTGGGCGCGTTGTCGATGATTCGATCGTTGTTATTGAAAATATTTACCGACGCATGTCCCTATCAGACGAAAAATTAAAAGGTAGAGACTTAGTTCGTGAAGCGACAAAAGAGATGTTTGTTCCGATTATGTCTTCAACAATTGTAACAATTGCAGTCTTTTTACCTCTTGGACTTGTAAAAGGTATGATTGGTGAAATGTTCTTACCGTTCGCTTTAACAATTGTCTTTGCCTTGTTAGCTTCATTACTTGTAGCAGTTACAATTGTACCAATGTTAGCACACTCTTTATTTAAAAAGGAAAGTACAAGAGAAAAACAAGTACATCATGAAGAAAAACCAAGTAAATTAGCAAATGGCTATAGACGCCTGCTTGGATGGGCATTAAACCATAAAATCATTACATCTAGCCTTGCTGTTCTTTTATTAGTAGGTAGCCTTGCACTTGTACCAATTATCGGTGTCAGTTTCTTACCATCTGAAGAAGAGAAAATGATTATTGCAACGTATAACCCTGCACCAGGGCAAACTTTAGAAGATGTTGAAAAAATTACAACAAAAGCTGAAAAACACTTCCAAGATAAAAAAGATGTAAAAACAATTCAGTTCTCATTAGGTGGAGAAAACCCAATGAGTCCAGGTAAAACAAATCAAGCTATGTTCTTCGTTCAGTATGATAATGACACAAAGAACTTCGACAAAGAGAAAGAACAAGTTATTAAAGACTTACAAAAGATGACAGGAAAAGGTGAATGGAAAAGCCAAGACTTCGGAGCAAGTGGCGGTAGCAATGAAATCAAGCTGTACGTATACGGAGATAGCTCAGAAGACATCAAACCTGTTGTTAAAGATATTCAGGACATCATGAAAAAGAATAAAGATTTAAAAGATGTTGACTCTAGTATTGCAAAAACATACGCAGAATACACATTAGTCGCTGATCAAGAAAAATTAAGTAAGATGGGGCTAACCGCTGCCCAAATTGGAATGGGACTTTCTAATCAACATGATCGCCCTGTTCTTACTACAATCAAAAAAGACGGTAAAGATGTTAACGTATATGTAGAAGCAGAAAAACATGATTATCAAACAATTAATGATTTAACAAATCGTAAAATTACAACACCACTTGGCAACGAGGTTGCTGTTAAAGATGTTATGACTGTAAAAGAAGGTGAAACTTCCAATACAGTAACACATCGTGATGGTCGCGTTTATGCAGAAGTAAGTGCAAAATTAACATCTGATGATGTTTCTAAAGCATCTGCTGCTGTCCAGAAAGAAGTAGATAAAATGGATCTTCCTTCTGGTGTAGATGTTTCTATAGGTGGTGTTACAAAAGATATTCAAGAATCATTTAAACAACTTGGCCTAGCAATGTTAGCTGCGATTGCCATTGTATACTTCGTTCTTGTCGTTACATTCGGCGGTGCACTTGCACCACTCGCAATCTTATTCTCGCTACCATTTACAATCATCGGTGCCCTTGTTGCCTTATTGATTTCTGGTGAAACGTTAAGCGTATCGGCAATGATTGGTGCCCTTATGTTAATCGGTATCGTTGTAACAAATGCAATTGTTCTCATCGACCGTGTTATTCATAAGGAGCGCGAGGGGCTATCAACACGCGAAGCATTGTTAGAAGCTGGCGCAACACGCTTACGCCCAATTCTAATGACTGCAATCGCAACAATTGGTGCCCTTATCCCGCTTGCACTAGGATTCGAAGGAAGTGGATTAATTTCTAAAGGTCTTGGAGTAACGGTAATTGGTGGGTTAACAAGTTCAACATTACTAACACTTCTTATCGTTCCAATTGTTTATGAGGTACTCAGTAAGTTTAAAAAGAAAAAGAAAACTGTAGAATAAAGAAATAACCTCGCAATATGCGAGGTTATTTTTTATTTCCGAACAAGATTAAAAAATCTCCATAGCCTTCTTTCTCCAATTCCTCTTTCGGAATAAACCGAAGCGCTGCTGAATTAATGCAGTAACGAAGACCATTCGGACCTGGCCCATCTGGGAACACATGCCCAAGGTGAGAATCGCCTTCTTTACTTCTTACTTCCGTACGCGTCATATTGTGACTAACGTCCATTTTCTCTTTTACACTAGCGGACATCACTGGTTTTGTAAAACTCGGCCAACCGCATCCACTATCGAATTTATCTAAAGAAGTAAATAGTGGTTCACCAGAAACAATGTCTACGTAAATTCCTTCCTCTTTATGATTCCAATATTCGTTTTGGAACGGGGGCTCTGTACCATTCTCTTGTGTTACATAAAATTGCATATCTGTTAATCGCTCTTTTAAATGCACATTATCTTTCGGCCAATGCTTTTTAATAAACGCATCGCGTCCTGATCCTTGGCGATATAATTCATAGCGAAATGCATTTTTCTTATGATATCCTTGATGATACTCTTCAGCTGGATAAAATGTAGTAGCAGGGAGTATTTTTGTAGCAATTGGTTTCGAAAACCGACTGCTCTCAGCAAGTGCCATTTTTGAAGCTTCTGCTTGTTCAAGTTGTTCTTCACTATGATAAAAAATTACAGTTCCATAAGATTGTCCACGATCATGAAATTGACCTCCAATATCTGTTGGATCAATTTGCCTCCAATAAATGTCTAATAATTTTTCATATGGCATTTTATTTGCATCGAATGTAATTTGTACCGCTTCATAATGCCCTGTTGTTTCAGAACAAACTTCTTTATAAGTCGGGTTCTCTTTATACCCACCCGTATAACCTGAAACAACCTGTATAATACCTTCCATCTCTTCAAATGGTGAAACCATACACCAGAAACACCCTCCTGCAAACGTTGCAATTTCTACCTTTTCATTTATAGTCATTTATTTCACCCCAATTATTTAATTCTTCTTACAGTATGGCATAAGAAGTTAGAAGTTATAAAAGAAAAAGCACCGGCGTCCGATGCTTTTTCTTTTACTCTATTTTTCAGCAGAATCTTTTTCTATCTCATCGCTCGTCACATCTAACACATCTAATAGGAACACAAAAATTGGTATACCAATAATAAGCCCCCACACACCTAAAAAGTGTTCAGAGAAAGTTAATACCATAAATGTATAAAAAATCGGTAAATTCGTTTTTTGTGACATGAATTTTGGATTTAACACATAACTTTCAAGTGCATGAATGAAAGTAACAATAATTATAATATAGACAACATATGTAATGCCACCAATATTATAAGCAATCATGCAGAGTGGAATTAGCGAAATAATTACACCAGCTACTGGAATTAAGCCGAGTAAAAAGATCATTAACGCTAAACCAAGCAATTGTGGAAATCCTAAAATCCATAGCGCAATAACAGATAAAACGCAATTAACAATAGCAATTAAAAACTGCGCTTCAATTACTTTTCCGAAAGAACGTGCGAATTTCTTTCCGAAATATTCAATTTCATTATAAAAAATGGCAAGTCTGCTCTCTTTAAATTTCGCGGTAAAAGCGACAATACGTGCCTTCTCAAGCAAGAAGAATAAACTTAAAATAAGAGAAAGGAAAAATTGCAGCCCAAATTTCCCAACATTGGCGATGGATTTATAAAGAATGTCCACACCTTGACCAATATATTTGGAAAGCTCCATATGGTTAATGGCATTAATTGCTGCCTTTATAATTTCATTATCTGGTGGATTTTTAAAGAATACATTAAACTGGTAGATTAATTGTGAGATTTGCACCGTTAGTACTGGCAGATACTTAACTAACGTAACAGTGATTCCACCAACTAACGTCACATATAATAACGCTATAATAATTTTTCGATTAATCGGCATAAAATGATCGAGTTTTCGAGAAATAAACTTTTGGAATCGATCCATTAAATACGTAAGAATGAACGTAATTAAAATTAAATTAAACATACTTTGTAGCCCATATAATATAAGAGCCAACAAGAGCAGTACGAGTAATCTTTGGAATCCTTTGCTTTGAAACAGGCTTTTCATTTGCATAATCGACGAGTGATCTCTCCTGTCCTATAAAGTGAGACTTTAATAAGTGGGATTTTCTTTATCTCTCCCACAAATCGAGTGCTTATGGACTCTCCTACCTATCTTCTTTGCTTTCGCTAGATTTAAGATCAAGATACATTAGCTACTTTCTATTTTACAATACAATAGTCCTTTTCAGAACGTATTATCCAAAGTATTAATGAAGATTTAAGGAAAATCTCATTTATTTTTATATAAAATAGGTCTTACCACTACTGTAACACAAAAAGCAAGCTATCAGTAGAAATCTGTCCTACGAATAGCTTGCTTTTATATTTTTCACAAAACATATTCTGTTAGCCGATAAATGGCATAAACATTGGAATAACAACTACTGTTACAACCCCAACGACCGTTACTGCAATACTTGCCATCGCTGCTTCTACTTCACCCATTTCAATCCCAACCGCAACGCCAAGTGCATGTCCCGCAGTTCCTAGCGCTAATCCTTTCGCAATTGGATTTTTCACTTTAAATGTTTTTAAGAATAAAGCACCAAGTGCGTATACAATAACTGCGTTAAAGATAACTGCAAAAGATGTAATTGCTGGAATACCACCGATACTTCCAGATATTGGTAGTGCAATTGCTGTTGTTGCTGCCTGTGGTAGCATAGAGTTCATTACAGATGTATCTAAACCAATTGCTTTTGCGACAATGAACACGACAATCACCGAACAAACAGATCCAACAACGATAGCGGATAAAATTTGCCACCAATATTTTTTTAGCTTATCAACTTGTTTGTATAATGGAATTGCAAAGGCAATTGTTGCTGGCTCTAAGAAGAAACTAATCATTTTACCGCCAGTATTATATTCTTCAAATGTAAAATTTCCAACCTTTAAAAAGACAATACCAAGTACCATTGCTACAAACAGTGGTGTAAATAAGAAGAACCCTTTTGAATGTTTAAATAAGAATGTTCCGATCCCGTATGCGATTAATGAAACGACGATTCCGAAGTATGGAGTCATTGTGCTTGCCATGTTCATTACCTCCTAACCATATATGGTCTGATATATTACGCAACTTTTCCGTGTTTGCGTCCTTTATTTACAACATCTAATTGTTTTGTATCAGTTGTTTCTTTTTCATCTTTACCTAGAATAAATTGTGCAAATAACCCTGTTACTGCTAGTAAAATAATTGTTGCGACAACAATTACAGTTATGATCTGTACAAAGTATTGCCCCATTACCCCAAGAGAGTTAATAACGGAAATACCAGATGGTACGAAAAGAAATCCAATAATACCTGTTAACGCCGTTCCAAGTGATTCAACCTGCTCCAACTTAATAACCTTTAAACATAATAGACTAAACAAAATGACTAATCCGATTACTGATGAAGGCATTGGAATTGGTAAGTGCGTTGCAATAATATGAGAAACCAACATGATAGCTGAAAAAACAAATGCTTGTGATAAGAAACTGTATACTTTTTTTGTACTCATTTTGGCCACCTCTTTCGATTTGGTACCTTCATTGTATATGATGTAAATGTTTAAGTAAGCGTTTACATATCAGAACGTCAAATATACGGAATCAGTTACAAAAATAACGGGATGAAATGCAAAAGCTGCTTCTTAAATACGAAGCAGCTTTTTAAGTTCCTTTGCATATGTACGACTTACAGGTACCTTAGATCCCTCTTTCATAATTAAATTATAAGTAGAGTTAAACCAGGGCTGTATTTCCGAAATATGGTTGATATTCGCAATAAAACTACGGTGAACGCGCATAAAGCTCGTTTGCGGCAGCTTCTTTTCTAAAATAACAAGCGTATCATGGGTTACGTATGTTTCCCGAATCGTCTTTACAGTTACTTTCCCGTCCACAAGTCCCACATAAACAATATCTTCAATATTCACGAGCACAATGGATTCTTCTATTGGCAATGCAAGCTTATACATCTCCGTAGCTACATCTTGGTTTTTCTCTGTTTCAGTTTGCTTTCGCTTCTTATATTTTTTCAGTGTCTGTGCAATTCGCTCTTCATCAAACGGCTTTAAAATATAATCTAATGCATCCACCTCAAATGCTTGCAGCGCATATTGATCGTAAGCTGTTGCAAAAACAATGGACGGTGGGTTCTTCATTTTCTTTAATATATTCGCAATCTCAAATCCATTATCATCTGAAAGCTGAATATCTAAAAAGACAAGATCCGGCTTATTCCCCATTAGCTTTTCTAATGCATCTTCCACGCAATCAGCTTCTTCAATTACATCCACTTCTTTCGTACGCTGCAATAAATATTTCAATTCATCCCGTGCTAACATCTCATCGTCAACTACTAATACCTTTAACACCGCTTTCTTCCTCCCCTATGTTTTGAATCGGAATTGTAAATAAAATTTCTGTCCCTTTTTCTAATTCACTCTCGATATGAAGTGTTGTATCTTTCCCAAACAGTCCTATTAACCGTTGATTAATATTATATAGCGCCGTTCCTGTTCCTTTTTTCGATGGAACGACTGCCTTTCCTAATTGCTCTAAGCGCCCTTGTTCAATTCCCTGACCATTATCTTTCACTTTAAAATGAACCATATCTCCCTGCGCGTGTGCATAAATTTCTACCTGACAAATTGGTTGTTTTTTCGGAAAGGCATGACGAAGTGCATTTTCCACTAACAATTGCAGTACAAATGGTGGGAGTAAAATTGTTTGTAATCCTTCTTCAATATATGTTTTCACCTCATATTTATTTGGGAACCTTGCTTGTTCTAATGATAAATATGCATGTACATGATTCAGCTCTTGCTCTAATGGAATAAGTAACTGGCGTGCTCCCTGTAAATTACAACGAAAATACACGCTAAGTTGCAATAAGAGCTTTCTTGCCTTTTCTACATCTGTACGGCATAAAGCTGATACTGTATTAATCGCATTGAATAAAAAGTGCGGATTAATTTGTGCTTGTAATGCTTTTATCTCTGCATCTTGAAGTAGTTTACTTTGTAATTCTGCCTCTCCTAACTCAAGCTGTGTTGAGAAAATCTTCGCTAACCCTTCTGCTAATTCTTCTTCCACACGGCTTAATTGGTTCGGATTTTTAAAATAAAGCTTTAATGTTCCGATTGTATTGCCATGCGAAGTTAACGGAATAACGATTGCTGCCTGCAAAGGACATTCTTCATGTTGACAATTAATAATCTCTCGTGATTTCGCTTTCATTATTTTCCCTGTTTTTAATACTTCTTTTGATAATCCTGTAATTAAACTATGAGAAGGGATATGGTGATCAGATGCTAATCCAACATGCGCCAATATTTTTTCTGTATCTGTTAAAGATACCGCATCTGTCCCTGTAAAACGATGGATAATTTGTGCCACATGTTTACAAGATTCCTCCGTTAATCCCTGGCGAAAATAAGGTAATGTCTTATCAGCAATCCGAAGTACTTTATGAGTTTGCAAAGCCTTTGCATTTTCTTCTTGGCGCAAAATAGCTTGTACCATAGAAAGTAAAATAAAACTACCGAAGCTATTCACAAGAATCATCGGTATTGCGATTTTTTTTACAACGTGAAATCCATCTTTTACAATAAATAAGATCATAACCATTTCCAAAGATACAATAAAAACACTTAAAACAGCTGAGAATTTAGGTGTAATCACACGGTTATGCTTTTGAAAAATACGGCCAATATAACCGGTAATAATTCCTGCTAAAATAGATGAAATCGCACAACTAAGGGCTGTTGTTCCCCCAAGCATATAACGATGAATACCAGCAATAAATCCAACGCCAATCCCGACAATCGGTCCACCTAGTAAACCACTAATTCCAACTCCCATAATACGTGTATTGGCAATC
Organism: Bacillus sp. IT-79MI2; assembly: GCF_949768135.1. Lineage (NCBI taxonomy): Bacteria > Bacillati > Bacillota > Bacilli > Caryophanales > Bacillaceae > Bacillus > Bacillus sp. IT-79MI2. The sequence continues at coordinate 57,123 of NZ_CATKPV010000062.1, read as the reverse complement.
GTACTCGATGAGGAGACCCCTTGCAGCCAATTTTCGTTCATAATTGTATTCCCTGCAATTTCAATTCCTGTGTAATTGCTTATAATTGTAAATAACGAAAAAATACAAATAAGCATGAGCTTATCTGTATATCCATCTTGTTTATGAAGAAGGCGCCTAAATGTTTTAATATGCGAAAGTAAAAAACCTAATATGACAATTAACCCAACTCGTTCAATCATCATAAGCACTAAATCTAGCATCTGTGATTCATCCTTTATTTGTTTAGTTAGTTTTATTATCGGAAAATAGTGAAGGTATCGTCAAGAAGAATGATATGTATCTCGCAGGAGTTGGCCCTGTTATTATCGGTTTACTTGCTACAGGTGGTAATTTATTCGGAGCTCTATCACTTATTTTCATTATCTATCCAATTGGATTAATTACAATGCTAGTGTGTGTACCGGAAACGAAACGAAAGGAAAAGTGCTAGATTAAAGTTAATCAAAAAGCATTGAAATTCTACATTTCAATGCTTTTGTTTTTATTTATGAAAGAAATTTGGAGTCAGAATATTATTCGGATAAGGTTTATGATAGATGTGGGTAGTAGCTGGCGATAATGGTGGAATGAGCCATACCCAATTTCCCGTCACGACACGGCCACAAGCCGCCTCTTGCTTTTCAAATTGTCCAAACTGCTGTGCTGCTGTGTGATGATCTACAATACTTACTCCTTGCTTTTTGAAAGAATGCAAAACAGCTACATTTAATTCAACTAACGCCTTATCTTTCCATAATGTACTGTTTCTCAAAGTATCCAAATTCATTATTTCTGCAACAGCTGGAAGTAAATTATAACGATCATGATCTGCCAAATTACGAGCCCCAATTTCTGTTTCCATATACCAACCATTAAAAGGAGCAGCTGTATAAGAAATGCCACCAATCTCTAGACGCATATCTGAAATCATTGGTACCCCATACCATTTTGCACCTAAGGATACAAATGGATATTCTGGGTGCTCAATCTCAACCTCTTTTACCTCTTCTTTCGGAATTTCCCTATATACAGGTTCTCGTCCATCAACAGAAAATACGAGTGGCAATACATCAAAATTCGTACCTTCTCCATTCCAGCCAAGTTTCTGACAAAACGCTGTAAATGGAATCGAATGAGAATCACCTATCACTCCCATTTCTGTTTCAAATCCCGCATAACGAATCAACTGATGGTTATAAATTCGAATGTTATTTTGTTCACCGTTATACTGCTTAAAAATTGTAATTGTCGGTTTAATTTTCCCGTTATTCGTTGCATATCGAATATGATGAATAAGTGCATTATATACCCCTTCCTCATCATTCACTTCACGAGCATCTAATATATGCATTTTATTCCAAAATAATCTTCCAATACATCGGTTACTATTTCTCCAGGCCATACGTGCACCATGAACAAGTTCCTCAAAGGTGTGTTCATATGTTCCTGTCCGCTCTATTTCCGACACAATTTGGCTGAGACGCTCTTCTATTTGCTGCTCTCTAGCAAGCTCTTGATAACAAGTTGTAATAAACTTCCTTGCTTCATCTATTAATTCTTTCATTTTATCCATAAACAATCTCCTTCTACTTCAACAAGACACTATTACTTTACAGTATAAGCAAAAAAGAGTGTAGTAACAAATCAAATAAAATGGCTATATAAATGCAAATTGAAAAACCAACATAAATCCCTTCTTTTTAGACGGAATAGAGCATCCAGCCATGCATAGAAGCGGTCAAATCCTCTTCCTGTCCCATGCCAAGTGAAAACAGAGAGAGAAAACAAGTGCTGGTCACCCTTTCTTCTTCATTACAACTTATATTTCCAGAAAATTAATAGAATTATTTTTTTATTGTCGACTTATAAAAAAAACAGGTGTACTTTTGGTTCAGGTGAATTTTTTTACCGCGTGCAACTTCAGGGGGAAGCAGGTTAATTATATGTCTTTATTTCATTTGCCCGCGCTTTCATATGACTATGATGAGTTAGAACCATATATTGATGGTGATACTTTGGCACTTCATCACGGACAACATCATGCGACATATGTAAAGAATTTAAATTCAGCTTTAGAAGATCATAAAGAATTGCAGAATAAACCTTTAGAAGAATTATTATGTAATTTAAACACACTTCCATCAGACATTGTTACCGCTGTAAGAAATAACGGTGGTGGACATTACTGCCATAGCCTTTTTTCGGAAGTGATGAGTCCGAAAGGTGGTGGCTAACCTAATGGAGACATTGCAAAAGTAATTGATTATTATTTCAATACCTTTGACAACTTAAAAGACCAGCTTTCCAAAGCGGCAATTAGTCGTTTCGGAAGTGGATATGACTGGCTTGTACTTGATGATGTAAAGCAACTCTCTGTCATGAGTACACCAAATCAAGATACACCCTTGCAAGAAGGAAAAATCCCCCGGATTGCCACCGGGGGATTTATGAATAATCATTACATTACTTCAATATAGCATTTCAATATATTGTTCACATCCGTCTCTAAATTTCTAAACTGAAATCCTAATTCTTTTGCTTTCGTATTATTTATCGTACAATTTGCCATCCCATTATACGGGGCCATGTTCTCACCTTTTGCTTCAATACAAGCTTTTATGCCTGTATTTTTTTCTACAAAGTGAATAACTTCCCGCATAGAAATCACACCATTACTACATGCATTAATTGGACCATCTATATTCATCGTACTAAGATATGCTAGAAAACCACCTGCTTCTTTTTCATGGATAAAAGACATTTTTCCTTCTATATCTTCTACTACAAAAGGCTTTCTCTTCACGATATTTTCAACATAAAACTGCAATCGCTTTGTATAATCATTTTCACCAATAACAACTGGGAAGCGCACTGCAATTACAGGAAATGTTGCATGTTTAAACAAAACGGCCTCTGCTAATCTTTTTCCCTCACTATAAGAAAAATCTTGCCTATCTCCATAAACAATCGGGTACTGATACGGATTGAAATCATCTTCTTTTAAAGATAGTGCTGACTCATATACAGCCATTGAGGATGTAACAATATATTTCTTCACTTTACTATGAAGTACTTTGCATATAACCTTCGCTGCATTCGGACTATAGCATAGATTATCATACACAACGTCATAACTTGCACCTGCTAATATTTCCTTTAGCATCTCTTCATCTTCTCGATCTACAACGACTCTTTTAACAGCACTACCAAACGAGTCTGTCTTAAGTCCCCGCGTTGCAATTGTTACATCGTGCCCAGCTTGCAGAAGGCTTTCAACTAATCGTTTTCCGAAAAATCTTGTTCCGCCTAACACTAATATTTTCGTCATATGTATCATTCCCTTAGTTATTTTAATGTTCTATGGTGACTGAATAAGTATTTGTTACTTCATTATACTTGAATTTATTTCCACATAAAAAAAGAGAATCCAGCCAGATTCTCTTTCCCTCATCTTACTACTATTAACGTACTCGATATTTAAAAATGCAATAACAGAAATATAAAATAGAAACTACCGATACATAAATCCATGCCTGATAAACTACTGGTGTTCCCCATATCCCCATAAAATAAAGAAGCGATGGCAACGTGAGCGTTACCCATGATTGTACAAACGCTACCCTACCAAGGTATTGGTTTATATTCTTTTTTTGTACATTTAACACAAAGAATAAATACCAAAGAAGCGCCCACATAAACCAAGTCAGTGCATTAACGATATCTTGAAATTGAACGAACGATACAACCATATAAAATAGTGCAACAAGAGCCACCCAGAGGCAAAACCACCCTAGCCCATTTCCACTCATTCCCGTAATAAAGGTGATACCTACATACAAATACGTTAAACCAAATAAAAAAGTAGCTGCATATGAATATACAGTCCAATTACTTTGATCAGAAATCATAATGAGGTAAAACGGAATGACAATTTGCAGCATCCCTACAAATAAATTAAAAACACCTGCACTTTTTTCCTCTGCTTTTCCTAATATGACAAGACTATTTAAAAACAAAGCTGCGCCTGAAAGCAATAACCCAACGTAACCCATATATGTTCGTGTGAAAATCATATTTTTTCACACCTTAACCTCCTCGTAACATAAAATCATACTAGTGATATTGTCCTACCCATTTCAAATTGCATACACAAGAAACAACTATCATTTCATGCGTACTAGCACTTTTTATTCAAAATAAGTCAGACTTCCTACCTCAAAACAAAAAGAAATCCAAAGAATGCAATCACTGTACTATATCATTAAAGCGCTTTCAAAATAGTATATTTCTTTCCAACAGTAGATAAAGTCAATCTCATATAACACAATCTGAAAACGATAACATTATCATAACAGCATTATATCTAAAAATAAACGCCGAAAATTCTGGAATAAAATTCGAAATCTATATTGTTCCCTGCCCATTTCTTTTAGAAACAAGTAGAATCAAGCATTTGCCATATACCAAACTAGCACTTCTATCATAAAATATCGCAAATTAAAATTTATGTTTTATGAAAGGTGAGATTATATGCCTAAACAAGTCGTTCGAGTTCATCAAGGATATATTCCTAATCAAATCCTTTAATGAATATGCACGTAATTGAGCAAAATTAGAATCGCCCAATCTTAGGTTGATTCTAATTTTGCCGTCCCCCTCACTCTTCCTATCTATAATATAGTGAGATTAAATTTTCACTTTAAATTATTCCCATTAAAAAGGCCACATACCTCGTGATATGTAACCCTTACATAAAACTTATTAAATCACATAACAATATACACATAAAAAATGGGCAAGGCTTCCCAATAACACAAAAATATGAAAAATTTCATGATGCCCTATATATTTAAATTCCAGCCATTTCGGTTTTGCTCCGTAAATAAATCCACCAATCGTATAAAAAACACCACCAAGTACTAAAAACAAAATACCCTCTATGCTTAGATTTTCTGATAGCGGTGCAAAAAATAAAACAATTAACCATCCCATCATAAGGTAGATTGCTGTTGATAACCATCTCGGACAGTTAAACCAAAACATTTTAAAAACAATACCACATATAGCTGTAGCATAAACTAGCACAAACAATAGTAAACCATTTGCAGCCTGTAATGTAATTAAGCAAAAAGGTGCATATGTACCTGCAATTAAGAGGAAAATCATCGAATGATCAAGCTTCCTAAAGAAATAAATAACCCGTTCACTTGCTACAATGCTGTGATACACCGACGAAGCTGCATAAAGAATCATCATCCCTACTCCAAATAGAATCACCGCTGAAATTGTAGAAACGGATGGCATTTTTACAGAAACCTTCACAAGCATAGCTAAAAGTGCAACGAATGATAACACGGCGCCTCCTAGATGGGTAAACGCATTAACTGGTTCTCTCACATAAGCATTCACATTAACAACCCCTTATATAATTACATGTAGTTTCAATAACTACATGTAATTATATACACAATTCGTCTAAGGGTCAACATTTACAATTTATTTGTTTCGTAATACCATATTTAAAGATATAGTGTACATTATTCCTACAAAGGTGAGGGTTTATATGGAAAACATAAAGAACTTACTCGAAACATTACATTTAGAAAAAAATATTAAACTTGAAGATATCCCTACTGTAGATTTATACGTAGATCAAGTTGTTCAACTATTTGAAAATAACTACGGTGATACAACAAGAACAGAAGATGAAAAAGTACTTACAAAAACAATGATTAATAACTACGCAAAAGGAAAATTATTCATCCCCATAAAAAATAAAAAATACTCAAAAGAGCATATGATTTTAATTAGTTTAATTTATCAATTAAAGGGTGCCCTCTCGATTAATGATATTAAAAGTTCTTTAGCAACTCTCAATGAAAGACTCATAAACGAGGATACTTTCGAACTGGACACCTTCTACAAAGATTATCTTGAACTTACAGAAACAAATGTTGAGAACTTTAAAAGGGATGTAGATAATCGGGTGACTGAGGTAAAAGCTGCTGCTTCATTTGAGGATAAAGAATTAGAAAAACTCTTATTGCTAACTTCATTTGTAACAATGAGCAATATGTATAGACGTTTAGCAGAAAAATTAGTTGACGATTTGAAAGAATCTTAACCATGAATAAAGCCACCTCTTCTAGGTGGCTTTTACTTATTTTTGTTTTTTCATCGCTTTCTAACCCCCTCATTAATTTCACCAAATGAATTTGTATCGGTTTACGAGGAGCTATTCTACGGATCATATCTCCCTTAGTTAAGTCACTTAATGTGTTTACTATGCTTATTCTTTCTATTATCATCCTATTGTTTTCAAATAATATATGAATAATTAACTCCCCTTACTTGAATAAATTCCCTTCCATAACTATCATATAAAATATACAGAGTATTTAGATATAAGGGTGAGAATATTGTTCTTTATAACAACTCTATCCATCATACTGGCAGTAATTTTTCTCACACGTTTACTTTTTATAAAAAAAGAAGTACGAAGCATGACAAATGCACTCAAAAATTACAATAGCCAAAAAACAAATCAGAAATTAGATATCATACTTTTAGACAAGAATATCGAAGAACTGGCTTTTGAAATCAATCATTTAATTGAACACATTGTACAAGCGAATGTCGATAAAAAACGAACTGAAAATGGGTGGTTCACTTCAAGCAAAATTAAAAGACGGGCAGCTTCATATGATATGCGAATGGAAAATTCAAAAATAAATACCAAATAACTTTTTCATATCCCTATTGATCAAAAAAGTACATCTTACACCAAAAGAATGTACTTTTTCCTTTTTAATGACCTCTTTTCGAATGAATCTCTCTATCAAGGTACTTAGCTATGATATCTCTATCTGAACTATTAATAATCATGTTAATTCTCCCTTGCAAATACCCATATAACATCCAGTTTGAGCATTCTCTTAGCTGCCCATACTTATCTTTCTTGGCTTTAAAACATAATATCGTATCGTTCTTTTTTATTTTGTAATAATATTTAAAAATATCATCATAATCTATAATGTATGCTCTTTGAATTTGATAAAGTTCCTTTACTTCATAAATCATAACTTTATGTCTTGTTCCAAAAACAACAAATCGATTTCCTACATCCATAAGCGCTAATGGCATTACGGCATAGTCTGCTGAACACATAATTGCACCCAAATAGTAGCCACCTGTAGCCCTTGCTTGAAATTGTAATTCAATAAATTCATTTTCTGTTAACTCATTATTTGCCTTTACTTCTATCTCTTGAAAATTTTCTTCAGCAATTCGTTTTCTGATATCTTTTTTCTTCTTCTCCAAGCTCCCAACAAGGCGCTCCCCTATTGCTTCAAATCGGGATATTTCTTGTTCATCCCACTGCTCGAAAACAATTTGATCTATATTATAGCTTTCACAATTCATAATATCCCTCCATTATCCTTTTTAATTTCTCCTTTCCCCTTGATAATCTGGTATAAACTGAACCTGTACTCATATGTAGTCTCCTTGAAATATCCTCTATGCTTTCATCCACAATATACCTTCGATAAAAGATACTATGATCTACACCATCTAACTGATGAATTGCTTTCAAAACGAACTCTTTTTCCTCTTCTTTGAGCAATCCTTTTTCTACATCTTCATCATCTTGTAAAATAAGTTGTTCTATTGTTTGTTCAATTCTTTTTCTCTTCAGCCTTCTTTTATAATCTAGTGCCTTAAACTTCGCAATAGAAATAATCCAGTTTTTAAGTTGTCCCTTTTCTATTTGAAAACTGTCTATTTTATACCAAAGTATGAGAAGAACATCGTTATAGCACTCTTCAATTTCTGCTCTTTCATGGTTCTCTCCAAGTACACTTCCGATCACTCCATAAATCAATTTACTATATTGAAGAATCAATTGATCCAATGCTTCCGTATTTTGTTTTTTTATTTCATCTACTAATTCCCTATCATTCATATCTTCTCCCCCTTCACTTATATATACGAATACAACAAGTTTATCCTTACATAATTTCCTTATTTTTCATAAAAAAAATACCCACCTGTTAGAGTGGGTAGTTCCTTTTACTTAATAGCCTCATGAACCTTTAACTGCTTACCTTTTATCGTTGTGTTTTTCATTACTTTTAAAACAAGCGGGCCTTTTCCGTTTAATATATCAACATAAGAAACATTATCTTGTATCGTAATAATTCCTATATCATCCGCTGTGACACCTGGGATTTTAGCAATTGTACCAACGAAATCTACCGCTCGAATCTTCTTTTTCTTCCCACCGTTAAAGTACAGCTTCATAATATCTTTATTTAATCCTGCACTTTTCTCTTTTTTCATAATTGGTTTCGCATTTATTTTATCTTCAAAGGCTGCCTTTCCCTTTGCAAGCTCCTCTTTTGACGGAGCTTCTATTTTTTGAATTTCAAAACCGATATACTCTTCAATTTCTACCAAGAATCTCTCTTCATACGGCGTTACGAATGTAATTGCTTTTCCGCTATTACCAGCGCGCCCTGTTCTTCCCGTCCGGTGTACATAACTTTCTTTTTCTAATGGAATGTCATAGTTAATGACATGGGTAATATTTTCAATATCAATTCCTCTAGCCGCTACATCCGTCGCGACTAAATAACGAAATTCCCCTCTTCTAAAGTCATTCATTACTGCGAAACGGTCTTCTTGTACCATACCGCCATGGATTTTATCACACGGATAGCCAGAACGTTTTAACTGTCTAAATACATCATCCACATTTTCTTGCGTACGACAGAAAATAATACAGCTATCTGGATTTTCAACAGTTGTTATATCTTTAAGAAGTGAAAACTTCTCTTCTTCTCTCACTTCTAAAAGGGCGTGTTCAATTTTATCTGTCGTAATCCCAGTAGCTTTAATCTCAATGTTAATTGGCGACTTCATATATGTACGAGATAAATTTTCAACGTCTTCTGGTAACGTCGCAGAAAATAGCATTGTCATTCGATCTGTAGGTAATTCATCAATAATTGCTTCTACTTGATCGATAAAGCCCATATTTAACATTTCATCTGCCTCATCAATCACTAAATACTTCAACCGCTCTAAGGACAGAGTACCTTTTTCAATATGATCTAACACACGCCCAGGGGTTCCAACCACAATATGTGTTTTTTGCTTTAACTCTAATTTTTGACGTGCAAATGGGGATTTACCGTAAACCGCAGTCGCTTTAATACGTTTAAATCTTCCTATATTCGTAATATCCTCTTTTACCTGCACAGCAAGTTCCCTTGTCGGTGTAAGGATTAACGCCTGTGGCTTATTTTCTTCCCACTCAACCATTTCACAAAGCGGAATCCCAAAAGAAGCTGTCTTACCGCTTCCTGTTTGTGATTTCACGACAAGGTCTTTCTTTTCCAGTGCAACTGGAATTACTTTTTCTTGTACTTCTGTTGGCTGCTCATATTTTAAACTAGTAAGTGCTCTTACAATTTCCTTACTTAATGCATACTCTTTAAAGCTTTTTTTGCTCATATACTAACCTCATTTTGTTATGTATTTTAATTTTTTTATTATTTAACCATAACCTAAATATTATATTTGTCATTGCCTATACTTCATTATACTAAAATTATTTCCCTAATCGAAATCTATGTTCATCATTAAATTAAAAATCGGCTTCATTTACTTTGTATCACCTTTGGCAGTATGGACTTTGATTTGTTTGGAAATCCCATTCAGTGGAAATTCATGTTCCTCGGACCGGAGATTTACCACCGCGTCACCATGGATACCCTTGTCTTAAGCTAACTGCTACTACTTACTGCCTTCGCGATTCGAGACTTGAACTCTAGAGAATAGACGCATACTGGGCGCATCAAAAAAAGAGAATCCCTTCAGATTCTCTACTCCCCTTCTTACACCCATTACCGTACTCGATATTTAAAAATACAGTAGCAAAAATATAAAATTACTCTTTGTTGTATTTGCTCACTAAGGATTCTATGTCATCACTATAATCTTTTAATAATGCTTTACCCATAGAATAAAATACAAAACAGTTTAATGTTGCTATGAACATTGCCATATTATTCTCACGTGAATAAAGAACAAACATTAAATTTAAAGAGATTGCAAAGGTTAATCCAAGGGTTATGCCTGTCCATTTTATATCATATAATAATACAAATATCACAAAAATTAGCGTTGGGAAACTATATCTCTCATGCATTTGAGTAGGTAACATATAAAATGCAAAACATATGAATGTTGAAGCTTTCAATAGCACCACTGTACTGCATTTACGGTTAAAGAAAACATACAGCCATGCCAACAATACTGCTGCGGCTAGAATCAATACTCCAACCCTCTTTAAACTTAAATGTGGCAAGATAATAATTGAGTCACTTACATCAGGTGTAGTTCCAATTATATAATACCAAATATTCATTGCATTTAAAGTTACAGTTGGAAAAGTTCCTACTGCACTTAAATATCCGTGCTGTAACATAGCATACAATGTACCATGAACTGCAAAATAGGCCCCGATTATTACGAGCGGTATACAAAATCCAAGTATATATTTAAACAGTTGTTTAAATTCCCTTTTTTCCCACATTACCTTTAGGAAATAAATAGCAAAAACAGGAGCAATTACAATAGATTGAAATTTTGCTAGTAATGCTATAGCAAAAATAGCACCAGATAATAGCGGATTAGAAACAAGTAATAATATTGAGCAAACCATTAGTATAGCATGTAACATGTCTATTTGACCCCAAATAGGTCCATCTAGTAATACTGCAGGATTTAATGCCAAAAATGTTACCAATATCGCTCTTATAAAAGGATTTGCTATTTTTTTAGAAGCTATAGCCAAGATAATTATAGCCACTATATCAAATAAAATAGGTGGTAAACGAACTAAAACATCACCAGCTACTGCTTGTAAATTAAAAGCAGCTAGCACTTTTCCATATATACCTAAAAGTGCTAAAAAGAATGGTGGATAATTTACACCGTCACCGTATGCATAAACATCGGCTAACCCATACTTTCCAACAGTTTCCATCCAGTTAACAAAAAAGTTTTGATCACCAAGAAACCCTGGTAAGTTTGAAGCTAAATATATACGTATTAAAAACGAAAACACAATTAATATAAGGAAATAGAAATGAAGCCAGCTTAAATTTTTTAAGCGAAAGCCACTTTTTCTACTGCTTAATGAATCCATATTTCCCCTCCTCATTTTTTATATTTCATCTCAATATTATTAATTAAAATCACAATTTCAAATGATATCATACGATGCAAATAACGTCAATTTTTGCCAATCGAAATAAATAATGGAATTATCAATATCCTGTTATTTATATTTAATAATTCTTATAGATTGAAATACTAACCAATAGGGGTTTCATTTCCCGCTAATTATTAGTTGAACCAATCAGATTTTTATAGATATTCCTCCTTCCCCCTACCTTCCTCGTGTTTCCTCTGAATCTTGAGGCAAGGGTCTTACTATCCAAAAATAGAAAAATAAATAAAAAAGGGCTTTTCTCCCCCCTAGAGTAGATAGACCCTTTTTATTTATCGATTTATGTCCCTTTAAATTCCCATACATTATATCCAGATAAGAAACTTTATCTTGCATTAGAATAATTCCGATATTTATACAGCTTCCCCTGCCTTTGTCTCTTTTAACACCTTCATACCGGAAACTGCTTCTGCATGCTTCATTTCATCAAACTCATTTTCGCTCTTTGCAACAACGATTGTAGCAATTCCATTTCCAATTAAGTTTACAATTGCTCTTCCCTCACTCATAAAACGATCGACACCAAGAAGTAATGCTAATCCTTCTAAAGGAATAACCTTTAGTGCCGCTAACGTAGAAGCTAACACGATAAATCCGCTTCCTGTTACACCAGCAGCTCCTTTAGACGTTAACATAAGTACTAAAATAATAGTAATTTGCTGTCCGATTGTTAAATCAACACCAAATACTTGTGCTAAAAAGACAACTGCCATGGATAAATAAATGGATGTACCATCAAGGTTAAAAGAATAGCCCGTCGGAATAACAAGGCCAACAACAGATTTTGAACAGCCATATCGCTCCATCTTATTCATCATTCTCGGAAGTACGGATTCCGAAGAACTTGTTCCTAATACGATTAGTATTTCATCTCGAATAAACTTCAAATAATTCCATAAGCTAAACCCATATATCTTACAAACAATATTTAAGACAACAAATACGAATAGGAACATCGTTATATACACTGACATCATCAATTTTCCAAGTGGTACAAGTGAAGCAAGCCCAAAATGACCGATTGTATATGCCATAGCACCAAATGCCCCAAGCGGCGCTGCCTTCATTACATAACCAATAATTTTAAAGAATACGTGTGAAAGTTTGTCTAAGAAATCAATCACCGAATTTCCTTTTTCTCCAAGAGCAGCTAGCCCAATCCCAAATAAAATAGAAAAGAATAATACTTGTAAAATATCACCCTTTGCAAACGCATCAACCATATTAGAAGGAACAATATGAGTAACAAAATCAATCCAATTAATACCCTGTCCCCCACCTTGTGTATATTTAGATACATCTCCTTTTGCAAGTTCATTAAAATTAAGGCCTGAACCTGGCTTCATAACATTTACAACGATTAACCCAACAATAAGTGCAAATGTTGTCACAACCTCAAAATAAATAAAAGCTTTTCCACCGACCTTACCAACCTTCTTCATATCTCCCATTTTGGCAATACCAAGTACAATTGTTAAGAAAATAATTGGTGCGATGACCATTTTTACAGCATTAATAAACGTATCGCCTATCGGCTTCATTTCTTTCCCAACACTTGGCCACATAAGCCCAACTAATACGCCGAGTGCAATGGCCGTTAATACTTGAAAAGTTAAATTTTTGAACAGTCGTTTCACCTTCACTTCTCCTCCCACTGTTTCATTTTTGAAAACTTTACCATCCCTATGTTTTATATAATGATAGCGTTTTCAATCAAAGGTGAGAAGTTTATGGTCATAACGAATATTTTGGTCATTTTGGTCTTACTTTTTTACTTCACGGTACACATAGCGATTAATTGGTCTTCCAACCCCTCCATATTGAACTGCTAAATGAATCAACCCCTTTTTTTCTAAATAATCTAAGTATCGCCGCGCGGTAACTCTGGCTATCCCAATTGCACTGGCTACCTCTTCTGCAGAACGAGGTTCATCTTGTTTTTTTACATACTCTTCAATTTCATTCAATGTAAATTCATTTAATCCCTTTGGCAAATTGTTTGCTGCTTTTTTAGAACGCCCAGAATATAATAATAAATCCAGCTGTTCCTGTGAAATCGCCCCAGATTCCTTCAGACTCATTCTATATTGTCGATATTTTTCTAAAGCTTGCTGAATTCGGTATAACTTAAATGGCTTAATAATATAATCCATCGCTCCGTTTTGAAGCATGAGTTTAATTGTTTCCCTATCTTTTGCAGCAGAAACAACGATTACATCTGCTTCTAACTCTTGTTTTCTAAATTCCTGTAATACCTTAATACCGTCCTTTTTCGGCATAAAAATATCTAAAATAACGAGATCTGGATTCATTTTTTGGACAAGGTTAATCCCCTCCTCGCCATTGTTAGCGACGGCTACTACTTGAAATCCCTTTACACTTCTAATGAATTCTTTATTTACTTCTTGAACCATCGGATCGTCTTCAACCAATAGTACTTTGATTTCCTCTTTATATTTCATACAATTCCGCCTCCATCTCCATTGGAAAAGTAATGATAAAAGAAGTTCCTTCACCTTGAAAAGATGAAACACTAATTTCCCCTCTCCCCTTTTCAACAATTTGCTTTACTAGAAAAAGTCCATAACCTGTCCCACTCATTTTATTCACAGTAAATCCTTTCTCATACACTCTTGGTAAATGCTCCTCTTTTATGCCGCATCCATTATCCTCAATCAATATTGCACATACATCTTCTGACTGCTCAATACTAATATCAATTCTTTTATTCTCTATCTCAGTTTGCTCAAATGATCCAAACGCATTTTCGATTAAGTTACCTAGTAATACAACGAAATCATGTTGATCCAGTTGATAAGGAAATACTTCTAAATAACTATTTTGGTCAATTATAACTTGTATCCCTAATTCCTTACCCCGGCTTACTTTGCTCAGGAGGAGACCGGCAATCGCATCATTTTTAATCGTTTCATTTAAAAAGTTTGTTACACTCCCCTGTTCTTCTGAAGTGTGGAAAGCAAGTTGTAATGCTTTATCAGCTTTACCTAGCTGAATTAAACCTGCTATTGTATGAAGTTTGTTCATATGCTCGTGGCTTTGTACACGAAGTGCCTCTACAAATGTTTTCACTCCTGTTAATTCCTCTGCGAGCTTTGTAACCTCTGTACGATCTTGAAAGATTGCCACAGCTCCAATTAATTCATTATCTTTCTTGATTGGTATACGATTACTTAAAATTACCTTTCCACTTACTTTTATCTCTTCATTGTATACTGGCTGATTCCTCTCCACGATTTCTGGAAGTCTCGTATCCTTTAAAACTGCACGAATGGGACTCCCTACAACATTTCCATCTACATGAAAAACCTGCTTTGCTTTTTCATTAAAAATGGTAATAATCTCTTGATTATCAATTGCAATCACACCCTCATTAATCGAATGAAAGGTTGCTGTTCGTTCTTCTAACATTCGTTTAATTTCATAAGGTTCTAACTGAAACATCTGTTTTTTAATATGATTGGCAAGCATCAATGAACCAATCAATCCAAAAATTAAAGTTAATATGACAATAAAAATAATCTCTTCTGCTAATCCCAGCATAATCTCCCAAAAATTCGGGACTTTATTTCCAACAACAACAACACCAATTTGATTTAAGTTTTGATCTTTAATAGGCATAAAGGCACGAATTACAGTACCTATCTCTCCTTTGGCTTTTGAAAAATAAATATGTTCTGCAAATGCCGGTTCTTCATCCGTCCCTTTTGATGGCCTCCCAATCATTTCTTTTACGGGATGAGAATATCGAATTCGCTCCATATTCATTACTACTATATAGTCTGTTTCATTAATAACCCGGATATTTTCAATAGCTGGATTCAATGTAAACCACCCTGTTGTTTCCTGAAGGGATCTCTTTACATCTGATAATTCTGCCACTGTCCGCGCCGTATTCATAGATCTAATTCTTAATTCTTTTTCTTCTTTTTGTTGAATATTTGCGATGATAACAATTCCACCTATCAGTAATGAAAAAATAACTACTGCATAGGATAAAATCGTAATTTTCCAGCGGATGGGCAATTGTTTCACTGTTTGTTCCCCTTTCCTCTAAAAGCATCTTTACGAATAAAAATCTTCTCGGTATGCTTACATTAACAACCCAAGAGGAGGTTTAAGATGAAAAAAATAGTTACTTTTATACTCCTTTTCATCTTTTTAATTACTAATGCTTTATTTATAGGTTTTCAAAGTCTTTTTTCTCAAGGTGAACTTGCTTATGACGATGACCAAGAAGGGTTGAAAAAACAAATTGTTTTCAAATTTAGTCATGTTGTAGCAGAAAATACACCTAAAGGGCTTGCTGCTAGCAAATTTGCCGAGCTTGTTAATGAGAAATCAAACGGAACTATAAAAATAGAAATTTTCCCAAACGGGAGCCTGTATTCTGATATAGAAGAAATCCGCGCTTTAAAAGCTGGGCAAGTTCATTTTATTGCTCCCTCTACCTCAAAGCTTGGAATGCTATCTCACGAATGGGGTGTATTAGACCTTCCATTTGCCTTTCCAAATTATGAAGCCATTCAAGAAGGCTTAAACGGAAAAATTGGCGAACAATTACTTCAGTCCTTACAAAAAGACAACATTAAAGGGCTTGCCCATTGGTCAAATGGCTTTAAGCAAATTACTTCGAATAAGGGGCCTATCTATACACCTGAAGATATAAAAGGACAATCCTTTCGCATTATGCAAAGTGATGTTATCCAATCTCAATTTGATTTATTAAAAGTTGGTGCACATCAAGATTCATTTAATTCTACATATAAATTAATTGAAACAGGTAAAGTTGATGGCGAAGAAAATACTATTTCAAATATCTACTCCAAGAAATTTTATAACGTTCAAAACTATTTGACAATTAGTAATCATGGGTACTTAGGCTATGTTGTCATGATGGATCAAAAAACTTGGAATCAACAAACCGAAAAAACGAAGAAAATATTACTTGAAGCAATGAAAGAAACGACTGACTGGAATAATCGTCAGTCCATCCAAATGAACGAAAAACAACTTGAGCTTATTAAACAAAATTCATCCATCCAAATTCATGAGCTAACTGATGCACAAAGGAAAGAATGGGAACGGGTACTCTCTCCTATATACGAAGATCTTGCCCCCACAATCGGAGAGAATTTGGTAAATGATTTAAAAAAATTGAAAAAGAAATATCAATTTCTTGAAGATAATAAATAACAAAAAAGCAGGGTATTTTTAGCACCCTGCTTTTTTGTTATTTCACTATGATATTCCGAAATATTATTTCATTACTATCGATTAAATTTTTATAATATACTTGTCCAAAAAACGAACAATATAGATATATATAAACTATTTAATTCGGCATTACTTGTTATTCCTTTGAATTTCGTCCCTACATTTGCTAAATATCAACTAAAATCTTTGACTTAATGAAAAAAATAATGTACATTATCTTTTGGGCGAACATTTTTTAAACTGGTATATAAAATATTCGTATTTAGAGGTGTAAACGATGGAAAACGTATTCGACTATGAAGATATTCAATTAATTCCGGCAAAATGTATAGTAAATAGCCGTTCTGAGTGTGATACAAGTGTAACTTTAGGAAAACATACATTTAAATTACCTGTCGTACCTGCAAATATGCAAACAATTATAGATGAAAAAATTGCTGTATATTTAGCGGAAAATAAATATTTCTATATAATGCATCGTTTTGAGCCAGAAAAGCGTATCTCTTTCATTAAAGATATGCACTCTCGTGGATTAATCGCATCTATTAGTGTTGGTGTGAAAGAAGAAGAGTATGAATTTGTACAACAATTAGCTGCTGAACAGCTTTCTCCTGAATATATTACGATAGATATCGCACATGGGCATTCCAATGCGGTAATAAAAATGATTCAACATATTAAAAAACATTTACCTGAAAGCTTTGTTATTGCAGGAAATGTTGGAACTCCAGAAGCAGTAAGAGAGCTAGAAAATGCTGGTGCTGACGCAACAAAAGTAGGAATCGGACCTGGTAAAGTATGTATTACAAAAATTAAAACAGGATTTGGAACTGGTGGCTGGCAATTAGCTGCACTTCGTTGGTGTGCAAAAGCAGCAAGCAAACCGATTATTGCTGACGGAGGCATCCGTACCCATGGTGATGTAGCTAAATCAATTAGATTTGGGGCAACTATGGTTATGATTGGTTCATTATTTGCTGGCCATGAAGAATCTCCAGGAGAAACAATTGAAAGAGATGGGAAGCTCTATAAAGAATACTTTGGGTCAGCTTCCGAATTCCAAAAAGGCGAAAAGAAAAACGTGGAAGGCAAAAAAATGTTTGTCGAACATAAAGGGTCTTTAGAAGATACATTGATCGAAATGGAACAAGATCTTCAGTCCTCTATTTCTTATGCTGGTGGAACGAAATTAGATGCAATTCGTACTGTAGATTATGTTATCGTGAAAAACTCAATCTTTAATGGTGATAAAGTATATTAAGCTTTATTTACCCTTTAAATGTAATAAGTATTGATTATTATATAAAAAATGAGCAAGGTACTTTATTTCGTACTTGCTCATTTTTTTATTATCTCTCTATTTTCCAAACCTCTTACGATATCCGCACTTTCTACATAGTTCCTCTACAGCCACTCTACGTGAAAATCCATCTACAAGATTTTGGGCTCTATCCCTTTCGATAATCTCGGAGAATGATGCCTCATTAATATTTCCAAGGTTAATGATTCCCTCACCATCTAAACAACAAGGAATAACAGTCCCGTTTGCTAAAATACCTGCTTGATTTCGAAGACCATGACAGAAGCCTTTCCCGTCGTCTTCTTCTTCATGCAATGCCGGCCACTGAAATTCGTAATCTTGGTTAATAAAGATGCGATCCGCAATCTTCACACCACTTCCTGGTGTAATCTTCTCTTCAATTTTATATGGTAAATCAAATTCTTTCTCAATAATTTCTAATAAATTTCTGTTTCGCTGTATTTCAAGATTTGTCTTATTGTCTTGCGTAAGATTCCATAGTCTCAGCGAAACAATTAATTCCGATTGATTCGTTGCTTCTTTAATAAAGGAAAGTATGCTTCTTACATACCCTTCTTTATCTTCAGATCCTGGATGACCATCGAAACTATGAAGTGAAAAATTCATCTGTCTTAGTGCAGGTTTATTTAATAATTTATGCCTCTTTTTATTAATTAACGTTCCGTTGGTTGTAATATTAACCTTAAACCCTTTTTCATGACTTAAGTCTAACAATTGATCTATTTTAGGATGGAGCAACGGCTCACCTTTTACATGTAAATAAATGTAGTCCGTGTGAGGTTTAATTTGGTCTAATCTCTTAGAAAAATCCTCCACAGAAAGAAATTGCTTCTGTCGTTCTGTTGGCGGACAAAAGCTACATGCAAGATTACATACACTAGTAATCTCTAAATAAAACTTCTTAAACTTTTTCAACCTCAATTCCCCACTTCTTTGACTACTTAGAACAGGATGAAATATCGTTCTATCACTATTACAGCATAATTTCTCATAAATGAAAACATACTTATTCAAGGAAACAATTGTTACCATTTTTATTTAGAAAATATGTAGAAGACCACCAGAACCTTATCTCTGATGGCCTTCTACTATTCGCATACTAGATACTATACGATTATTACAACATAAAATTTCAAAATCCACATTTTTTAATTCATATATATCTTATTCACTTATGGTAAGGTTCACCACGATTAATCCGAAAAGCCCGATATACTTGCTCTAAAAGTACTAATCTCATCAGCTGATGCGGTAATGTCATTTTTGAGAATGAAAGTGATTCGTTAGAGCGCTTCATCACTTCCGAGCTAAGCCCGAGTGATCCCCCAATGATAAATGCCACTTTACTTTTTCCATATGTAGCAAGATGATCAAGACTCGCTGCAAATTCTTCTGATGACTTTTGTTTTCCTTCGATTGCTAATGCAATAACATGTGTATCATCTGAAATTTTATCTAGTATTCGTATTCCTTCTTTCTCTTTTACAATTAGCATTTCTGCTTCACTTAAATTTTCCGGTGCTTTTTCATCCGGCAATTCAATAACTTCTACTTTTGCATACGCAGATAATCGTTTTAAGTATTCTGCAATACCTTGTTTTAAATATTTTTCTTTTAATTTTCCGATTGAAATAATCGAGATATTCACACGTATTCCCCACCTTACAAACACGTTATCCACAAAACTTATCCACATATCCACAATCATCATCCACATATTGTGTGAGAATCTGTGTTCGATACAACATATGTCGCCTTGTTTTGACAAAATTCACATGTTTTTTGTTCTTTTTCTGAGTTATCCACACTGTTGATAGCCGGTGCTACTTCACACTCATCCACAATGATATCCAACGCTAATTCTACATGTTCTAAACAACAAGGTAACTTCATATTTTTCACCTCACTTTTTCACAATAGAAAACAGGAGGGCTGTCCTCCTGTTTTCTTAATAATTTTGACTGCTTAATTTCACCGTTGTTGTTGCTCGTTTTGTACCACGATAAAATGTCAAAGTCATTTTATCGTCAATCTTTTTATTATATAATACCGTTCGGAATCCAATAATATCATGTATTGGTTTTCCATCAACAGCTATAATTACATCATGTTCCCTAAGTCCTGCATCTGCACCAGGCGATGGGCTTTTCACATCTAAAATGCAGACACCATCTGTTACATTTCCTGGTAAATGCAGCGTTTTAGACCAGTAATAATTCGGAATTTCATTTAGAGATCTCAGTTCAATTCCAACATAAGGACGTTTTACTTTCCCATACTTTTCAAGTTCATTCATAACAGGAACTGCTCTCGTAACAGGGATGGCAAGCCCAATTCCTTCTACTTCTTTCGCCGCAATTTTCATCGAATTAATTCCAACAAGTTGTCCTGCTACATTTACAAGTGCACCGCCACTATTCCCTGGGTTAATAGCTGCATCTGTTTGCAGTACTTCTACTTGCCAATCATAATGCCCATCTTGATCTAAGTCTACAGGAACAATTCTCTCATTTGCAGAAATAATTCCTTGTGTAACAGTTCCTGAGAATTGTAATCCAAGTGGGTTTCCAATTGCAATGACTGCTTCACCTCGACGAACTGTATTAGAATCACCAATTTCAATTACTTTCTTAACTGGTTTTGCATCTATTTCTAGAACAGCTAAATCTGTAACTACATCGCTACCTAATATTTTACCAGGAACCTTTTTTCCATCACTTAAGCTCACCTCAATACGATTCGCTCCTGAAACAACATGATGGTTTGTTACAATGTAAGCATGACCATTTATTTTCTTATAAATGACGCCTGATCCTGTTCCAGCTTCTGAATCTGCTTCTGAAAAATTATCACGTTGGATGTTTATTACACCAACAACGGCTTCCGATGCACGATCAACAGCATCTACAAAACCAGAATGATTCGCTGTTTGTGATTGCTTTACTACCATATTCTCTCCACTTGCCTCAGCTTGCTGCAGGGGGCCAGTTTCAGATTCAGAAAATAAAGGAGCTCCAAATGCAAACAATGAAGCCCCTACGATTGTTCCTGCTATGCTAGAAATAACGATACCTTTGTGCTTCTTTTTACCTGTTCGTTTCATACGAAATTTCTCTTCATCAATAAAGGACATACTTGTTCACCAATCCTCCCGAAAACAACTATATTCCCCTTTATTGTTTACTAAAATCGAGAATTATACGTATTGAATTTTCGTTGGTGCCTTTGGATCCGTATCATGTACCTCAAACGCTTCTCCAACTGCAAAACCTTTTTCCTCTAGCACCTGTGCAACAGACATATGTGCTAGTTCTTTCATATTATTATCTAAGCTCAAATGCGCTAAATAAATGTGTTTCGTCTCATCTGTAATAACATCAGCCATTGCAAGTGCTGCATCTTCATTAGAAACATGACCCACATCGCTTAAAATGCGTCGTTTTATACTCCATGGATAACGTCCCATACGAAGCATTTCAACATCGTGATTACTTTCAAACACAAATGCGTTTGCTCCTTTAATGATACCTTTCATACGATCACTTACATAACCTGTATCTGTAATAAGGGCCAATTTTCTACCATTATGATGAAATGCATAAAACATTGGCTCTGCCGCATCATGAGAAACGCCAAATGATTCCACTTCAATATCTCCAAATGTTTTCACATCACCAATTGAGAAAACAAATTTTTGATCAGTTGGAATGTTACCAATTAAATGTTCCATAGCGCTCCACGTTTTTTCATTTGCATACACAGGTAACTGATATTTACGTGCTAAAACGCCGAGACCTTTAATATGATCACTATGCTCATGTGTGACAAGAATACCTGATATATCTTGGATATCCAATTCAGCTTGCTGAAATAGGGCTTCTGTCGCTTTTCCACTCAAGCCTGCATCAATGAGCAATTTTTGTTTCTCGGTCCCTACATATAGCGCATTTCCTGTACTGCCGCTTGCAAGTACACTAAAATGCAAACTCATTTCTGCTCACTCCATTATTTTTTCTTTTTCATTTTCCTTTTCTTTCCCTAACTTAATAACTTGTCCCTCAATGGCATTCACAAAATAATCTACTTTTCGATCTGTTTTTAAATTCCATGTCGGAGCAAGCACCTGTATATTAGAAGCAGAAGATGCTACAAGAGTTGCATATCCAATCTGTGCTTCTTTAAAATGTGTATTTTGTTTTATTCCAGTCTTAAAGTATAAATTTTCTAAAGCTGTTTGAGCGGTAATAATCTCTTGCTCTTTTGCTTTTTCATTCTCACTCATCTCTTTTAAATCAGTTAACATTGTTTGTGTATACGAAATAAATTCACCTTTCTCATTTACATCCACAACAATCATCCCATGATCATTATAAAAGATAGGTTTATCTTTATACTTTTGAAAGAAATAGATTTTCGTTCCTTCCGCTTTACCAAACTCATATTTCTGACCATCTAGCACATAGTTTTTCAAGAACTCACTATATTTATCTTTAGAAAGTGTTTTTGCATTTAACAATGGTTCCTTTAATTTACTTCCAATTGTGTTTAAATCTCGTAAAGTAACTGTTTGGTTTTTTAAAGAGCGGATATCTTCTTCTTTAAATTCCTTATTTTTCGCTGTAATAAAGGAATCTTTCTTTGGTTCTTTTGGGAAATCACCAATGGTAATTTTATCATCTTTTAACTGCTGATCAACCTTTGTTTCTGCCATGAGCTCTAATTGGTTACTATCTTGTTTGTGAATGAATTGAAAAACGAGAAAGAGGTCTAAAATAAAAAAGGTAACAATAAATATTGTTTTAATCCGATTCCAGTCCAATCAGCTCTCCCTCCTTCTCTTCATTCCACTCAAATACTTGATGATCTTCACCATAAATTACATACCAAATTGGCTTTAAGTTTCTTAAGTCTCTATTTGTAACTTGTCCGTTTGTTCCATTCAGCTCAATCTCTGGTACTATTTTATAGCCTATTCCAATGTTCTGGATTAATTTTTTATTTATATTTGAATTTTTTTCTAGAGATTGTATAACCGTCCAACCCGCTGGAAGAGTTGTTTTTATATCTTCACCTGGAAAAATTCTCAACTCAAATAACGGGCGTCTATAATTAATTAATTCTTCTGATCCCCATACTTGCTTTAATTCGGTCATTCCTTCTCGGTTAAATACTGGCAAATCTTCTTCATACAAACGGAATTTGGTTGTCCCTTTAGAATTTATATAGTCAAATCGATAAGCATCAGTTAATCCAGTATGACTATTAACAAATTCAAAACTCCGCTGCATAAGAAGGGTACCATTCATAGGTGCACCCCCATTCATAGGTGCACCACCAGATACAGATGAATTAGTATACTCTAGCATCCGATCCTGTTTGTTTATTTGCATAAGACGAATGCCATCTGTATATGTATCCTCCCTTTCATTAGAAATGGGCTGTACATAACGCGGATCACTAAATAGTGCATTTTTAAATGATTCTACAGGCAGGTCTTGTGTCATATATAATAAATCTTGCACTTCTGTTGAACCATCTGGTAAAAATATTTTTTTCGTATCATTTTTCGTATCATTTATTTCATAAGCAAAATACGGTCTTGCTACAGCTAAAAATTGATTTTGTGCATTTATAATGTCCCTTAGATTCACACCTGTTAATGTCATTTTGTACACTTTACGAGGAGTGCTATAAGAAACGAAATTCACATCAATATTTTGATCACGACTTTTAGAAGGATCGACAACAATACGATCAAAATTAAACATGTCCAATTTCTTATCTTTAATTGTTAATACGCCCCTAATCGCATCAAATGGAATCTCTGTTGGAAAGACAATTTCAATCTTGCCTTCCCCATGCACATAAGTGAGGAAATCACTTTTAGAGATAGAGTTCGTGATATCCTTAAAATCGTGCAATTCCCCTTTTTGAATAAAAGTATATAATAAATTAATATTATTTTTCTTTTCACTTACAAAATGCTTGTTATCCTTATGAACAATCATAGAAGATGGGACAATTACATTTGAAATATCTTTTTTCAGTGCTGCTGCGTTACCTTGAACAAATTTTGTACTCTGCAATGAATTCGAATCAGGTACATAAGTCCATAAATTAAAAGTAAGAAACAGACTAATGACAACTAAGTTAATGAGAACAATGGTTTTAAAGTTTTCCATATTCATTCCCAATCGTCCTCTTCTTCCTTCGCCATTGGAAGGGTGAAATAAATGGTTGTCCCTTTCCCTTCTTCACTTTTCGCCCAAATAGATCCACCATGCGCCTCAATCATTTCCTTAGCGATAGCTAAACCTAGACCTGTTCCACCCATCTGTCTAGAACGCGCCTTATCCACACGATAAAAACGTTCGAAAATCTTCTCTACATTTTCTTTTGGAATACCCATTCCTTGGTCACTCACACTAATTTCTAACATATCCTCTCGATCGCGCAGGCGATATGTTACTGTTCCACCTTCAGGGGAATATTTTAAAGCATTCGAAATAATGTTATATAAAACCTGTGTAATTTTATCAGCATCCATATCAATGAATCGAGATTTCTTAGAGAATGAACGCTTGAAAATTACATTTTGGTCCTTCGACATTTCAAAGCGATCGATAACATTGTTAAAGAAATCTGTAAAATCTACCCATTCTTTCATTAAACGATGTTCTGTACTATCTAATTTAGATAATTGTAACAAGGCATTCACAAGTCGAATCATTCTTTCCGTTTCTTCTTGTGTAACTGTTAAAAATTGCGGTGCGATATTCGGATCTTGCCATGCACCATCACTAAGTGCCTCTAAATAACTACGCATCGTTGTTAACGGCGTCCGTAGTTCATGTGATACATTTGCTACAAACTCACGGCGCTCACGGTCAATTCGCTCTTGTTCTGTTACATCATACAACACAGCGATTAAACCATTTGCTTTACCTGTTTCCTTTTGAATAACAGAAAAACTAGCTCTCAAGATATACGGTTCATTTCGCGTACTGAAATCTAATAAAACAGAATCTGGTTCTTCATATAGATGATCGAGTGTAAATTCCTCTTGAATGCCTAGCACTTCTAAAACAGACTGATCTAATGCCGTTTCACGTGAAACGTTTAACATCTTTTCTGCCGGATCATTTAATAAAATAATGTCCCCTTTTCGATCAGTAGCAATTACACCATCTGTCATATGAGATAAAACAGACGAAAGCTTACGTCTTTCACTTTCAGTCGAAGAACGTGCTTGTTGTAATTTTTTTGATAAATTATTAAACGCTAGTGCTAATTGACCAATTTCATCATGACTGTGTACTTTTACCTTACGGGAGTAATTTCCCTTCGCCATTTCAATTGCTTGTCTTCGCATATCTGAAATTGGTCTTGTAATTGTTTGAGCTAATAAAATTCCTAGAACTGCTGTTACTAATAAAGCAATCACTGTCCCCGTTGCAAAAATTTGATTGATATCCTTCATCTGCTTATAAACATCTTCCATAGAAGCAACGATGTGAATGACACCAATTATTTTCCCCTTCTCTCCTTCAATTGGGGTAGCCATAACTTGGACACGACGACCAGTATTTCCATCTTTCTCAATCTTTCCTTCAGCCTTTTTTTGTACAATAGCCCTTTGCACTGTTATGTCTGTTATTGTTTTCCCTACCATACCTTGCTTAGATGAATTAGATATTGCTAATAAACGCCTGTTTGGGTCAATCACACGTACTTCTTGAATATCCTTTTTCCGGTCTGATGCAAAGTCAGTAATTGATGTTTTAATCGCATTTTCTAAAGGGGGATCTGTTTTTTCACGCTCTTTTGCAAACTCTTGCTTCAAATTATAAGACAGTAAATTCGTTTGTTGTGTTAATGAATCCTTAAAACTTTGTACGAGACTCTTCTCAAGTTCACGAACAAAATATACACCAATAACCTGCATTGCTATCAAAATTAATAGCATATAGATGAGCACAAACTTTAAATGAATCGATTGAAAAAAACCAACTTTCTTCATATACTATTCCTGCTCTGGATCACGCAAGTAATACCCCACCCCACGTCTTGTTACAATTAAAGTTGGGTGACTTGGGTTATCTTCAATTTTTTCACGTAAACGGCGTACTGTTACATCTACTGTACGTACATCTCCAAAATAATCGTAGCCCCAAACCGTTTGTAATAAATGCTCACGCGTCATAACTTGTCCTAAATGCTTCGCCAAATAATGAAGTAATTCAAATTCACGATGTGTAAGTTCAATGCTTTCTTCTCTTTTCGTTACACTGTACGCATTTGGATTAATCACAATTGGCCCAATAACCATTTCTGTATTTTCTTCTTTTTCAGCTGAGCCACCTTGTTGATGACGACGCAAGTTTGCTTTTACACGTGCTAATAATTCACGCGTACTAAATGGTTTTGTTACATAATCATCTGCTCCAAGCTCTAATCCCAATACTTTATCGATTTCAGAATCTTTTGCAGTTAGCATAATGATTGGCATTTCAGAGCTTTTTCGTATTTCACGACAAACCTCTAACCCATCTTTCCCTGGTAACATAATATCCAATAAAACCATATCTGGTTGTTCCTCATTTGCCTTCTCAATAGCTTCGTCACCATCATGCGCCATCACAATTTCAAAACCTTCTTTTTCTAAGTTAAATTTCAAAATATCTGCAATCGGTTTCTCATCATCAACGACTAAGATTTTCTTTCCCATCATTATTTGTTTCCTCCTAATAAAAATATGGTCAATCATCCTCAAACGTGCACAGCTATCTGTATAGCGTATAATCAAACATTCACAGCCTTTGTTTGAGTATTTTCTCCTCTATTCTCATAGAATCACGTATGATCCACATATAAGTGGAACACTATACAATCTATAGAAAAACCTCTAGCTTCAACTGCTAGAGGCTCCTCATTCTATTGTAAAATAACTACTCTCATTTGTAAAATTGAACAATATAAAAAGGATATTAAGTGGGCCCACTTAATATCCTGAGAGTGGCTCGGGACGGAATCGAACCGCCGACACGAGGATTTTCAGTCCTCTGCTCTACCGACTGAGCTACCGAGCCAAAACATATATATAAAACCACTAATGGTGGTATAAACAAAAGTGGCGGTCCCGACCGGGGTCGAACCGGCGATCTCCTGCGTGACAGGCAGGCATGTTAACCACTACACCACGGGACCACAAAACATATATAAAAGACATGACCCGTACGGGATTCGAACCCGTGTTACCGCCGTGAAAGGGCGGTGTCTTAACCACTTGACCAACGGGCCACGAAAAATAAAATGGTGAGCCATGAAGGACTCGAACCTTCGACCCTCTGATTAAAAGTCAGATGCTCTACCAACTGAGCTAATGGCTCATACTCACCAACGTCATATTTTCGTGACGACAAGAGTTATCATAACATAATGGCTTTTGTTTTTGCAATACCTTTTTATATTTTTTTATACAAGATAAGAAAAAACTCATGTTTACATGAGTTTTTTCTTAAATAAACCAATTTTATATCAATTAACCACCGTATACGTTACGAACGATGTTTGTTTGATTACGATCTGGACCAACAGAGAACATAGATAATTGGATACCTGTTAATTGAGACACACGCTCTACATAATGTCTTGCATTTTCAGGAAGTTCAGCTAATGTTTTTACACCTGTAATATCTTCTGTCCAGCCTGGAAGTTCTTCATATACTGGTTCACATTTTGCTAAAATGTTTAAGTTTGCTGGAACTTCATCCAGAACTTCTCCATTATATTTATATGCGATACAGATTTTCACAGTTGGAATACCTGTTAATACGTCGATAGAATTTAAAGATAAATCTGTTAAACCACTAACGCGGCGTGCGTGTCTTACAACAACACTATCAAACCAACCTACGCGACGTGGACGACCAGTTGTTGTACCATATTCACGACCAACTTCACGAATTTGATGACCAGTTTCATCATGAAGTTCAGTAGGGAATGGACCGTCACCAACACGGCTTGTATATGCTTTACATACACCTACTACACGATTGATTTTAGAAGGACCAACTCCAGAACCGATTGTTACACCACCAGCAACTGGGTTAGAAGATGTAACGAATGGATACGTACCTTGATCAATATCAAGCATTACGCCTTGTGCACCTTCAAATAATACGCGGCGTCCTTCATCTAACGCATCATTTAATACAACAGATGTATCGCATACGTGTTGCGCGATTCTTTGACCATATTCAAAGTACTCTTCAAAGATTTCATCTGCGTTAAAGCCTTCTGCATCATACATTTTTTCAAATAGACGATTTTTTTCTGCTAAATTGCGTTCAAGCTTTTCTTTAAATGCTTCACGATCTAAAAGATCAGCCATACGAATACCAACGCGAGCAGCTTTATCCATGTATGCTGGACCAATACCTTTTTTCGTTGTACCGATTTTGTTATCACCTTTACGCTCTTCTTCTAACTCATCTTGTTTTAAGTGATAAGGTAAAATAACGTGCGCACGGTTACTAATACGTAAATTATCAGTGCTTACACCACGATCATGTAAGTATTTTAATTCTACAAGTAATGCTTTTGGATCTACTACCATACCGTTTCCGATAACACAAATTTTTTCTTTATAGAAAATACCAGATGGAATTAAGTGTAGTTTATACTTAACACCGCCGAAAACAATTGTATGTCCTGCGTTGTTCCCACCTTGATATCTTGCAACTACTTCCGCATGTTCAGAAAGGAAATCAGTAATTTTACCTTTTCCTTCATCGCCCCACTGTGTTCCTACAACTACTACTGAAGACATTATTCAAGCACCTCCGCAATTTTCAAACGAACTTTTCAAACAATATAATTGTACCAAAATGAAAAGAGAAGTCAATTTAAAAACGAACATTTTTTTATCTTTTATCTTTTTCGTTCGTAAGAATTCTTTATTCACATGATGAAAACCTTATCTTTTGTTCATAAAAAAAGAAACACATCTTATTATAAGAAATGTGTTTCTTTTTTATACTTCCGCTATGCCGGTGGTGCATGTCCATCGTCAAAACGACGCTCTAAGTTTACGAATTTATTAAATTCCTTCACAAATGCGAGCTCTACAGAACCTACCGGGCCATTACGTTGCTTTGCAATGATAATTTCAATCGTGTTTTTATTTTCCGTTTCACGATCATAGTAATCTTCACGATACAAGAACGCCACAATGTCGGCATCCTGCTCAATACTTCCTGATTCACGAATATCAGACATCATCGGACGTTTATCTTGACGGGATTCAACACCACGAGACAGCTGAGATAAGGCAATAACAGGCACTTGTAGCTCACGTGCGATTCCTTTTAATGTACGGGAAATTTCAGATACTTCCTGCTGACGGTTTTCACCAGATTTCCCACTACCTTGAATAAGCTGTAAGTAATCGATTAAAATCATTCCAAGTCCCTGTTCTTGCTTTAATCTGCGGCATTTCGCACGAATTTCACTAACTCGAATTCCCGGCGTATCATCAATATATATTCCAGCATTCGAAAGACTTCCCATCGCCATTGTCAACTTTGCCCAATCATCTGAAGTTAACGAGCCAGTACGAAGCCTTTGTGCATCAATATTTCCTTCTGCACAAAGCATACGCATAACAAGCTGATCAGCACCCATCTCCAAACTAAAAATTGCTACATTTTCATCTGTTTTAGTTGCCACATTCTGCGCGATATTCAGTGAAAATGCCGTTTTTCCCACCGAAGGACGGGCTGCCACAATGATTAAATCGTTACGCTGAAATCCCGCTGTCATCTTATCTAATTCAGTAAACCCAGTTGGTATCCCTGTAACTTCACCTTTTTGATTATGCAAAAGTTCAATTTTATCATAAGCATCTACAAGAACATCCTTAATATTTTGGAATGCTTTTGCATTTGTTTGATGTGATACTTCTAATATTTTTTTCTCCGCTTCATTTAGCAAGCCTTCTACATCATCTTCGCGTTCATAACCATCTGATACAATGTGAGTTGCTGTTCGAATCAAACGACGCAAAAGTGCTTTTTCTGCAATAATACGTGCATAATACTCTACGTTAGCAGCTGTCGGAACAGCTTCCGCTAATTCAGCTAAATAAGAAACACCACCAACTTCTTCTAACAACCCTTGATCAGCAAGCGCTGATGTTGCGGTAACTAAATCAATAGGTTCTCCTTTATCAGATAGCTTAAGCATAACTTCAAAAATCTTTTGGTGTGCTGTTCGATAGAAAGATTCAGGCATTAGCAGTTCTGAAGCTGCAGTTAACGCATCCTGATCAAGAAATATCGCCCCTAAAACCGCTTGCTCAGCCTCTATATTATGCGGAGGGGTACGATCAGCAAATACATCACTCATGCGCAATCCTCCTTGCCTAACTTATTTTTATTGTTCACTAACATGAACTTTTACTGTCGCTGTTACTTGTGGATGTAATTTTACAATTACATTTGTATATCCTAATGTACGAATTGCATCGTCCATTTCAAACTTACGTTTATCAAGCTTAATATTATGTGCTTTTTGCATCGCATCTACAATTTGTTTACTTGTAATAGAACCAAATAAACGACCACCTTCACCAGACTTCGCTTTTAATTCTACAGTTAATTTCTCTAGAGTTTCTTTTAACTCTTTCGCATTCTCAAGTTCAGCCGCTGCATCTTTTTCTTCTTTACGTTTTTGTGCTTCTAACGTTTTCATGCTGCTATTTGTTGCTTCCGCAGCTAATCCTTGTTTTAGTAAGAAGTTATTTGCATAACCATCTGGTACGTTCTTTATTTCTCCTTTTTTCCCTTTACCTTTTACGTCTTTTAGAAAAATTACCTTCATGATTGTGTGCCTCCCTGTAAATAGTCATCAATAACAAATTGAAGTTTATCTTGAGCTTCATCTACTGTTACATTTTTCATTTGTGTAGCTGCATTCGTTAAATGTCCGCCGCCACCTAGATTTTCCATAATTAGTTGCACGTTCACTTCACCTAAAGAACGCCCACTAATCCCGATGAAGCTTTCCCCACGTTTTGCAATGACAAAAGATGCGATTACTCCTGTCATTGTCAGCAACGTATCAGCTGATTGTGCGATTAATACTTGATCATAATATTCATCGCCGTCTACTTTGGCAATTGCAATTCCATTTTTATAAATGTACGCATTTTGAATCGTTTTTGCAACTCGTAAATATTGCCTCATATCTTCTTTTAACAATTCTTGTACAAGAACCGTATCCGCTCCATGCGAACGCAGATAAGAAGCCGCATCAAATGTACGGGCGCCTGTCCGGAATGTAAAGCTTTTCGTATCGACTATAATCCCTGCAAGTAATGCTGTAGCTTCTAACATTGTCATTTTCAAACGTTTCGGCTGATATTCAAGAAGTTCCGTGACAAGTTCAGCTGTCGAAGACGCATATGGCTCCATGTACACAAGAAGAGGATCCTCAATAAATTCCTCACCGCGGCGATGATGATCAATCACAACTACATTTTCAATCTTATGCAAAAGCTTTTCTTCCATCACCATTGATGGTTTGTGCGTATCAACAACGACAAGCAATGAATCGTCTGTTACAAATTCCATAGCCTGCTGTGGTGTAATAAAACGAGACCATAAATCCTCATTTTGCTTTACCTTATCCATTAAACGTTTAATACCCTTATCAGAATCATTCTCGTCTAGTACAATGTACCCTTCACGCTCATTCAACTGTGCTACTTTTAAAATTCCAATGGCCGCCCCAATCGCATCCATATCAGGAGCTCTATGACCCATTATAATAACATTACTGCTCTCTAATACTAAATCTTTTAATGCATGAGAGATAACCCGTGCACGTACACGCGTGCGTTTTTCCACTGGATTTGTCTTGCCACCATAAAATTTCACTTTACCTGTCGCTTGTTTAATCGCAACTTGATCTCCACCTCGCCCTAAAGCAAGATCTAAACCCGATTGTGCCATCGCACCAAGCTCTGATAAAGATAAGTCGCCTGATCCTACGCCAATACTTAATGTAAGTGGAATATTTCGTTTTGATGTTTCTTCACGCACTTGATCTAAAATATCAAACTTTCCTTTCTCCATTTGTGCCAGAATACTTTCATTTAACACAACAAAGAATCTCTCTGAAGAAGCTCGTTTTAAATATGCACCGTATTTGATAGCCCACTCATTTAGACGTGATGTCACAAGACTCGTGATGTTCGTACGCAATTGGTCATCCAAACCTTGTGTAACTTCATCATAGTTGTCCAAATAAATAATCGCGAGAACTGTACGCTGATCCTCATACATTTTTTCAATTTCTGTTTGCTCTGTTACATCGAAGAAATAAATTAACTTTTCTTCTTTCCTTACAAACACACGAAACTTACGATTATTTAAAGATACAATATCATCCGCAGTTTCTCCTTTAATAAAGAGGAGTAATGTTTCTGATACATCATACAAATGCCATCCCGCTAAAGAGTGTTGCCCCAAGCAAGAAGACAAATAAGGATTTGCCCAATCAATTCCATAATCCTTATTGTATAACAAAATACCAATTGGCATTTGATTAAACGCTTCATTACTCACTTTCTTTACTCTTGTAATCATATCCGTTGTATACTTTTCAAAATTCCTCTGAAAGGCTAGCTCAAATCGAATTACAAAAAAGAGAACAATACAAAAAATAAAAAAAGCGGCCATTCCCATTATCCAATGCAAATAACCGAGAATGGTAATAAGCACAAGCATAAAAAAAGCTAATACATAAACAGGATATAAAAACCGCTGTCTCTTATAAAATTCAGGCATGTACCCAACTCCTATAAAGTAAAACTAACACAAATAGGAAATCATTCAATTTCCATTAGCGGTTAGTTGAACAGATTAAAAGCCTCCAAGTTAAGCTCCCATTAAAAGCTTCCGTCACATAATAAACTTTTATATAAATACAAATTGAAAAACCGGCATAAAATCCTTCTTTTTAGGTGGAAGAGCGCCTCCGCCCATGCATAGTAGCGGTCAGATCCTCTCCCCGCCCCATGCCAAGTGAAAACAAAGCGAGATAATGAGTACAGTTTTCATAGCAGTGACTTATATGCCAAAAACCTAAAAGTACGATTGGTGATGGAAGTTTCATTGATCTGATCTCATCTCTCGTTGTCACTTATTTTGGTTGTATTTTAGAACGTAACGAAAAGCCTAAATCAATTATACCTAAGATTGTTACTAGTGGAAACAACATTGGAATAATCATACATATGATAAAACTGAGAATAGGGATCGCTTTTGCATAACCTTTTACATGCGCAAAGAAGGCTATAAATGAAAAACCTTGGAATAGGAGCAGCAATGAAAAGATGGCATATAGATTAGAAAATGCCATATATACATATGAATCTGATTCCACCTTCATAAATGTTGAAAGTAAAATACATACTACATAATACCAGACAATGCTTTTTGGCAATCGCATATCCCTAAACTTAGGCCATGGCTCTATCGTATACTTTAATCTCTTTAAAACATTCCCCGCTATTAATACTGTAATCCAAGAATATATTAAAGAAACCATTACAAGCAAACTTGGCAGAAGAATTCGAAGCATATCACTAAATTGCCCTAATAAATCTTTTTGCTCTTGGCTAATTGGCGCACCTGCTGCCTTCATTATTTTTTCACTTTGTTCCATTCCTTGTTTGAACATATCTTGCATTTCCTTAAGAAAATCTATGTTGAAAAATTGTATACTCGCTACATAAACTAGTACAAAATTAAGCAAATATACAAGCGTTCCTACCAATAATATTTCTGCTGGTCCTTTTTTCTTCTTATACATATATCCTAAAGAGATGCCTATTATGCCTGACATGAATGTATTCACAAGACTAAGTGGCGAACTAATAATGATAGTAACAAGAATCGATGCTCCAAACAGCATACATGTACTAGAAAACGGATACCTTACCATAAACAATAGAAAAGGCAATGGAAGTGCAAATATTGCAATCATACTTATAACAGGTACATACAAGAATGTTAAAAGTAAAACTGCATATACAGCTAACAAAACTGCCCCTTCTGTAATAAGCCTTGTACGTTTCATCTTTTACCTCCTATTTCTAAAAAGAAAAGCATAGCAAAATGCACAGTAGAGTCGGACTCTACTGTGCATTTCATACGCTATTATTCACCAACATATGGTAAAAGTGCCATTTGACGAGCACGTTTAATTGCAACTGTAAGTTTGCGTTGGTATTTTGCGCTTGTTCCTGTTACACGACGAGGTAAAATTTTACCACGCTCAGAAACGAAACGTTTCAATAAATCAACATCTTTATAGTCAATGCGAGTGATGCCGTTAGATGTGAAGAAACACACCTTACGACGTTTCGCACGTCCACCTTTGCGTCCTGCCATGTCTATTTCCCTCCATTCTTTGTTAAAAATAACCGATTTATACCATTAGAATGGTAAATCGTCGTCCGAAATATCAATCGGTTGACCTACATTTGAAAATGGATCGTCATTCTTCGTAAATCCAGAGTTACCTGAGTTACCTGAGTTACCAGATTGACCAAATGGGTTAGAGCCTTGGTTACCGTAACCAGCTCCTGATGGTTGCTGATTGAATGAACCACGTTGCTCCCCACCGCCATTACGCGGCTCTAAAAATTGTACGCTCTCCGCAAGAACCTCTGTTACATATACACGTTTACCATCTTGTCCCTCATAATTACGAGTTTGAAGACGTCCATCTACGCCTGCTAAGCTACCTTTTTTCAAATAATTCGCCACGTTTTCTGCTTGTTTACGCCATATTACACAATTAATAAAGTCAGCTTCACGCTCACCTTGTTGATTTGCAAATGCGCGATTTACAGCTAACGTGAAAGTAGCTACCGCAACACCATTGGGCGTGTAACGTAAGTCAGGGTCCTTAGTTAAACGACCAACGAGGATAACACGATTCATCAATCGAACCACTCTCCCTATATATCTTAATTATTTTTCTTCTTCTTTAACAACGATGTGACGAAGGATATCTTCGTTGATCTTAGCTAAACGATCGAATTCCTTAACAGCTTCTGCATCAGAATTTACGTTTAAGATCATGTAGAAACCGTCACGTAAGTCGTTGATTTCGTAAGCTAAACGACGCTTACCCCACTCTTTCGTGTTAATGATTTCTGCACCATTATTAGTTAAAACGCCTGCGAAGCGCTCAACTAAAGCTTTTTGAGCTTCTTCCTCCATGTTTGGACGGATGATGTACATGATTTCGTACTTTTTCATTACACTTTCACCTCCTTTTGGTCTAAACGGCCCATAATGGGCAAGGAGCAATTAATTATATAGTAATTACTCACGAGTTTAGATTATATCATAGTAAGTTAGATGAATCAACTAACCAATAAATAAAAAACTTGGCAAACATATGATACATTTGCCAAGTTTATATCCCTATTTTTCCTAGGAAATATAAAATTACACGTTAAAGCGGAAGTGCATAACATCTCCATCTTTTACGATATACTCTTTTCCTTCTAAACGTACTTTTCCAGCTTCTTTAGCTGCTGTCATAGAGCCGTTCTCCATTAGATCATCATATGAAACTGTTTCAGCACGAATAAATCCACGTTCAAAGTCTGTATGGATAACACCAGCACATTGTGGTGCCTTCATACCTTTCTTAAACGTCCATGCACGTACTTCTTGTACACCAGCTGTGAAATAAGTAGCTAAGCCTAATAAATCGTATGCAGCACGAATCAGCTGATCTAAACCTGATTCTTCGATGCCTAACTCTTCAAGGAATACTTTTTTCTCTTCCTCATCTAACTCAGCAATTTCTGATTCAATTTTTGCACAAACAACAATTACTTGTGAATTTTCATTTGCCGCAAATTCTTTTACCATCTGCACATATTCATTTTCAGATGGATCCATGATATCATCTTCACTTACGTTTGCTACATAAAGCATCTCTTTCGTCGTAAGCAAATGAAGACCTTTAACAATTTTCATTTGTTCTTCTGTAAACTCAACAGTACGAGCTGGTTTTCCCGCTTCAAATGCTTCCTTTAAGCGAACTAAAATTTCGTGCTCATATACTGCTTCTTTATCCTTTTGTCTTGCTAATTTCGCTACACGTTCAATACGTTTATCAACAGATTCTAAATCTGCTAAAATCAGCTCTAAATTGATTGTTTCAATATCATCAATTGGATCTACTTTTCCTGAAACGTGTGTAATATTTTCATCTTCAAAACAACGAACAACTTGGCAAATTGCGTCTACTTGGCGAATATGAGATAAGAATTTGTTTCCTAATCCTTCACCTTTACTTGCACCTTTTACGATACCTGCGATATCAGTAAATTCAAATACAGTCGGAACAGTTTTTTTCGGTTCCACTAGTTCCGTTAATTTATTTAAGCGTTCATCTGGTACTTCTACAATCCCTACGTTCGGATCAATTGTACAGAATGGATAGTTTGCAGATTCTGCTCCCGCTTGTGTAATTGCATTAAATAATGTTGATTTCCCTACGTTAGGTAAACCAACAATCCCAGCCGTTAATCCCATATTTTTCACTCCTATGTCTCAATCTTCCATCATTATAGATAGTAACGAATAAAATGACAAGTTCCCTAAAAGTTCAAAAAAGTAACAGCTACCTGGAGCAGCTGTTACTTCTTCTCTATTCTTCATGCTTTACAAGAATTTTTTTCACCTTGCGATCAAACTCTCTTCGAGGAATCATTACCGAATGGCCACATCCCTCGCACTTAATGCGGATATCCATTCCCATACGAATAATTTTCCAACGATTTGCACCACATGGATGGGCCTTCTTCATTTCCACAACATCGTACAAGTTATATTGCTTTTGCTCCACTCTCTAAACCCCTCTCACAACTAATTTGCTTTTTCACTAACCATTTCTTCACGATTATATAAGACCATACGTGGATATGGAATTTCAATACCATGTAAATCAAGACGATTTTTAATCTCTTTACGAAGGGCTCTAGCAATAGCCATATGTTTCATTGGTTCTACTTCAGAGACAACACGTAGTACAACTTCAGATGCAGCAAGTGTTTGAATTCCTAATAATTCTGGTTTTGCTACCATTTCTTCATATCTTTCAGGTAATTCCTCTAATAAATCTTCAATTACCTGTTCTGCTCGTGCTATATCACCTTCATAGGAAATTGATATATCAACAAAAGCTACACTATTACTAATGGAAAAGTTCGTTACTTGTGTAATACCACCATTTGGCAAAATATGAATTTCCCCTGTCCAGCTTTTTATCTTTGTTGTGCGTAATCCAATTTCTAAAACTACACCTTCAAATTGGCCGATACGAACATGGTCACCTACTGAAAACTGATCTTCTAATAAAATAAACAATCCTGTAATAACATCTTTTACTAAGCTTTGAGCACCAAAACCGACCGCTAAACCGATTACCCCAGCCCCAGCTAGTAAACCTGATGCATTAATGTTAAATACGCCTAAAATCGCTATTAACATTATGAACATAACAACGTATGCCACAATGTTTTCAAGCAATTTCGCTACTGTAACTGTACGACGCTCTGAGATTTGAATTGGTGAACGACTTCCCATACGGAATGCATTTCTTACAATTGCTCTAGCAATACGTACTACTACTGCACCAAGTACTAAAATTATCAATATTTTTAATGTTGCCATTCCGACATAAGCCCAACGATCTGAATCTAATAAATATCTCTTGGTAGCTTCGAATCCTTGTGTTAATAAATCCATATACTTCTACCTCTCCGATAAAAATTTCTTTTTCATTCATTCTTTATTGTATCAGAAGTTTTCTCCATTTCTGAAAAAAATTTTATTGCTGTATTTGCATTTGTTCACTTTGATTCAGGTATAAAATGTAATGAATATATATATACTAGTACTATTATTTCCTGTTTTATAAACGGCTTGCAAAAATAAAGAACTTATAATTTTCCATATTACATTTTTTTCAATAAAACTTTACAGTGAATCATAAAATTTATCAGAAGGATGGATGATTCATGAATATAAGGAATTTCCGCTTGCCTTTTTTTGAAAAAGAATCACAAAATATTATGCATCACGATTTAGAGGCTTGTACAACAATTAGTGATTTTCTTCTCTCACATATACCTATTAGTCAAAATACCCCCCTCAGCCTAATTTGCATAGGAACAGATCGTTCAACCGGTGACGCCCTTGGCCCACTAGTCGGATCTAAACTAGAACAAATGAACATTCAAAATTTCCACGTATTCGGCACACTTGATGAACCAATCCATGCGTTAAATCTCGAAGATAAAATTCAGAATGTACAGACTTCAATTCCCGATTCTTTTATTATTGCCATTGATGCTTGTCTTGGAAAATCGCAAAGTATCGGTTCCATAACTGTTGGTGAAGGACCTAGTAAACCTGGTGCAGCAATGAACAAAAAGTTACCTGCGATTGGTGAGCTACACATACATGGTATCGTGAATTTAAATGGTTTCATGGAATTTTTTGTCTTGCAAAATACAAGATTAAGCCTCGTTATGAAAATGGCAGACGTTATTGCCCAAAGTATAAAGGAAACAGATCAAAAATTATCCGTATTAAAAAAAGCAAACCATCTATAAATAAAAAGATGGTTTGCTTTTCAGTTTTCCCCGGATAATAATTCTAAAATGCGATTTAAATCTTCCTTATCGAAAAATTCTATTTCAATTTTCCCTTTTTCTTTCTTTGTTTCTTTAATTTTTATACCCGTTCCAAACTTTTCTCTTAACAATGTTTCGCGCTCTTCGAAAAATATATTCCGCTCTCGCTTCACTGTCTTTGTTTCACGTGAAACGCGTTGATGAATCTGTTGAACAATTTGCTCTAGCTGTCTAACATTCAATCCTTCTTTTTCAATACGCTTTAATAAAGACTTTAGCTGTTCTTCATCTTTTATTGTAAGTAATGTCCGTCCATGTGCCATGGATAGACTTCCATTCGCAATCATTTCTTGAACAAATGAAGGAAGTGTAAGCAACCGAACATAATTAGCAATATATGGCCTACTTTTTCCAAGGCGCCTTGCTAATTGCTCTTGAGTTACATTCAGCTCATCCATTAGCATTTGATATGCCAAAGCTTCTTCCATTGGATTTAAATCTTCACGTTGTAGATTTTCTAACAAGGCAAACTCCATCATTTGCTGTTCATTTAATTCTCGAACGACAGCTGGCACCTTTTCAAGGCATGCTTCTTTTGCAGCACGGTATCTACGTTCACCAGCAACGATTTCATATCCTTTAATACTTTTCCTTACGATTAAAGGTTGTAAAATACCATGTTCTTTAATAGATGCTGCCAGTTCTTGAATAGCTTCTTTTTGAAAGTTTTTACGCGGTTGGTAGGGGTTTGGCCTTAATTCAGTTAGTGCAATTTCCTGAATTTTTTCTTCCTCTCTCACATCTAAATCTGGAAAAAAAGCATTAATCCCTCTTCCTAATCCTTTAGCCACCAGCAATCACTTCCTCTGCTAAATCTATATACACTTCTGCACCCTTTGATTTAGCATCGTACTGCATAATTGGTTTTCCATGACTTGGTGCTTCACTCAAACGAACATTGCGCGGAATAATAGAACGATATACTTTATCTCGAAAATATTTCTTCACTTCATCTATAACCTGAATCCCTAAATTTGTACGTGCATCTAGCATCGTTAATAGTACACCTTGAATTGCTAAATTTTTATTTAAATGCTTTTGTACAAGTCGAACTGTATTCAGTAATTGACTCAACCCTTCCAATGCGTAGTATTCACACTGAACTGGAATAATAACAGAATCTGCTGCCGTTAGTGCATTAATTGTTAATAAGCCTAAAGATGGGGGACAATCAATAATAATATAATCATATTCATTACGGATTGGCTGCAAAGCCCTTTGTAAACGAACTTCCCGGGAAATGGTCGGTACCAGTTCAATTTCAGCACCTGCCAATTGAATTGTAGCAGGTAGAACATCTAAATTTTCAGTTGCGGTTTTTTGTATAACCCCTTGAACATCAGCATCTTCCACAAGAACATTATAAATACATTGATCTAATTCCGACTTTTCAATTCCTACACCTGTCGTTGCGTTCCCTTGAGCATCAATGTCAATAAGCAATACTTTTTTTCCTACCTGTGCCAATCCAGCTCCTAGGTTAACAGACGTTGTTGTTTTCCCTACACCGCCTTTTTGATTAGCAATAGCAATGATTTTTCCCATGATGTCACCTACTTTCAACCTTTCTGTCTTATTCTGAAAATAATTATGTTTATTGTAACATGAAATAAAAATTTTTCTTTTGTATCCTTATTAAACTTCAAAATTTATTCCAAAACTCCTTCTTCATTTAGGAAGAAAAATATAAGAAAAGAGATCTCTCCAAAGGATGAGATCTCTATCAAATATGAATTATTTTTTTTTAGGAATCTTAATTGTGATCTGATAGTACTCATCAAATTCTTCTTCTTCAGAATTTACTTTCAGTCCACTATTTGTAACCATTTGTAGCGATTGTCTAATTGTATTCATTGCAATTCGCATATCACGACTTACCGCTTTCTGTTTTGCCTTACGCTTTGGTTTCACTTCTTCCAATAGCTTAGCAATACGTTCCTCAGCCTGTTTTACATTCAATTGTTTTTCTACAATTTCTTGTAAAACTTTCAACTGTAATTCTTCATTTTTTAAAGGAATAAGGGCACGGGCATGACGTTCTGTAATATTCTTTTCTAGCAATGCTCGTTTAATTTCTTCAGGCAACTTTAATAATCGCAACTTATTTGCGATTGTTGATTGTCCTTTTCCGAGCCTCTGCGCTAATGCCTCTTGTGTTAAATTATGTAACTCAATTAGCTTTTGATAAGCAACAGCCTCTTCAATTGCTGTTAATTCCTCACGTTGCAAGTTCTCAATGAGAGCAACAGAAGCTGTTTCCGTATCATTTAAGTTTTTGATAATCGCCGGAACTTTTTCCCATCCTAATTTCGTTGCAGCACGAAAACGTCTTTCCCCGGCAATAATTTCATACTTATCTTCTTCATATTTCCTGATAACAATTGGTTGAATGAGTCCATGTGTACGAATGGTCAACGCAAGTTCATCAATACGTGCGTCATCAAAAACTGTACGTGGTTGATAGCGATTGGGAATGATATTTGCTATCGGAATTTCTTGTATTTCTTCATGTACCTTTTTATCTATTTCTTCATGGCTTTCGTTTTGTAATTCGAATTCGCTCTCTTTATCTCCAAAGCCAAATAAACGAGAAAACGTATTTTTCATACATATTCCACCACCTTTGGGCCTATTGAATGTCCTACACAGAAATGTTTCCTATGA
The DNA here is from genome assembly GCF_949768135.1 of Bacillus sp. IT-79MI2. NCBI lineage: Bacteria > Bacillati > Bacillota > Bacilli > Caryophanales > Bacillaceae > Bacillus > Bacillus sp. IT-79MI2. The sequence continues at coordinate 15,789 of NZ_CATKPV010000062.1, read as the reverse complement.
AACATTTACGTTTTCATTTATATAATTTAATCTTACGTCTAATAAGATTTATTTTTCAATAGGTAATTTATTGGGTGTCCCTGGCTTACGCGGATATTTCTTTGGTGTTTTGCGCTTTTTCACGATTGCTAAAATATTACGTTCACTTTCTTCAAATGGTAATTGGAAAGTAGAAATCTCTTTTAGTTCACCGCCAAGTATTTCTAAAGCATACTTACCATTTTCAATCTCTTCATTGGCAGCTGCACCTTTCATAGCGATAAATGTCCCACCTACTTTTACAAGGGGTAAACATAACTCACTCAATACAGAAAGACGTGCTACCGCACGCGCCATCACGATATCAAACGATTCACGTACACCTTCTTTTTTCCCAAATGTTTCAGCACGATCATGACAAAACGCAACATCACTTAGCTCTAATTTTTGGGCTAAATGATTTAAAAAATTGATACGTTTTTGCAATGAATCTACAATCGTTACTTTTAAATGCGGGAAACAAATTTTCAATGGAATACTTGGAAATCCTGCTCCTGCACCGACATCACAAATAGAAAACGGCTTTGAAAAATCATTATAAAAAGCAGCTGTAATCGAGTCGAAAAAGTGTTTTAAATACACTTCTTCTTTCTCTGTAATAGCTGTTAAATTCATTTTCTCATTCCATTCTACTAATGTTTCAAAGTAGATTTCAAATTGCTCTAATTGCCTAGGAGAAAGGTTAATTCCTCTTTCTCCTAGCATAGATTGAAATTGTTCTATGTTCATCTTGCCATATCTCCTTATTATTTATTGGTTCGATACTCGCGCAATTTTTCCTTGTTCAATATACACAAGTAAAATGGAAATATCAGCTGGATTTACTCCGGAAATACGGGATGCTTGCCCCATAGAAAGAGGACGAACATCTTTTAATTTTTGTCTTGCTTCAGAAGCGATTCCAGAAATCGCATCATAATCAATATCAACAGGAATCCTTTTGCTTTCCATTTTCTTCATACGCTCTACTTGTTGTAAGGATTTTTCGATATATCCTTCATACTTAATTTGAATTTCTACCTGCTCTGCAATTTCATCGTGTATTTCCACTTCACTTGGCGCAAGAATACGAATATGTTCATACGTCATTTCCGGACGACGTAGTAAGTCACTTGCACGTATTCCATCCTTTAATTCACTTCCACCAATACTGCGAATTAATTCTTGCACTTCAGGACGTGGTTTAATAATAATGCTTTCTAAACGTAATTTTTCTTGTTCAATCTGTTCCTTTTTCACAGTAAAACGCCCGTAACGCTCTTCTGGAATTAAGCCAATTTCGTGGCCAATTTCTGTTAAACGAAGATCGGCATTATCATGACGCAATAATAGACGGTATTCAGCACGGGATGTTAAAAGACGATATGGTTCGTTTGTCCCTTTTGTCACAAGATCATCAATTAAAACACCAATATAAGCATCTGAACGACCTAAAATAACCTCTTTCTTCCCTAGAGAGCGGCATGCTGCGTTAATTCCGGCCATAATTCCTTGTCCTGCTGCTTCTTCGTAACCAGACGTACCGTTAATTTGACCTGCTGTATATAAATTTTTAATTTTTTTCGTCTCCAGTGTCGGCCACAACTGAGTTGGCACAATTGCATCATATTCGATCGCATAACCTGTACGCATCATCTCAACATTCTCTAAACCAGGAATCGTTTTAAGCATTTCACGCTGGACATCTTCCGGTAAACTTGTTGACAAACCTTGTACATATACTTCCTGTGTATTACGACCTTCCGGCTCTAAAAAAATTTGATGACGCGGTTTATCGTTAAATCGCACCACTTTATCTTCAATTGAAGGACAGTAACGTGGACCTGTTCCTTTAATCATACCAGAATACATAGCTGAACGATGCAAGTTTCGATCAATTAAACGATGTGTCTCTTCACTTGTATATGTTAACCAACATGGAATTTGATCCATAATAAATTTTGTAGTTTCAAAAGAAAATGCACGTGGTTTTTCATCACCCGGTTGAATTTCCGTTTTACTATAATCAATTGTATTGCTATTCACACGAGGAGGCGTACCTGTTTTAAATCTGACAAGATCAAAGCCAAGTTCCTCTAGATGCTCAGATAATGTGATAGATGGTTGCTGATTATTCGGACCACTTGAGTATTTTAAATCGCCCATGATAATCTCACCACGTAGGAATGTACCCGTTGTAATTACAACTGTTTTTGCTGTATATTCAGCACCTGATTGTGTAATTACACCTTTACATACATCATCCTCAACAATTAGACGCTCTACCATTCCTTGACATAATGTTAAATTTGGCGTTTCTTCAATTGTTTTCTTTAATTCATGTTGATATGAAAATTTATCCGCTTGTGCACGAAGAGCACGTACAGCCGGACCTTTTCCCGTATTTAACATACGCATTTGGATGTGAGTTTTATCAATGTTTCGTCCCATCTCACCGCCTAATGCATCAATCTCACGTACAACAATCCCTTTCGCTGGTCCACCAACAGAAGGGTTACATGGCATAAAAGCAACCATATCTAAATTAATTGTTAACATTAATGTTTTTGAGCCCATTCGTGCTGCTGCAAGCCCAGCTTCACATCCTGCATGACCTGCACCGATTACTATGACATCGTAAGAACCGGCATTGTATCCCATTATTATTCCTCCTAAAATTATCTATCCTTCTAAAACAACTATATGTTATTTTCCTAAACAAAATTGAGAAAATAATTGGTCGATTAAGCTTTCATGAACAGTATCACCAGTAATTTCACCAAGGATTTCCCACGTTCTTGTTAGATCGATTTGAACCATATCAATTGGCACACCGTTCTCTATTGCCTCAATAGCATCTCCAATTGTCTTTTCCGCTTGTGTTAATAAACCGATATGTCTCGCATTAGAAACATACGTCATATCTGCTGACTCAATTGTTCCTTCAAAGAATAGATCTGCTATCGCTTTTTCTAGCTCATCTACACCTTTTTCTTCAATTAGCGACGTTGTGATCATACGATTTTTACCTGCTAATTCTGTAACACGTTTCATATCAATTTGCTTTGGTAAATCTGTTTTATTTACAATGACAATAAAGTCTTTTCCTTGCACTGCACGGAATAAGCCTTCATCTTCATTTGTTAATGCTTCACTATAGTTTACTACAATTAGAACTAAATCAGCCTGTCCCATCATTTCTTTTGATCGTTCTACACCGATTCGTTCAACAATATCTTCAGTTTCACGGATTCCCGCCGTATCAATAAGTTTAAGTGGCACACCACGCACATTGACATACTCTTCAATTACATCGCGTGTTGTTCCTGCTATATCTGTCACAATCGCCTTTTTCTCTTGCACGAGACTATTTAATAACGAGGATTTCCCAACGTTCGGTCTTCCGATAATTGCCGTTGCAATTCCTTCTCGTAAAATTTTCCCTTGCTTAGATGTCTCCAATATTGTTTTAATTTCACCGCGAACATGTGTGGCTTTTTCAATTAAAATATTGTGCGTCATTTCTTCGACATCATCGTATTCTGGATAATCTATATTTACTTCTACATGAGCTAATGTTTCTAAAATTTCCTGACGAAGGCGACCGATTAATTTAGATAATCGCCCTTCCATTTGATTCATTGCTACGTTCATCGCTCGATCTGTTTTCGCACGAATCAAATCCATTACAGCTTCTGCTTGCGATAAGTCAATACGCCCATTTAAAAATGCACGCTTTGTAAATTCACCCGGTTCTGCCAAACGCACTCCTTGAGCCAAAATAAGTTGTAATACTTTATTTACAGAAACAAGACCACCGTGACAATTGATTTCTACAATATTTTCACGCGTAAATGTCCTTGGCGCTCGCATAATTGATACCATTACCTCTTCGATAACTTGATCTGTATCTAAATCAACAATATGACCGTAGTGAATCGTATGAGAAGAAACTGCCGTTAAATCTTTCCCTTTAAAAATGCGATTGACCTTTTCAATCGCATCCTCTCCACTTACTCGAACAATGGCAATTGCCCCTTCCCCAAGTGCCGTGGAAATTGCAGCAATTGTATCAAAATCCATGTCCTTTCACCTCACTTGCTTATTTCTCTCTATTTCAACATGATTTTTTCCTTCACTAAACTATTAGGATACCATAACGAACCTATCTACAAAAGAATAATAACTCATTTTATTATGTCCTCATGTAAAAAACACTAAACTTATTCACAGTGGATAAGTTTAGTGTTTTTTAGTTATCCACAATCTATTTTTCATAAATTAACAAGAAAAAAAAACCGGTACTCGAATGAGTAACCGGTTATTTGGAAGATATTACAACATGTCGATGTGGTTCTTTCCCTTCGGAAGTTGTAATTACATTTGGATGATTGGACAATGCTTGATGAATAATTTTTCTCTCAAAAGAAGGCATTGGTTCTAACACAACATTTTTTTTAGTTACCGTTACCTGTTTTGCTAATCGATAAGAAAGCGATTCTAACGTATCTTTCCTCTTACTACGATAGTTTTCAGCATCAATTGTGATACCAATATATTGCTTTGTAGTGCGATTCGCAACAAGTTTTGTTAAATATTGTAAAGAATTTAATGTATGTCCTCTTTTTCCGATCAATACCCCTACATCTTTTCCAAAAAGTGTAAACTCAATTTCTCGCCCCTTTACATTTTTCGTAATCATCACATCCACACCCATTTCCTGAACAACACTTTGTAAGTATTGCTCAGCTTCTTGAATGGGATCTTTCTTCATTACAACTTCCACGATAGCTGGACGATTCCCTATAAAACCTAGAAATCCTCTCTTTCCCTCATCAATCACATTCACGTCTACTTGATCCCTTGAAACTTTTAATTGTCTTAAAGCATCTTGTACTGCCAGCTCGACTGTTTGTCCTTTAGCAGTAATTATACTCACTTGCTTGATCCTCTTGCCTTACTAGCCTTAATTTCAGGCCCTTTGATCATATACATTTGAGCGATACCAAAGATGTTACCAACTACCCAATATAGTGATAATGCTGCTGGGAAGTTAATTGCAAAGACTAAAATCATGATTGGCATAAGCCAAATCATCATTGCCATTTGTGGATTTTGTCCAGCAGTACCTGCCATTGCAAGTTTTTGCTGAATAAATGTTGTGATTGCCGCAACAATTGGAAGGATATAGTACGGATCCGCATGTCCTAAATCAAACCATAAGAAGCTATGTTGCTTAATCTCTGCCGTTCTCATAATTGCATGGTAAAATGCGAATAAAATTGGCATTTGAATAAAAATTGGTAAACAACCCGCTAATGGATTTACACCGTGTGTTTTATACAACTGCATCATTTCTTGTTGTAACTTTTGCTGCGTTGCTTGGTCTTTAGAACTATATTTCTCTTTTAACTTCGCCATTTCTGGTTGCAATGCTTGCATTGCCTTCGTACTCTTCGTCTGCTTAATCATTAATGGTAACAATGCAAAACGAATGATAAGAGTTGTGACAACAATCGCTAAACCATAATTACTACCAAATAAGTTTGCAAAATATGTGATTAACTGAGAAAGCGGGTATACGAAATATTCATTCCAGATCCCTGTACTTTTCGGTGTAATCGGCTGATTCGTTTCATTACAGCCAGTAGCAATTGCCATTAAAGCAATAACCATGACTAGTAATCCTATCTTTTTTTTCACAGCCTGCTCCTCCTTGTTTCGGTATGTATATAGTGTAATTCATTTTCCTTTTCCTACGCTACTTGTTTGTTATTTTAATACCAGAGCGCTTAAAGGCATGAATTAAGCTTTTCTTCAATTGTTCGTATGTCATATCTGCACAAGGCTTCCTTGCTATTATAACAAAATCTTTTCCAGAATCTATCTCATCTTTTAATTCTGCAATCGATTGGCGAATCATACGCTTAATTCGATTACGTACTACTGCATTTCCTAACTTTTTGCTAACGGAAAGACCAATGCGAAAGTATGATTGCTCCGCTTTTTCAAGCTGATAGACCACAAACTGACGATTTGCATTTGATTTTCCATTTTGAAAAACAGCCTGAAATTCATCATTTTTCTTTATACGATTTTTTTTCTTCATATCAATTGACACTCCTGTATTTCATCAGTGGAAATTCATTATTACTAGAAAAAAAGACCACTGAACGATCAGTGGTCTACGCAGATAATACTTTTCTTCCTTTACGACGACGAGCTGCTAGCACTTTACGTCCGTTCGCTGTGCTCATACGGCTGCGGAAACCATGTACTTTGCTGCGCTTACGTTTATTTGGTTGGTAAGTTCTTTTCATTATATGACACCTCCCTGAGGAATATCTGTTAAAGACAGTCTTATAAATTATAGTTAATCAACTAGGAAAATGTCAATGGTTCTCCAAATTTTCATCAAATATTCATTTTGAACCTATTCACAATTTATTTCACAGCTGTTTTATTTCTTTGTGGATAATGTATTTTTCATTTTTTTGTATCCACAAATTTTTTTTTCACTTTTACACAGTATATCGTATTGTGGACAAGTTTATTCCACAAGGTATTGATTTTGTGGATAACTTTCTGAAATTCATTGCTATCGCTATCTTTTTTTGATATTATAGTTGTGTTTTCACCTTGGACAAGTTTTCCACAAGTTTAATTTATCCACAAATTGTGCATAACATGTGGACAGTTATAATCACATGTGGGTAAATAGTTGTCCACATTTGTGTTTTTTGTCGAAAACTCTATCTCGTATACAAACGACGTTTTTAGGTTTTAAAATACGTTTCGTATAAATATACATTTTTGTTATTTCAGGGTTGTACAATTGTTGCACAACCTTATTCTTTTACCATCTTTGTAAAGGAGGGACACCTTTGGAAAATATCTCTGATTTATGGAATAGTGCTTTGAAAGAACTAGAAAAAAAGGTCAGTAAACCAAGTTATGAGACATGGTTGAAATCAACCAAAGCACATGCTTTGAAAAAAGATATATTAACGATTACAGCTCCAAATGAATTTGCTCGTGACTGGCTAGAATCTCATTATTCAGAGCTAATTTCAGAAACACTTTATGATTTAACAGGAGCAAAGCTAGAAATTCGCTTTATTATTCCCCAAAGTCAAACTGAAGAGGAGATTGACTATCCTCCTGCTAAAAAGAAAAGAATAAATGATGAGTCTAATCACTTACCACAGAGCATGTTAAATCCAAAATACACGTTTGATACATTTGTTATTGGCTCTGGGAACCGTTTTGCTCATGCAGCTTCATTAGCAGTTGCTGAAGCACCGGCAAAAGCATATAACCCGCTATTTATTTATGGGGGAGTCGGGCTTGGAAAAACACACTTAATGCATGCAATTGGTCATTATGTCATTGAACATAATCCGAATGCTAAGGTTGTTTATCTGTCATCAGAAAAATTTACAAATGAATTTATTAACTCTATTCGTGATAATAAAGCTGTCGATTTTCGTAATAAATACCGTAATGTCGATGTCTTGCTTATAGATGATATTCAATTTCTTGCTGGAAAAGAACAAACACAAGAAGAGTTCTTCCATACATTTAATGCGCTACATGAAGAAAGCAAGCAAATTGTAATCTCAAGCGACCGACCGCCAAAAGAGATCCCGACATTAGAAGATCGCCTTCGCTCCCGTTTTGAGTGGGGACTTATTACAGATATTACACCGCCAGATTTAGAGACGAGAATTGCGATTTTACGAAAAAAAGCGAAAGCAGAAGGCCTTGATATCCCAAATGAAGTCATGCTCTATATCGCAAATCAAATCGACTCGAACATTCGTGAACTAGAAGGTGCACTTATTCGAGTTGTTGCTTATTCATCTTTAATTAATAAAGATATTAATGCGGATTTAGCTGCCGAAGCACTTAAAGATATTATTCCAAATTCTAAACCAAAGATTATTTCTATTTATGATATTCAAAAAGCCGTTGGAGATGTTTTTCAAGTTAAACTAGAAGACTTTAAAGCAAAAAAACGCACAAAATCAGTCGCATTCCCTCGCCAAATTGCAATGTATCTATCACGTGAGTTAACAGATTCATCTTTACCTAAAATTGGTGAAGAATTTGGTGGACGTGATCACACAACAGTCATCCATGCGCACGAAAAAATTTCAAAACTATTAAAAACTGATACACAACTACAAAAACAAGTTGAGGAAATCAATGATATTTTAAAGTAGTAGCTGAATAGTGTGAATAACTTCCCTTGTTTTACACACAGTCTATCCACATGTAGATAGACTGTTTTTCCGTCTCTAAATGGAGTTATCCACATATCCACAAGCCCTATTACTATTACTACTATTTTTTTATATTTATTAAATAAATAAAATCTTATACTTGCCGGAGGTTTTCGCTATGCGTTTTACAATTCAAAAAGACTATCTTGTAAGAAGTGTACAAGATGTAATGAAGGCAGTTTCCTCTCGTACAACTATTCCCATACTTACAGGAATTAAAGTTGTAGCAACTGAAGAAGGTGTTACATTAACAGGAAGCGATGCTGATATTTCGATTGAATCTTTTATTCCAGTTGAAGAAAATGGAAAAGAAATTGTTGAAATTGCACAATCGGGGAGCATTGTTTTACAAGCAAAATATTTTAGTGAGATCGTAAAAAAATTACCAAAAGAAACAGTAGAAATCTCTGTGGAAAATCATTTTATGACAAAAATAAAATCTGGAAAGTCAGAGTTTAATCTAAATGGTTTAGATGCCGCTGAATACCCATTATTACCGCAAATTGAAGAACATCATGTATTTAAAATCCCGACAGATTTACTAAAACATATGATTCGTCAAACTGTATTTGCGGTTTCAAGTTCTGAAACTCGTCCGATCTTGACAGGTGTAAACTGGAAAGTATATAACAGCAAATTGACTTGTATTGCAACAGATAGTCACAGGTTAGCACTTCGTAAAGCAAAGATTGAAGGTCATACAATTTCTGATGAATTTCAAGCGAATGTTGTTATCCCTGGTAAAAGTTTAAATGAATTGAGCAAAATTCTAGATGAGTCTGAAGAAATGGTGGATATTGTCATTACGGAGTATCAAGTATTATTCCGAACTAAACATTTATTATTCTTCTCAAGGTTGTTAGAAGGGAATTACCCGGATACAACACGTTTAATTCCGGCAGAAAGTAAAACCGACATATTTGTAAATACAAAAGAGTTTTTACAAGCAATTGATCGTGCTTCTTTACTAGCAAGGGATGGTCGCAATAATGTTGTAAAATTATCGACATTAGAACAACAAATGCTAGAACTTTCTTCAAATTCACCAGAAATCGGAAAAGTAGTAGAGGAAGTTCAATGTGAAAAAATAGAAGGGGAAGAATTAAAAATCTCCTTTAGTGCAAAATATATGATGGATGCATTAAAAGCGTTAGACAGTACAGAAATTAAAATTAGTTTTACTGGAGCGATGAGACCATTCTTAATTCGTACAGTAAATGATGATTCTATCATCCAATTAATTTTACCAGTTCGTACTTACTAAGCGAGAGTGAGGGTTACTAGTTTGAATATGCTAGTGGCCCTTATTTGATTTTCGGGGTATTACTTTCCTAATGCAGGTTTATTTAGTACAATGAAAGAATGAACACTTTCAGAAAGTGAGCGATTTTATGAAACGTATTAAGATTTCAACTGAGTACATTACACTGGGACAATTTTTAAAGTTAGCTGATGTAATTGATACAGGCGGTGCTGTTAAATGGTTCTTACAAGAGTACGAAGTGTATGTCAATCAAGAGCTTGAAAATAGAAGAGGCCGAAAGTTATATGCAAATGATATTGTTGAAATTCCGGGGAACGGAACATTTCAAGTTCAAGCATAAAGGGGGAGCCCTTTGTATATTAAAGAATTACAATTAAAAAATTATCGCAATTATGAATATCTGGATCTCTCCTTTGAGGATAAAGTGAATGTAATTATTGGTGAAAATGCTCAAGGGAAAACGAATTTGATGGAAGCTATTTATGTATTAGCGATGGCCAAGTCTCATCGAACTTCGAACGATCGTGAACTTATCCGGTGGGATGAGGATTATGGTAAAATAAAAGGTAGATTACAAAAGCGAAACAGTTCCTTGTCTTTAGAATTAAATATTTCTAAAAAAGGGAAGAAGGCAAAATTAAATCAACTAGAACAACAAAGGTTAAGCCAATATATTGGTGAAATGAATGTTGTTATGTTTGCCCCAGAAGATTTAAATCTTGTAAAAGGAAGCCCTCAAGTACGAAGACGCTTTTTAGATATGGAACTTGGACAAATAGCTCCTGTCTATTTGTATGAGTTAAGTCAATATCAAAAAGTGCTCACGCAGCGAAATCACTTGCTAAAAAAAATGCAAGGGAATAGTAAAAATGAGGAAACGATGTTGGATGTATTTACACTGCAACTCATTGAACATGGTGCGAAAATTTTGCAAAAACGTTTTGAGTTTCTGCATTTATTACAAGAATGGGCTGCTCCAATCCATCGCGGCATTAGTAGAGGATTAGAGGAACTAGAAATAGTCTATAGACCGAGCGTAGATGTATCAGAATCAATGGATTTGTCGAAAATAAAAGAAGTATACTATGAAAGTTTTCAATCTGTGAAACAACGTGAAATTTTTCGTGGTACAACTTTAATTGGTCCTCATCGTGACGATTTACAATTCTTCGTTAATGATAAAAATGTTCAGGTCTTTGGTTCACAAGGGCAACAACGAACAACCGCACTTTCCCTAAAGTTAGCTGAAATTGAATTGATTTATTCAGAGGTTAGAGAATATCCAATCCTCTTATTAGATGATGTATTATCAGAGTTAGATGATTATCGTCAATCACATCTTTTAAATACAATTCAAGGAAAAGTGCAAACATTTGTGACAACGACGAGTGTCGACGGAATTGAACACGAAACGTTAAAGCAAGCGAAAACAATTCATGTAACGAACGGCACGGTAGATTGTGAAATAGACAGAACATAATTTCTGTTTAAATGGAAAAGTAGGTGATCTTTGTGTCAATGGAACAAAAGCAAATGCAGGAAAATTCATATGATGAAAGTCAAATACAGGTACTTGAGGGACTGGAAGCAGTTCGAAAACGACCAGGTATGTATATTGGATCTACAAGTGGGAAGGGTCTTCATCACCTTGTATGGGAAATTGTAGATAATAGTATTGATGAAGCGTTAGCAGGATACTGTGATGAAATTAATGTTAGCATCGAAGAAGATAATAGTATTCGTGTGACGGATGATGGTCGTGGTATTCCAGTTGGTATACAAGAAAAAATGGGACGTCCTGCTGTAGAGGTTATTATGACTGTACTCCACGCAGGTGGTAAATTTGGCGGTGGCGGTTATAAAGTTTCCGGTGGTTTACATGGTGTGGGTGCATCTGTTGTAAATGCTCTATCAACAGAGTTAGAAGTATTTGTACATCGTGAAGGTAAAATTCATTATCAAAAGTATGAACGAGGTATCCCAGCCGCAGATTTAAAGGTAATTGGTGAAACAGATCATACAGGAACAATAACTCGTTTTAAGCCAGATCCAGAAATTTTTAAAGAAACTACGGAATACGATTTTGATACATTAGCAACACGTATGCGTGAACTAGCATTTTTAAATCGTAATATTAAATTAATAATTGAAGATAAACGCGAAAATAAGCAGAAGAAAGAGTTCCATTATGAAGGTGGAATTAAATCTTATGTTGAGCATTTAAACCGCTCGAAGCAACCGATTCATGAAGAACCTGTATATGTAGAGGGTTCGAAAGATGGAATTCAAGTTGAAGTTTCTCTTCAATATAACGAAGGTTATACAAACAATATTTATTCATTTACGAATAATATTCATACGTATGAAGGCGGTACACATGAGGTTGGTTTCAAGACGGCCCTAACGCGTGTAATAAATGATTATGGACGAAAAAATAACATCTTAAAAGATGCTGATAGTAACCTAACAGGTGAAGATGTACGTGAAGGACTAACAGCGATTGTTTCCATCAAACATCCGAATCCACAGTTTGAGGGACAAACGAAAACAAAACTTGGAAATAGTGAAGCGAGAACGATTACAGAGTCTGTTTTCTCAGAAGCGTTCGAAAAGTTTTTACTTGAGAATCCAAATGTTGCTCGTAAGATTGTGGATAAAGGAACAATGGCGGCACGTGCACGTGTAGCAGCGAAGAAGGCACGTGAATTAACGCGTCGAAAGAGTGCGCTGGAAGTATCTAGTTTGCCAGGGAAGCTTGCAGACTGTTCTTCTAAAGATCCTTCGATTAGTGAAATTTACATCGTAGAGGGAGATTCTGCAGGAGGTTCTGCAAAACAAGGACGCGATCGCCACTTTCAAGCGATTTTACCACTTAAGGGTAAAATTATTAACGTTGAAAAGGCACGCTTAGATAAGATTTTATCTAATGATGAAGTACGTACGATTATCACAGCGATTGGTACAAATATCGGTGGGGATTTTGATATTGAAAAAGCCCGCTATCATAAAGTTATTATTATGACCGATGCCGATGTTGATGGTGCGCATATTCGTACTCTATTATTAACGTTCTTCTATCGTTATATGCGTCAAATCATTGAACATGGTTATATATATATTGCACAACCACCATTGTTTAAAGTGCAACAAGGGAAAAAAATTCAATATGCTTATAACGATAAAGAGCTTGAAAAGATATTAGCAGAGTTACCAGCTCAGCCAAAACCTGGTATTCAGCGTTACAAAGGTCTTGGGGAAATGAATCCGACTCAATTATGGGAAACGACAATGGATCCAGAAGTACGTTCATTACTTCAAGTTTCTCTGCAAGATGCAATTGAAGCAGATGAAACGTTTGAAATTTTAATGGGTGATAAAGTAGAGCCACGCCGTAATTTTATCCAAGAAAATGCAAAATACGTGAAAAACCTTGATATTTAAGTAAGTAATGACAGGAATCTAAGCATTCCTGTCTTCTACATATAAATCAATGTATATGTAACGGAAATGTAAGAGGAGGTGCTCGTTGATGTCAGACAATCAACAACAAGCACGAATTCGAGAAATTAATATTAGTCATGAAATGCGTACCTCATTTTTAGATTACGCAATGAGTGTTATCGTATCTCGTGCACTACCAGATGTTCGTGATGGGTTAAAACCTGTGCATCGCAGGGTTTTATACGCAATGAATGATTTAGGGATTACTGCTGATAAAGCATATAAAAAATCAGCGCGTATTGTTGGTGAAGTAATTGGTAAGTATCACCCGCATGGTGATTCAGCCGTTTACGAAACAATGGTACGTATGGCACAAGATTTTAGTCAACGTTATATGCTTGTTGATGGACATGGTAACTTCGGTTCTGTTGATGGTGATTCGGCGGCAGCGATGCGTTATACAGAAGCAAGAATGTCTAAAATCTCCATGGAATTAATACGTGATATTACAAAGAATACAATTGACTATCAAGATAACTATGATGGTTCTGAAAGAGAACCAATTGTATTACCAGCACGCTTTCCTAACTTATTAGTAAACGGTACGACAGGTATCGCGGTTGGTATGGCAACAAATATTCCGCCTCATCAACTTGGAGAAGTAATTGATGGCGTGCTAGCATTGAGTCATAATCCTGACATTACTATTGCGGAATTAATGGAATTTATTCCGGGACCAGATTTTCCAACGGCGGGTCTAATCTTAGGGAGAAGTGGAATTCGAAGAGCGTATGAAACAGGTCGCGGTTCTATTATACTTCGTGCTAAAGTTGAAATTGAAGAAAAGGCAAATGGAAAACAAGCAATTATTGTAACAGAGCTGCCTTATCAAGTGAATAAAGCTCGATTAATTGAAAAAATTGCAGAGTTAGTTCGCGATAAAAAAATCGAAGGTATTACAGATTTACGCGATGAGTCAGATCGAAATGGTATGCGTATTGTCATGGAAGTACGCCGTGATGCAAATGCAAACGTACTATTAAATAATTTATATAAACATACGGCGCTTCAAACAAGCTTCGGTATTAATATGTTATCGCTCGTGAATGGGGAGCCACAAGTATTAAACTTAAAACAAACTTTATATTATTATTTAGAGCATCAACAGGTAGTTATTCGTAGGCGTACTGCTTATGAATTAGAGAAAGCGGAAGCTCGGGCTCATATTTTAGAGGGGTTACGAATTGCATTAGATCACCTTGATGAAGTAATTACTTTAATTCGTAGTTCAAAGACTGCTGATATTGCAAAACAAGGATTGATGGAACGTTTCGGTTTAAGTGAAAAACAAGCGCAAGCAATTTTAGATATGCGTCTGCAACGCTTAACAGGACTAGAACGTGAAAAAATTGAACAAGAATATCAAGACCTAATGAAGTTAATTGCTGAATTAAAGGCCATCTTAGCGGATGAAGAAAAGGTTCTTGAAATTATTCGTGAAGAATTAATAGAAGTAAAAGAACGCTTTAATGATAAAAGAAGAACAGAAATTACAATTGGTGGTATGGAATCAATTGAAGACGAGGATTTAATCCCAGAGCAAAATATAGCTATCACACTTACTCATAATGGTTATATCAAAAGGTTACCAGCTTCTACGTACAAAACACAGAACCGTGGGGGACGTGGTGTACAAGGAATGGGTACGAATGATGATGACTTTGTTGAGCATTTATTGACAACGTCTACACATGATCATATTCTATTCTTCACAAACAAAGGTAAAGTATACCGTACAAAAGGATATGAAATTCCAGAGTATAGCCGTACGGCAAAAGGTATACCAATTATTAATTTGTTAGGAGTAGATAAAGGTGAGTGGGTTAACGCTATTATTCCAATCCGTGAATTTGGTGATGATCAATTCTTATTCTTCACAACAAAACAAGGTATTTCTAAGAGAACGCCTCTTTCGTCATTTGCCAATATACGTACGAATGGTTTAATTGCAATTTCCCTTCGTGAAGAGGACGAAGTAATCTCTGTACGCTTAACATCTGGTGATAAGGATATTATTGTTGGAACAAGTAACGGTATGTTAATCCGTTTCAATGAGCAAGATGTTCGTTCAATGGGACGTAATGCGGCAGGTGTAAAAGCTATTACACTAGGTGATGAAGACCAAGTTGTAGGTATGGAAATTGTTGAAGAGGATATGAACGTTTTAATTGTAACCAAAAATGGTTACGGAAAACGTACACCGGTTGATGAATATCGTCTACAAAGTCGCGGTGGTAAAGGTTTAAAAACATGTAATATCACAGATAAAAACGGTAAATTAGTAGCAGTTAAGTCTGTAACTGGCGAAGAAGATATTATGCTAATTACAGCTGCGGGTATTATTATCCGTATGCCAGTTGATCAAATTTCTCAAATGGGTCGTAATACGCAAGGTGTACGATTAATCCGTTTGGAAAATGAACAAGAAGTAGCAACAGTAGCAAAAGCGCAAAAAGATGAAGAAGAAGATGGAAGCGAAGAGGCTTCTGAAGAATAAGAGTGGGGATTTTCCCTCTCTTATTTTTTTTAGAATAATACTTGCATAGAGATGGGAAAGTCTATATAATAGGCAGAGTCAGCAAATGAGAGATACAAGTTATCGAAAAAACTTGTTGACGAAAATAATATACTGTGTTATATTATAAAAGTCGCTGAAACGCGATGTTGAACTTTGAAAACTAAACGAAACAAACAACGTGAAACGTCAATTTTTATTTTAGG